>NZ_JACBIU010000024.1:0-81788 GCF_013839555.1 Nocardia sp. GTS18 | reverse complement strand
AGCGTCAGATGTGTCTAAGAGGCAGCCGCCACCCACCCCTTCCGCACCCCCGACCTCGAACAAACCCTGCGCCACCTGCTCGGCCGCTGACCCAGACCAGCCGTGCGGTCGCGCCGGCCCGCGACAGCGCTTGGCGGGCGACTGCGCACTGAGGACGCCCACCACATCCCGTAATCGCGTCCGCGAGAAGGTGCTGCGCCCCCGCTCTGATGCGTCCGGTCGTGCGGGGTGCACGCCCTCCTGGCCGAAAATTGCTGGGCTCCAGCCATATTGACCGGCGGCTTCGTCTCGGCACCCGATTCGACCGGCTCCCTTGATCACTCCGTCCAGCGACGTGCTGGTCAGCGGAGAACGGCGACCGCTTCGGCCAGCCCCTCGACGCGCTGCACCTCGGCGGGCAGCAGCACGTCCTGCCAGCCCGGTCCGCCGACGAACACGCGTGCCCCTGCGGCCAGGGCGGCCACAACTGCCGAGCTCAACGCGGTGGATTCCCGTTGCGACCAGAGCAGAACAGAGGTCGGTCCGCTCGTGCGGGCCAGTGCGTCGGCGAGGGCGACGGTCGGCACATCCGCCCCGAGCATCCGCGCGCCTACCCCCTGTTCCGCCAGTGCTGCACGCAGCACTTCGAGAGGGAGCGAATGGGTTTCGCCACCCGTGCAGGCCAGCAGGATGGTGTGATCGGTGCGGGCGTGCGGGGCCTGGGTGCGCTGCATGACCGACGTGATGCACCACGACAGCAGGTGTTCGACGTCGATGCAGCCTTCTCCGCTGCTCTGGCGCGCCACGACATCGGCGAAGGCGGGTCTGCACAGCCCATCCCAGGTTTCCACGATGCCGACCGCGCGCACGTTCGCCTCGAGCAGAGCGATCACCCGGCCCGAGTCGAGCGCGAAGGCGGCCTCGAGCAGCGGCAATCGGTCGCCGGGCAGCACAGCGATGCCGCGCACAGTGGCGGCGGCACCGGCCGGGCTCGCGCCGTCACGAATCAGCGCGAGCATGCGTTCGAGCGCGGCGATGTCGGCTTCGGTGTAGAGGCGGTGCTTGCCAGGGCGATCCTGTGCGGGACCGATGTCGTAGCGCCGGTTCCAGCTGCGCAGAGTGGCAGTCGGAATGCCGAGCCGGTCCGCCACGGCGCGCACCGTGTAACCGGCCGCATCGGAGACAGGGGCTGAACCGGCGGACATCGCTCCATTCTTGCCGATAACCCGATCATCCCGCCTTACCGACGTGGCTCGACGCCGTCCTGTGAAGCCGTCGCTCACTGAACGCGCGCCCCCTTCGCTGCCAGCAGACCTCTCGCACGCACCCAGAAAGCGGCATCGCCGGGCGTCGATACGGCCGAAGTCGTCCGACTGTTGAAGCAACCCGCCTCCGCCTCATGAATCATTTATGCATCGTTTCTTGGTACGCTGTCGGTACCGACGATCTCGAGGAGTCCTTGTGCGTATCGCCCTAACGTCCGCGTTCCGCCGTTCGGCGGCGACCGCCTTCGTCGCCCTTGCGGTCACCGCCTTGTCCTCGGCCACGGCGGCCGCGGCGCCCCCGACTCCCGTTCCGTCCCTCGACCTGGACCGGTACCTCGGCGTCTGGCACCAGCTGGCCGCCGTACCCCAGCCGTTCAACCTCGCGTGCGCGCGTGACACGACCGCCACCTACTCGCTGGACGAGCAAGGCGATGTCGCCGTGCACAACCGCTGCCACACCTGGTCGGGCGGCATCGACGAGATCCGTGGCACCGCCACCGTCACCGACCCCGCCACGAACGCCCAGCTGAACGTCTCCTTCCCCGGCGTACCCGGCCAGGACGGACAAACCAACTACATCGTCACCGCGCTCGGCCCGGAGTACTCGTGGGCGCTGGTCACCTCGCCGAGCCGCCTGTCCGGTTTCGTCCTGTCCCGCACACCCACCCTCGACGCCGCCGCCTGGGACGACATCCACACCGCGATCGAGGCGGCAGGCCAGAACACCTGCCTGTACTTGACCACTCCGACCACCGGCGGGCGCGACGACATCGCCCCGCTGTGCACCCGATGACCGTCTCGATCGCCCTGTTCACACGCGACCTGCGCCTGGCCGACAACCCCGTCCTCGACGCCGCCCGCCGGTCGGCCGACACCGTCGTGCCACTGTTCGTCGTCGACGACGAAATCGTGCCCGACCGCTGTCCACCCAACTGGGCGGCTTTCCTCGCGAGCGCACTGACCGAACTCGACGCGGGCTTGCGCGACATCGGCGGCCGCCTCGTCGTGCGCCGTGGTCACGTCGCCACCGAGGTCGCGCGGGCTGTCGCGGAAACCGGCGCGAAGTCGGTGCACATCGCCCAGGACGTCAGCGCCTTCGCTACCCGACGCGAAGACGCCCTGCGCGACGCGCTGTCGAACTGCACCGTGCGCCCACACTCGGCCGTGATCACCGCCGTCGACCCGTCGGCCCTGGCACCGGCCACCGGCCGCGACTACTACGCCGTGTTCACCCCATACTTCCGCCGCTGGGTAGACACCCATCGACGCCGTCCACTAGACAGCCCCCGCGAGCTCGCCGTACCCGACGTCGCCAGTGCGGCAATACCTTCCGTCGCCGAGCTGTCCCCCGGACAACCCTCCCCGAACTGCCCGACCGGCGGTGAGACCACCGCCCGCGCGCTCTTGAACAAGTGGCTGGCGGGCCCGATCGACGACTACGCCGACCGCAACGACGACCTCGCCGCCGATGCCACCTCGCACCTGTCGCCATACCTGCACTTCGGCTGCCTGTCCCCGGTAGAGGTCGTGCACCGCACAGACCTGTCCACCGACGGCGGTCATGCCTTCGCCCGCCAGCTCGCGTGGCGCGACTTCCACCATCAGCTGCTCGCCGCTCGCCCCGACACCGCGTCCACCAGCCTTCGCCCCGGCCCGTTCGCCGTGCGCCGAGACCCCCAGGCGGTCACCGCCTGGAAGGAGGGTCGCACCGGTTACCCGATCATCGACGCGGCGATGCGTCAGCTCGTCACCGACGGCTGGATGCCCGGCCGCGCCCGCCTCATCACCGCGTCGTTCTTCACGAAGACCCTGCGCCTGGACTGGCGGATCGGCGCCGCCCATTTCCTGCACTGGCTCGTCGACGCCGATCTGGCCAACAACCAGCTCAACTGGCAGTGGGCCGCGGGCACCGGAACCGACACGCGCCCCAACCGCGTCCTCAACCCCCTCCGCCAGGCCGACCGTCACGACCCCGACGGCACCTACGTCCGCCGCCATCTCCCCGAACTCGCCCACCTGCCGGGCGGCACCATCCACCGCCCGTGGCGCGCGGACCTGCCCGGCTCCACCTATCCCGCACCGCTGGTCGACGTCGCGGGCATGTGACCCCGCGTCCTCTCGGCAACCGTACGACACGGCGGCCCGACCATCCGTTGGCGTCGTCGGTCGCCGGGCGTAACGTCAGGATCGTGAACGACACGCGCCCCTCCGCGTCCGCCCGATTCGATACGACCCCGATCGTGGTCGAGGATCTCGGACTCATCGACTACCACGCCGCCTGGGAGCTGCAACGGCAGATCGCCGACGAACGCGCCGCAGGCGAGGGCACCGACCGGCTGCTACTGCTGGAGCACCCGTCGGTCTACACCGCCGGCCGCCGCACCGAGGCCGACGATCTGCCCATCGACGGCAGCCCGGTGGTGCAGGTCGACCGGGGCGGCAAGATCACCTGGCACGGACCCGGGCAGCTCGTCGGCTACCCGATCATCCGGCTGGCCGAACCGGTCGATGTGGTGCAGTACGTGCGTCGTCTCGAAGAAGCACTGATCGACGTGATCTCGGGTCTCGGCATCACCTGCGGACGGGTCGAGGGCCGGTCGGGAGTGTGGTTGCCCGCCACCGACTACTTCGCCGAACGCAAGATCGCCGCGATCGGGGTGCGCGTGCAACGCGGCGTCGCCCTGCACGGCATCTCGCTCAACTGCAACTCCGCCCTCGACGGTTTCCAGGCCATCGTGCCCTGCGGCATCAAGGACGCGGGTGTCACCACCCTCACCCGAGAGCTGAGCCGCGAGGTCACCGTCGCCGAACTGAAGCCGCTCGTCGCCACCGCGATTGTTGCCGCGCTCGACGGAGAAATTCCCGTCCGCCCGCATGACATCGATCGCACCACCGCCCCCGCGCCCGAGCGGGCCCCGAGCGTAGAGTCGGTGCAGTGAGCTCCGTAGACGCCTCTGCCCCCGCCGGACGCAAGCTGCTGCGCATCGAGGCGCGCAACGCGGAAACGCCGATCGAACGCAAACCCAAGTGGATTCGCACCCGCGCCACCATGGGCCCCGAGTACAGCGAGCTCAAGGGCCTGGTGAAACGCGAAGGGCTGCACACCGTCTGCGAGGAAGCGGGCTGCCCCAACATCTTCGAATGCTGGGAAGACCGCGAGGCCACCTTCCTCATCGGTGGCGAACAGTGCACCCGCCGCTGTGACTTCTGCCAGATCGACACCGGCAAGCCCGCGGCGCTGGACCGCGACGAACCCCGCCGCGTCGCCGAAAGCGTGCAGGCCATGGGCCTGCGCTACTCCACCATCACCGGTGTGGCCCGCGACGATCTCGACGACGGCGGCGCCTGGCTCTACGCCGAAACCGTGCGCGCCATCAAGGCCCTCAACCCCGGCACCGGTGTCGAGCTGCTGATCCCCGACTTCAACGCCGACCCCGACCAGCTCGCCGAGGTGTTCTCCACCCGCCCGGAGGTACTCGCTCACAACCTGGAAACGGTGCCGCGCATCTTCAAGCGCATCCGCCCCGCCTTCCGCTACGAGCGCTCTCTCGCGGTGATCACCGCGGCCCGCGAGGCAGGCCTGGTCACCAAGTCCAACCTCATCCTCGGCATGGGCGAAACCCCCGAAGAGGTCACCGAGGCCATGCGCGACCTGCACGAAGCCGGCTGCGACATCCTCACCATCACCCAGTACCTGCGCCCGTCCCCGCGCCACCACCCTGTGGACCGCTGGGTGAAGCCCGAGGAATTCGTCGAACACTCCAAGGTCGCCGAACAACTCGGCTTCGCAGGCGTCATGGCAGGCCCCCTCGTCCGCTCCTCCTACCGAGCCGGCCGCCTCTACGCCCAGGCCATGACCCACCACGGCCGCGAAATCCCCGAAGCCATGACCCACCTGGCCCAGGAAGGCACCGCCTCCCAGGAAGCCAGCTCGGTCCTGGCCCGCTACGGCAGCTGACCTAGACTAAGGGTCCCCTCATCCCCCGGAAGGACCCATGTCGAAGTTCGAGAACGTCTCCGTCAGCAAGAAGGCCAATGTGTACTTCGACGGCAAATGTGTCAGCTACAGCCTCGAGCTGCCCGACGGCACCTCGAAGTCGGTGGGTGTCATCCAGCCGTCCAGCCTGACCTTCACCACCAGCGCCCCGGAGATCATGGAACTGGTCGCGGGCGAGGCGAAGGTGACCCTGGCCGGCGACTCCACCCCGATCACCTACCGCGCGGGCGAGTCGTTCAAGGTCCCCGGCGACAGCTCGTTCGACATCGAGGTCGTCGACACCATGCACTACATCTGCCACTACGGCTGATCCCCCGGGGTGCCATCACCACCGACGGCACCCCATCAGTTGTAGTCGAAATACCACCCGGGCCCGCGCTCGTAGTTGCCCTCATGGCAACCGCGCGTGATGAAATTCGCTGACCCGAGCAACACCTTGTCGAGCTCGCTCTGGCACACGCGCTCATTGCCGTACGGACCGAAATGCAGCGTCGTCTTGCTCGGCGATTCCGTCGGCAGCGCACCGGGGTTCGCGGACGTACCCGAGGACGGCACGCTCGTGGTGGCCTGAACAGTGGTAGGCGCGACGGTCGTCGGTGCAACAGTCGAAGCCTGCACCGTCACCGTCGATACCTGCCCCGTTCCACCCTCCCCGGAATCCGTCGAACACTGTGCCACCCCGACGAGCACCGTAGCCACCACCCCGAGCACTCCCGCCACGCTGCCGACAATCGTCCACAGGTGCGTCTGCCCACCGCCGGTCGGCTGCTGCTCACTCGACAAGGCAACTCCCCCTACGCATTCGGCCTACCATCTGAAGAAGCAACCTAATCCAGATCCTGGCACGGCGCAGAGCTCTCACCGACGGCAAACAGACCGATGTCAGAAGCTCTTGTGCGGCACGCCGACGGTGAGTCCACCGTCGACCACGAACTCCGCGCCCGTCGAATACGAGGACTCGTCGGAGGCCAGGTAGGCGACCAGCGCCGACACCTCGTCGGGCTGGGCCGCGCGAGCCAGCGGAATCTGCAGGAAGTCGGCCGGAATTCCCTCGGTCATCGGGGTGCTGATGAGACCCGGATGGACTGAGTTGACGCGGATCCCCTGCGGCGCGAGTTCCAGGGCCGCCGACTTGGTGAGTCCACGGACCGCGAACTTCGTCGCCGTATACCCGTGCAGCCCAGGGCTTCCCCGCATCCCCTCGACCGAGGAAAT
Organism: Nocardia sp. GTS18; assembly: GCF_013839555.1. NCBI lineage: Bacteria > Bacillati > Actinomycetota > Actinomycetes > Mycobacteriales > Nocardiaceae > Nocardia > Nocardia sp. GTS18. The sequence goes on along the minus strand of NZ_JACBIU010000024.1, from coordinate 75,332 downwards.
ATTGACGATCGACCCGCCGCCGGTCATTGCGGGAACCGCCGCCTGCATGCCGAGGAACGTGCCGGTGAGGTTGATGTCGATGATGCGCTGCCATTCCTCGAGCGCGAAGTCGACGAGCAGGTTGCCGTTGACGATCCCGGCGTTGTTCACCAGCACATGCAGCCCGCCGAACTCTTCGACCGCCGTGCGCACCACCGCCTGCCACTGCTCCGGCTCGCGGACATCGAGGTGCTGATACCGCACACCGAGTTCTGTTGCGAGAGCGGCACCTTCGTCGTCGAGCACGTCGCCGATCACCACCGACGCGCCCTCGTCGACGAACCGGCGCGCGTGCGCGGCGCCCATGCCCCGCGCACCGCCGCTGATCACCGCGACCTTGCCTGTCAACCGTCCCATGCCACGAATCCTTCTGCCGAACCCCTGCCGTTTACACCGTACGAGCGCAGGGGCGATTCGGGGCTATTTCACGAGGAACTCGTCCTTGTACAGCCGGTTCGGCCGGGGAGCCGTCGCTTCGCTGAGCTCGACCTGGTAGTCGCTCTCACGCACCGTCTTCGGCCGATAGCTGCCACCGAAGGTCACCATCACCGACCCGCCGACCCCGTTCACGCCTCGCTCGGAGGACGCTTCACGGCCCGCGTTGAACACCGTCGCCACATCGCGCCCGTCGTTGCCGACCGCGATGGTCCCGTCATGAAAGAACTGTACGAACGTGCCGTTGTCGGCCGCCACGGTCGCGGCGACCGTGTGTCCGAGCTCGGGTGTCAGGGCGAATTCGGCATCACAGGTCTGACGCCGGTCCACCGGTCCCGGCACGTCGAGTGTGCGCCCGATGCCGAGCAGTACCGTCTCGCCCAGCGCGTTGTGCCGTTCGCGGCCCATTTCGGACCAGAGATGAGTGGTCGACCAGACCTTCACACGCCCGTCGTCGAAAAGCGACACCCGGTCGTCGGTGCCGTTGCTGAACAAGAATTTCGCGCTGTTGGGGGCCATCTATCGATCATGGTCGATTCAGCACGCCCCTGTCGCCCGGTTCGGCCGATACGGCACGATTCCACGGCGATGGAATTCCGCGAAACCGCTGGTAGCAACCGATTTCAGCAGGAAATATTCGTGGCGCCCGAAGATTCGAACGAGATGTGCACGTGGTCGTAGTGATTCTGGGTGGGGCTGCCACGGTCTTCCATGAACGACCAGCCGCCGCCGTCGTTGTAGCGCTGCTTCCAGATCACGTAGGTGACGCCGAAGCGCTCCTTGTTGGCCAGCACGAATTCGGCGATCGCATCGCCGACGCCGCCGCTGGTCATCACGTCGAGCGCGAGCCCGGCTCCGTGGTCACCGTCGTAGCGGCCGTGCGCCCCGCCGATATCGCTGATACCGAACATCTTCTGCAGCAGGTGGCTCACCTGCGCCACGTGCGGCTGCACGCCCTTCCACTCGGTGTCACACGGGGTGGTGGCATGGATCAGCGACAGCGTCGCCGATTCGTCATGGGCGGACACCGGTGCCGGCTCGGGTTCCACGAACGCGGCTGCGGCGGCGATCGGATCGGGGTCGACCGTCGAGGTGGTCTGCGGTTCGACCGCGGCTGCCTCCTGGACCGCAGGTCCCGGCCGGATCGTCATCCACAGCATGGCCGGGACTGTCGCAGCGACACTCCACACGGCAAGCTGAGCGCGCCCACGCGGCGGCGCCGGTTTGCGATGTTGACCACGCACGATGTCGATCACCAGCTACTCGTAGAGGACAAGGTCACCGCTACATTACGAAATGGTCGCGGAAATGTCACGCCGCACGCATGACGTGCGGTCGGAAAAGCATCCCGCATGCCGGACGATCGCGCAACCATCACGCTGCGATCTCGATCAGAGGACTTGTCGGCACATCACCGTTGCACCGGTTTCGTGCCGCGAAAGGCCGCTGCGACTCCCCTGCCCAGTCATGCGGACAGCCTTCCGTCCAGCTCGATCCGCATTCTCCATGACCGGCGCAATCGGTCTCAGAGGCAAGCAGTCGCACATCCTTCACCGGAGATCCGCCGAATTTCACACTGCGCGAATCATTTTCGAATCTTTCACAAATGCCGATCTGTTCCCACCCCCAGTATCGTCACCCGCACCGACATCCGTACCGCATCGAATGGAGACGGCCTGTGCCGGACGCCCTGCACCAGCTCACCACCACGCTCGGCACCCCACCCCCATCCGAGTTCGCCACCCTCACGCCCGACGAGCTCGCCACCCTGAACACCTATGTCCAGGCCGCCCTCGACCAGCGCAAAGCCGCCCTCGACGACGCTCTCGACTCCGGCATGCGTCTCATCCCCCGCCTCGCCCGCCCCGCCGTGAAGAAGGTGCTCGGACTATGACCGCGTCCCACCACACCGCCGCCGAGATCGCCCGCCTGTCCGCAGCGCTCGACCGCCCCGCCGCCGACCTCGAATTCCTCGCCGCGCTGCCCCCGTCCGCCCTGCGCGCCTTCCGCGAACAGATCAGCGACCAGGTCTCGGCCCGCGAGGCCCGGCGCATGCAAAAGACTGCCGCCGCAGCGAAATTGGTGCCGCCGACCCTCGCCGCCAAGATCACCGAAGCCGCGTTCGGTCCGGTCCTCGCCGCCGCCATCGCCGGTTCCGTCGACCCGGCCCGCGCCGTCGCCATCGCCAGCGCCCTGTCGCCCACATTCCTCGCCGACGTCGCCGTCACGCTCGACCCCCGCCGCGCCGCCGAGGTGATCGCCGAGATCCCCGACCGCATGGCCGCCGACGTCGCCCGCGAATTACTCAGCCGCCGCGACTATCTCACCATGGGCCGCCTAGCCACCTCGGTCCCCGACGACGTCCTGCGCGTAGCCCTGCCCCACGCCGCCGACATCGATCTCCTACACGTCGGCTACCACCTCGAAGACCCCAGCGCCGCCGACCGCCTCCTGTCGCTCATCACCGACCGCCTCCCCGGCCTCATCCACGCCACCAACGCCGAGGGCCACTGGCCCGAGGCCATCGCCCTGCTCGACACCCTCGGCCCCACCCAACGCTCGCACCTGGCCGACGAAGTCGCCGCTCAGGACGTCGAAATCCTCGACGGCCTCCTCGCCGCCGTCACCGCCCTGGATGCCTGGGACACCCTCCTCCCCGTCGCCGCGGGAATGAAAACCGCCGGCCTGCAACGACTGGCCGCCCGTCCGCTGATGCAGGACCCCACCGTCCTCACGAAGATCGCCGACCTGGCCCTCACCCACAACCTCTGGCTCGACCTCCTCCCCCTCGCCGAACACCTCGCCCCCACGCAACTCCAGCCCGTCGCCGCCCGGATTTCCACCGAACCCGACGATGTCCTCACCACCCTCATCGAACAGGCCCGCGACCACTGGGAAACCCTCTTCCCCGTAGCCCTCGCCCTCGAGCCCGAGGGACGCCAACGCTTCGCCTCGCTGCCTGTCGTGCACCAGCCCGACACCCTCACCACCGCCGTCGCGACCGCCGCCACCCACAACCTGTGGCCCGAAGCCCTTCCGCTGCTCGACATCCTCCCGGAATCCACCCACGACACTCTCGCCACGGCGATCAGCACCCTTCCCGACGACAGCTTCGTCGCCGCGATGGCCGCCGCCCCGGCCGCCGACTGCACCACAACCTTGGTGAAGATCGCCCTGCGCCAAGACGTCGCGTCCCGCTCACGGTCCCTCACCCTCCTCGACGAGTTCGGCGACATCGAAGCCCTCGTCGCCACGTTCACTCCGACGGACTCGTCGGTGTGGAAAGGCTTGTGCGAGATACGAACCGAGCTTCCGGTCCGGTTGCGGCAGCTGCTCGCGGTGCAGGCGAAAGAATGCGGGCAGAACGAGTTCGCCGACCTGCTGTCGGGCGGGCAATAGACGCGCCGAATATGCTGAACGAGGCCGAGCTGCCACCAGTGCGCCGGTCAGGAGGGGTTTCGTGGGGGACACGGAAACAGCAGTGAGCACGGGGCCGTCCCCGTCGTTGCCGACTCTTACGCGCGACCTAGGACGCTCGGCACGGTACAAAGCGCTGGTGGGAGCTGTCGGTGCCGGCCTCCTGACCGGCGGAACTGCTCTCGGCCTCTTCAGCCGATTCGGCACGGCGCCGGTCGCGGTGAGGGACACGTACGCGCAAGCCGGCCACGTCGCAGGAGCCGCCGCCGTGGCCGGTGGGCTGGTACTGGCCATCGCCGTCGCGGCATGGTTCGCCGGCCGCTCACGACAGGCCGACTTGTGGAGCACTCATCACCGATGGGAACTCGGCGCCACCGCAACCGTCGCACTGGTACTCGGCTTCCTTGGCGTGATGTCCTGGAACGAGCACCTACCGAGCAGCTACACCACCCTGCGAACCGAGATGCCGTATTTCGAGCAACTCACCACCTCGGTCGGCGCGCTCGCACTGGTCGCGATCGGCTCAATCCTGGTGCTGCCTCTCGCCTTTCACATGGGTGTAGCAAGAACACTTCGCCGGGGCACCTCGACGGCGGCCATGGCGACGGGGCTGGCGATCGCCGCTGCGGTGAGCGTGGTCGCCGTGCGTGCCGGCGACGACAGGCTCAACGTCGACCACAGCACCGCCGCCCCCACCCCGGTGCCGGCGGCAGCCGACAGATTCGGCACCGAAGCATTTCGACTGCAGCTTCCGCCACTGAACAACCGGCCCGAGGCGACCGGACGTGAAGTCATCGCGGCGGGCACCGGTTTCCTCGTCATCGGCGTCGACGGCCTCCGGGCCTTCGACGGCGCAACCGGCGAACCACGCTGGCACTACCTGCGCAGACCCCAATCCGGAACCCGCACATTGATATACGACCGCGGATCGGCCATCACGGCCGCCGACGGTGCCATCGTTACGACCCGCTGGACGGGTCGAAGCGGCACCCGACGCATCACTTTCGACGCCGTCACGGGCCAGATCCTGTGGACCTCGGACGACCACACGGATTTCACCTCGGACGACCACGACAGCCCAGCGCGCCTCCTCGAGGCCCCCGCGTCGGACACCTTGATCGTGGCAACCGACACCGCTGTCAAGGGATACGACGCCCGCACCGCAGCCCGCCGATGGGTGACACCCGTAGCCGAATCCGGTTGCCGCTCCAGCGATGTCGGTACCCGCGTCACCGCCGATGCCGTCTATCGAGTGCTCCGCTGCGGCGGCTCGATATGGCGCGTTATCGCGATCGACACCGCAACGGGAGGTGTGATCGGCCACCGCGACTACCCCGCCTCGCCCTCGAACAAGCCCACATTGACGCTGCTACAGAACATGACGCTCATCGACTTCTGGACTCCCGACAACCCCGCATACATGCTCGTCGAAAAACCGGACCAGCTCGCCACCTCCCCACTCCGGACCTCGGGTTCACCCTTCGCCGCAGCCGCCGACGGATCGGACCTTCTCGTCGGGCTCTTCGACCCGACGACCCGCCAGAGCCATGTCGACCTGGCCACCTACGACGGCACCTCGCGCACCCGAGTTCCCGAGATGTCGCCGAGTAGCCCGAACAGCGGTGCTGTCCATGTCCTCGCCGAGGAGATCATCGCGCTGGAATACGACACCTCACTACGGCTTTCGCGCTGGCCCCGCCGAAATCCGACTTCCCCCACCGCCGTCCCCATCGAGGCCACCTGCCGCCCCAAAGCGACTCAGCCGACACTCCTCCCTGTCCCCGCATCGATCTTGGTCGTTTGCCAGAACAACGAGGAAATCGGCGACGCCACCCTCGACATCATCGGCTACCGCTGAACCCTCACCCGCCGATCGGTAGCGCCTCACTCTCTGGCCGATAGGCGAGTCAACGCCTTTGTGCCCCAGCAAATATCGCCTGGTAATCCAACCGCACCCAGCTAAAATCGGTCATCCAGGAGTCATTCTCCGGGGGATACACCGAGGTAGGGGTAGGGAATGAAAACCACGCTCATCGTCGCCATCGCGGCACTGTCCGCCATCACACTCACCGGCTGCTCGTCCGATGCCGACGTGGTCTCGGAGAACCTGTCCAAGGAATCCGACCAGTTCAAGATCAACCGCCGCGTGGTCTTCTTCAACGGAATCACCGACAAGTACCTGCTCTCGGTAGAGGGCAAGTGCTCGATCAAAGACGAGAACAAACAACTCGAAGTCACCTGCAAAACCGGCGACGACCAGTACAAGAAACACTTCCTCGGCCTGTCCGACAACGTCAGCTACTTCGTGGAACAGCTCGAGCCCGCCGAGGTAGACCGCTACCACTACAAGGTCATCTTCAAGCCCGAGGTCATCCTCCCCGACGTCGACCGCCCCTGACCTCGGCGACCATCACACCGACCGATGTGCGGCGATTCACCACACGAAGCCGGCAGCAGTCAATTATGTTGAAGGGCAACGCATTGAAGTGATCGGGGGGTCATGCCGAACATCAGCCGGGAACGCCTTGTCCACTGGGTGGAGCACACTCTCGCCGACCTGCCACACCTGACGTCGTCGCAACGCCGGTTCCTCTCGAGTCTGCTCACGGTACGTGGATGGCACCTGATGGTCGAGCGCGAGGCGCCGCGCGAAGATCATGCTGCGGCTTACGCGATCGGGCGGACAGGTGTCTACGCTCTGGTGTTCACCGAAGTCGCGCCCAAGCCGGGCCGGCTGCAGGAGATCCGCAAACACGCGGAGGACGTGTTCGCCGGAATTCGTTTCGACAGCAGCCAGTTCGTACCGCACACCATCGAGCTCGTCCTGCTTGTGCCGCAAGCTTCGGCTTTTCCGGCCCCGGATATGGCCATCGTCGTCGATGAATCTTCGATTCTCGCAACTTTCACCAGAGCTGAACAACGGCTGTCACCAGGGCGTGTCGCCCAGGTAGCGACCAGCGCCGCGGAGCGGCTCACCTGGCACAAATGGATCAGCTCGAACAACGCCCCCGAACCGGAGCGGGTGACTACGGGCGGCCTGTTCGAAGAGACAGACCTGCACTCGGACACCCGCGACGGCGCCTTGGCCAGGCCGTTCCGCGACTGGATGACCTTCCTCGATCCCGACCAGCTCAGTCTGGTGCACACGAATTTCACGGGACCCGCCCGTTTCAGCGGTCCGGCGGGCACCGGCAAGTCTGTGGTGGCACTGCACCGCATGGCACACTTTGCCAAGCGAAACCCTGGGCGGCTCCTGTTCACCAGCTTCGTCAAGACACTGCCGGCGTACCACCAATCAGGCTTCGCCCGGTTGGCGCCGCAAGCGGCCGATCGAGCACAGTTCATCGGTCTACATGCCTGGGCCAGAGCCTTTCTCCGTCGTCGAGAGGTCGAGTTCAACCTCGACGACCGCGCTGTGAATACGTCGTTTGCGCAGGCTTGGCAGCACGCTCGCGCAGTCCTCGCGAAGGTCGAGGGCACCGATTTCGGTTACTGGGCGGACGAAACGAACCGGGTGATCAAGGGTCGCGGTATCACCGAATTGGCGACATACCTCGGCATCAAGCGTTCCGGACGCGAAGGAATCAGCCTGCACGGCGGCCGCCGTAAATATGTGTGGGAGAACTGGTTTCTCCCGTATCAGGCAGGCCTGGACGCGCGAGGAGTCCATGATTTCAACGACGTCATCGGACTCGCCATCCAGGAGCTGCGGGAACGTCCGCTCGATGACACCGAGAACTACGCACTGGTAGTGGTCGACGAAGTTCAAGACTTCACGCTGCTGGAGCTGCGGCTGGTGCACCAGATCCTCGGCGGCGGCCCCGATGCTCAGCTGCTGCTGGTCGGCGACGGTCAGCAGCAGGTGTATTCCGGCGGTTGGAAACTGTCCGAAGCGGGGATTCCACTCCCGGGCGGTCGTGGTCGCGTGTTGCGGACCAACTATCGCAACCGTGAAGCGATCCTGCGCTATTCGAAGCGTGTCGAGGCCGGAAACACTGTCGACGACCTCGACGGCGGCCCCGGCTTCGTTCTCCGCGACAGTGACGCGACGCTCCCCGACGGTTGTGTCGTCGAGGAACGGCTCTCGCAACGAGACATCAACACCGCACTTCCCGAGGCGGTCCGAAACGCCGGACTGCCACCGCATTCCGATATCGCCGTCATCGTCAACTCACACCGCGATGTCGACCGCTTCCAGCGCGTGTTGCGCAATGCCGGTTTCGACACGATCTCGTTGGAGCGTTACGACGGGACCCAGGTAGACCCGGTCAAAGTGGGTACGGTGCATCGCGCGAAGGGCATGGATTTCGCAGCGGTATTCCACATCACCGACGAGCCTGCGAGCGATATCACCCAACTGACCGGCGGAGCGCGCGATCGAGCGGAGCTCCTGGCGAGACAGATGCTGGTAGCCGTCAGCCGACCACGTGACTACCTCTGGGTTGCGTACCTCACCGACTGAGCGCCGCAGTTCCCCTATGTCGAAGTTCCCTGAAACCCTCTGCAGCAGAGCGATTCTCGCTTCTCTGTACGCTACGATACGATCTTGATGGGGTTCGGGCGGGATTCAGCCGAGATACGAAATCGGGGTGGGTCATGGGGATGAACACGTCCACCGGATATCGCAGCGAGATCCGAGCCGGAGAGATCCGGGATCTCGCTGCCAAGGTGGTCAAGGAGAACTACCGCCAGTATCTGCGTCGATTGACCCTCACCAGGGTGCGCGGTTTCGTCGACGTCGAGGTGAGTTTCGACTTCCCGGTGACCGCCGTGGTCGGTCCGAACGGCGGCGGCAAGTCGACCGTACTGGGCGCGGCGGCACTGCCCTACAGCTCTGTACCGCCGGGCCGGTTCTTCGCCAAGAGCGGCACGTACGACGACAGCATGCAAAATTGGTCGATCGAATACCAGCTGATCGAGCGGGCGCTGAACAAACGCGCGCCCATCCTTCGGACCGCTAGCTTCAAGCGCCTGAAGTGGAATCGTTCGGCAGTAGACCGAGCTGTCCTCATCTTCGGTGTCGAGCGAACCGTGCCTGCCAACGAACGGCAGAATCTTCGCCGCGCCATCAGCGGCACCTATGAGGCCTTTCGCGAGATCCAGCTTCCTCAGCAGGTGGCCGCCGAGGCCGAGAAGGTACTCGGCAAACCGCTGTCGGGATTCCGGCAGCTCTATCTCGACGCCACCGACAAACTCAGCATGTTCTCCGGGGTCACGGCCCGTGGCGACGGATACTCCGAGTTCCACTTCGGTGCTGGGGAGGCCAGCGTCATCCGTATCATCGCCGAAGTCGAAGCTGCCGATGAGCAGAGTTTGATTCTCATCGAGGAGATCGAGAACGGCCTGCACCCCGTCGCGACCCAGCGAATGGTCGAATACTTGATCGGGGTGGCGGGCCGTAAGAAGTGTCAGGTGGTTTTCACCACGCACTCCAACGACGCGCTCGCACCGCTACCCCCGGAGGCGATCTGGGCGGCCCTCGGCGACACGGTTATTCAGGGCAAACTCGACGTACGCGCGCTGCGTGCGATCACGGGGCAGGTCGACGCGCGTCTGGTGATCTTCGTCGAGGACGAGTTCGCGGTGAGCCTTGTCGCCATGGCTCTGCGTATGCACGGCGGCATCGAGATATCCACGATCCAGATCCATGCGATGAACGGGGCGGGCACCGCGAAACAAACCACGCTGCACCATAATTCGGTGCCGACTACACGGCAGCCCGCGGTGTGCTTCCTCGACGGTGACAGGTCGGACGACGCCGATCCCGAGCGGCGCATCCACATCCTGCCGGGCTCTTCCGACCCGGAAGCCACGATTTTCATGGATGTCTTCGGCCGCCTCGACGCGCTGGCGGCGAAGCTCACCAGGTCGTTGCGCCTGCCGCTGGCCGACCAGCGACGCGTCACCTCGGTGATCCGGCAGCGCAGCCTGACCAACCACGACATTCACCTCATCTGGCAGCAGATCGGGGATGATCTCGACTTCCTGTCGGGACACGATGTGGCGCAGGCATTCCTGGCGGTGTGGGCGGAGGAGTTCCCCGATCAGATCGCTGCTCTGATCGAGACGATCAGCGACGTCCTGCCGTGGCAGGTCCACGCGTAATGGCCCAGCTCGTCCTCGCGTCGACAGCTGTCCGGCCCCGCTTGGAACCGCAGGTCCGACGGCGAGTGTTCGACCTGCTCGCGTTGCTGCAGGACGACGACCGGGGTCGCGCGGCGGTGCAGACGGTGCCGGGCGCGGTGGACACCCGCATCCGAACTGCCTATGTCGACCGGCGACACCGCGCCGTTCTGTTCCAGGTGGTTCCCGACCGTGGCGAGACCACCTACATCTACATGGGCACGTGGCGCACGGCCGAGGCGGTCGCATTCGCCGAACAGGCCGTACTGCGTATCAATCCGGTCTCCGGCGTCCTCGAGGGCATCATCGGACGTTCGGCTGTCGAGAACGGCCTACCGGTCGACTCTGTCCGACCGCGGCGGTCGGTGCTCGCGGTGCCCGGCATCGGTCCGTCAGAACTCGCCGAGCGCCTCGGGATCGACCGCGATGTGGCAGAGCGCGCCTATCGCATCACCGATCGCGACGAGTTCATCCGGTTCGCCGAACAGATCTCGGCGACCATCGGCTGGCAGGGTAACGCGCTACTCGACCTGATGGTCGGCGTCGACCTCGATCGGATTAGGGAGAACTACCGGCTCGGCGCCGCCCCCTCCGAGCAGGAAGGCGACGAAGACCGCCGGATAATCGCGGCGCTCGCCCACCCGGCGTCGAAGCTGCGATTCACCTATGCGGAGGACTCGGCCGAACTCCAACGGGTGATCGAAACCGGAGACATCGCCGCGTGGCGCACGTTCCTGCACCCCGAACAGCGTCGATACGCCGAACAGGACCTTCGTGGTTCGTTTCGGGTCACCGGCGGGTCGGGCACGGGGAAGTCGGTGATCCTGGTGCATCGAGCGAGAAATCTCGCCAACCGTCACCCTGACGCACGGATTCTGCTGACCACATTCAACGCCGTGCTCGCCGATGTGCTCCGCCGCAACCTCGAGACCCTCGCGCCCGGCATCACTCTCGCAAAACAGCTGGGAGAGCCCGGGATCTATGTGGCTAGTGTCGACAGTCTGGCATTGGAAGTTGTCGAGAACTCGAATCTGGTCGAAACGGCTTCCAGAAATGTGTTCGGACACAGCAGATTCCGTACCGACCGGCCGAGATTCGAAAGCACCAGGGTGTGGCGGCGAACCGTGGCCCATGTATCGCACACCCTACCGCCACATCTGACGGCCGAATCATTTCTCGAAAGCGAGTATGTCAATGTCGTGCTGGCTCGGCGGCTACGCCGGTTCGAGGAGTACGCCAAGAGCGACCGGCGCGGCCGCGGTGTGCGGCTGAGCCGCAGCGCCAAAAGGGAGCTGTGGAAGATATTCGCCGAGCACCGAAAATTCTGTATGAATCTGGGTCGCTATACCTTCCCTGAGATCGCTGCCGTAGCCACACAGGTCTTGCAGTGCGACGCAGAGGCTCAGGACCCCGCAGTAGCAGACCACGTCTTGATCGATGAAGGTCAAGACCTGCACGCGGTCCATTGGCGTTTCCTCCGCTGCTTGGCCGACGAAGGCCCTAACGACCTGTTCATCGCGGAGGACCCGCATCAGCGGATTTACAGCGAGAGCATCACGCTCGCCCATCACAATGTGGCCATCAAAGGGCGGTCACGCCGACTCACGCTGAACTACCGGACCACGGCGCAGAACCTGGACTTCGCATTGCGCTTCCTCGCCGATTCGACCTTCCACGACTTGGAAGGAGCGGTCGAGGCCGATACCGGATACCGGTCGTCGCGGCTTGGCCCGAAGCCGGAACTCATCGCCGAGTCGAGCAACGAGTCCATGCTGGACCGTGTGGCGGCGGTTGTCCAAAGCTGGCTGGCCACAAGCACCCCGGCGATGTCGATTGCCATCCTCGCCAGAACACGTGATACCGGCAAGCAGATATACGGACACCTTCGCGCTCGCCACATCGCGGTCGAGGAAGTAGCCGATTCTGCCGATTCCAAGCCCCAAGTATCCGTGCTGACCATGCACAAAGCGAAGGGCCAGGAGTTCACCCACGTGATCTTGGTCGGTGTCGATCCAGAAGACCGTGGGGTGGCGGCGCCGACGAGTGCACCCGTCGATCCTGTTGCGGCTGACGAGAGACGACGCGAGCAGGCGCTGCTGTATGTGGCGGCGACGAGGGCCAGAGATCAGTTCGTCATGATCTGGGACCATACAAACCGTGGCAGCGTTCCGTGAGCTGCCGAAGCTACCGGGAACCCGCGCGAATCTGAGCGATCATCTCAGCCAATTGACCGACTCTCGGGTCGTCGTCCCCGTGCCAGGCGGCCAGCTGTTCGTGCAACCGCCGCAAACGAGTCAGCGCGGCGCGCACCTGCCCATTGTGCACCTGACAGTTGGCCATCTGCCGCTGACAAAACATCACCTGGTCGTCGTACGGCCCGCGTTCGGCGGTGAGGTCGTCGATCAACTCGCTGTAGTGCGCGATGGCTTGCTGGTAATCCGCGGCTTCCATGCACAAGTCCGCCAACCGAACCCGGGCATCGACGACATCGGCGTCTCGCGCGCCCAGCTGTGGCACCGCGACACCGAGCACGGTGTTCAGCTGACCGATGGCCGGCACATAGCGTGATTCGTCGGCGAGATCGCGAGCCTGCCGAACGGCGCGCTCGAGATCGCCGCGAGTGAAGTCTGTCGCGACCGGGTCGCGTGGAGACGGATGATGTTGCGTTGCTGCCGTTCTCGTCGAGGCCGATGCTCCGACCGCGGTGGCATACAACCGGGTCGGGCTGTTCGGCTGCGGATCGTCGTGCAGGCCGTCCACAGCGCCCACATACCGCATCACCACCGCGTACACCGCGGTCGCATCCGGCGGACGGTGCGTGTGGTCTTTCGCGAGCATGCTCGTGATCAACACACTCAGCTCCTCGGGTACGTCAGCACGAACCCGGCTCACCACAGGCGGTTCCGCATTGATCTGATTGATCATCGTGTCGATTTCCGAGGACCCGAGCATGGCCCGCTGCCCGGTGAGCAGTTCGTACATGACCAGGCCCAGTGCGTATAGATCTGTTTGTGGCACAACAGTTTTGTTGCGGACCTGCTCAGGCGCCATGTATTCAGGAGTGCCGATCCCCGATCCCGTGCGCGTGAGCCTCGGTTGGTTGCTGTCGAGTGCGATAGCGATGCCGAAGTCGAGCACTTTGACCGTGCCGTCGGGACAGAGCATCAAGTTCGACGGCTTGAGGTCCCGATGAAAGATACTGTGCCCGTGCGCTTCCGCTAGGACAGCAGCGGTCTGTGCGGCGATGGATGCCACCGCGCCCACCGAAAGTCGACCTCGGGTCGCCAGGATGTGGTCGAGCGTGACCCCGTCGATGTATTCCATGATCAGGAACGGCCGCTCCGGCGGCCCGGGGTCGATGCCTGCGTCGAACACAGCGGGCATCCCGGGATGACTCATCTGGGCCATCAGCTCGGCCTCCCTGACGAACCGCCGCTCCCATTCCTCGCTCTCGGCGAGTCCGGGATGGATGAACTTCACCGCGATCCGCCGCTTGAGCTGCCGGTCGAAACCGCGGTACACCTGGCCCATGCCGCCGCGCCCGATAATCTCGATCAGCTCGTACCGCCCGGCGACGATATGTGGTGTCATGCCACCGGCCCCGGCGACAACCGGCCGCTGGAAAGTCCCGCGATGCCCTGCCGAACCAACTGTTCGACGGCAGTACGTTGCCGGCGCCAGACATTTTCGAGCTCCATCAGCTGGGCGACCACCTCACCTGCCCGTCGCTGCTCGGCGAGGGTCATCCGCGGGAACTCCACGGCGAACAGGTCCGGGACCTTTCCGGTGACGCTGTCGACCGCGGCCTGCAGCACTCCCGCCAGAAACCGGCTGTCGACCACTGCCGGGTTCGCACGGATGAGCACCACAAGGGGCGCGAGCAGTGCGACCGCCGTGCACACCCGGACCACGGTCGGTCCGCCACCGCTGACCACGACTACGTCGCCCGGCCGCGTCGTCACCGCGCCGGGAACTGCGGCGTCCGCCGCCTTGGACGGGGACCTACCGATCCGAATATCCTTGGCGCTCAGCATCGGAGCCCCGGTGCCGACGGGGAGGAGTGTGGGTGGCGATTCGAGTACTTCCACCGTGCCGGCTCCGGCAAGTTCCCCGATGGTCACGGTCGGCAGTGCCCGGTCCTCGGCCTCGAGTACAGGAATCCGGGGCGCCGAGAATGCAACAACATCGGCGCGGAGCACGACATAGGAGTCGTCGCCCGGCTCGGTCGGCTCGCTGGCCGAGTCTTCTACCACCGATCGCTCCCCTCCTCTGGTTGCACAACGGTAGCAGCGCCGGGCACGGCAGCAGGTAGCGTCACCACCCGGATGAATGCACGAATGATAACCGAATTACCGGTTGACATTGTTTTCACTTTCATCTAGCGTAAGTAACACCACCGCTGTGACCAGCGGGATCCCAGAAGTCTCGACCCTAAACATGCAGAACGGCGAATTGCTCCCAAATGGGTACTAAATTGGACCGTTCTACCGTCGACCCACCAGGAGTACCCCTGATGACCACCGTCGAGCCTCGCCCGCTCAACGTCGCCCCTGGCTCGATCGTCGTCGTACGTGACGAAGAGTGGTTGGTGACCTCCGCCGAGCAGGGCTCCGACGGTTGGCTGCTGCGCGTACGCGGCCTGTCGGAGCTCGTCGCCGACACCACCGCCACGTTCTACGACAGTCTCGACGACATCGAGGTCCTGGATCCGGCGAAAGCGCGTGTGATCGCCGACGGCTCGTCCGGCTACCGCGATTCCCGCCTCTGGCTCGAGGCCCTGCTGCGCAAAACCCCGTTCCCCTACGGCGACCAAACCCTCACCGTCTCCACCCGCATGCTCGCCGATTCCCTCGGCTACCAGCGCGCAGCGGTCGCCAAAGCCCTTGACCCCCAGCACATCCGGCCGCGCATCCTGCTCGCCGACGCGGTGGGTCTCGGCAAGACCCTCGAGATCGGCATGATCCTGTCCGAGCTGGTTCGCCGAGGGCGCGGGGAGCGCATCCTGATCGTCACCCCCAAACACGTGCTCGAGCAGATGCAGCACGAGCTGTGGTGCCGTTTCGCCCTGCCGTTCGTGCGGCTGGACTCGACCGGTATCCAGAAGGTCCGCCAGAAACTGCCCGCGACCCGCAACCCGTTCACCTATTACAAGCGGGCGATCATCTCGATCGACACCCTCAAGAGCCCGCGCTACAAGGCCCATCTGGCTCGGCAGCATTGGGATGCGGTGGTCATCGACGAGTCGCACAACCTCACCAACGTCGGCACCCAGAACAACGAGCTTGCCCGTGTCCTCGCACCCAACACCGAGGCCCTGATCCTGGCATCGGCGACCCCCCACAACGGTCGCGAAGAGTCCTTCGCCGAGTTGTTGCGACTGCTCGACCCCACCGCGGTTGCCGCCGACGGAACCTTCACCAAAGAAGACGTGCAGAATCTGTTGATCCGCCGTCATCGGCACCACGATGAGGTCGCCGCTGAGGTCGGCAGCGACTGGGCTGAACGTGCTGAGCCGGTGCACAAGCTCGTCACCCCTTCGCCCGCCGAAGACGCTGTTGCCCGAGAACTTTCGCAAGTCTGGTTGCATCCCGAAAACGGCAGCCCGTATTCCGGCGAAACCAAGGGTCTGTTCCCGTGGACCCTGGCCAAAGCCTTCCTGTCCTCGCCCGCCGCCCTGCGTGAGTCGATCAACCAGCGCCGCGACAAACTGCGCGACGGCACCCCGGAGCAGCGCATCGAGCTGGCCGCGCTCGACAACCTCGCCGACCTCAATGACAAGGCGTTCACCGAATCAGCCGGTAAGCAAGCCGCTTTGGTGGATCGCCTGCGCGAAATCGGCGTCGGCCCGAAGTCTTCGATGCGCGCGGTGGTGTTCGCCGAACGCGTTGCCACTTTGAAGTGGCTCACCGAATCTTTGCCTGCCGCATTAGGTTTGAAGCCGGAGAACATCGCGATGCTGCACGGCGGCCTCTCCGATGTGGAGCAGCAGGAGATCGTCGAGAGCTTCAAACTGGAGACCTCCCCCGTCCGGGTTCTCGTCACCGGCGATGTCGCCTCCGAAGGCGTGAACCTGCATGCCCAGTGCCATCACCTCATCCACTACGACATCCCGTGGTCGCTGATCCGCATCGAACAGCGCAACGGTCGTGTCGACCGCTACGGCCAGAAGTACCCGCCGGTGATCTCCTCGCTCATCCTCGAGCCCTCCGACCCCGAGTTCTCCGGCGACCTCCGCGTGCTGTCGCGCTTGCTGGAACGCGAAAACCAGGCCCACACCACGCTCGGCGATGTGGCCTCCCTGATGGGCAAACACAGTGTCACCGAAGAGGAATCGGCGATCCGGGATGTGCTCGCGGGCAAGGCCGAACTCGACGCCGAGGTCCGCACCATCGACGACGTCCTCGACGGCGACGATTTCGACTCCTTCTTCGCCCAGCTCGACACCGACTTCACCCCCGCCCTTCCCGAGCTCCCCCGCCAGAGCCTCTACCCCGACGACGTGAGCTACCTCGACGAAGCACTACGCGCCGCCTTCGACGACGTCCCCCACGCCGAGCCCGCCAAGGGCGGCGTCGGCTGGACCGTGCACGCCAATCACGGCATCGCCGAACTGGTCCCACCCAAGGACCTGCGTCAGCGGCTATCGCAGCTCCCGCAGAACTACCGTGACAAGGGTCAGATCGACAAACGCCTCAAGCTCGCCACGTCCACCCAGGTCGGTGACGCCGAGCTGCGCGTCGCCCGCCAGGGCAAAGGCATCAACGGCACCACCTGGCCCGAGGCCCACTACCTCGGTCCCCTGCATCCCATCCTCGACTGGGCCAGCGACCGCGCCCTGTCGGCGCTCGGCCGCAATCAGATCTTCGCCATCCGCGGGCAGGTCGACGCCGTCACCGTCGTCCTGATGGGCACCCTGATGAACCGCCGCGGCCAACTCGTCTCCCGTGTGTTCTCCACCGTCGAGTTCCCCGACCTGGCCCGCCCGAACTTCGCGATCCCCAGCCCGCTGGAAAGCCTCGACTTCCTGCTCACCGAGACCGGCCTGAAGCCGAACACCGCGAATCCCGGTCCGATCCCCGACCCGGAACGCTTCCAGCAGCTGATCCCCATCGCGGTCGACAAGGCCACCCAGTCGATGAAACTCGTCCTCGACCACCAGGAACGCTCCGCCAATGAGCGCCTCGCCCAATGGCGCCAGCGCGCCGATCGCTGGTATTCCGGCGCCGAACAACTCGAATTGTTCGGCACCCAGAAGAAGAAGGTCGACACCTACGCCCGCCGTATCGCCGAGGAACAGCGCCTCGCCGAATCCCTTGCCCCCACCCAGCAGCTGGTGCGTCCGCTGCTGGTGATCGTCGCAGACAAGGACCAGTAAACATGGCCTCTTTCGATTCCATCGTCGTCGGCGAGGACTGGATCAGTGAGCACTACTTCACCACCGATTCGGTGAAGGAGTCGTTCCACGGCAAGGTGATGGAGCTACGCAAAGGCTGGGACGCCGAGGCCAAGGAGGGCCGCAAGACAGTCCGCAGCTCCCTGCTGTCCAGCGCCGGTGAACTGCACACCGCCCTGGGCGCACTGGCCGAGAACCCCGAAGCCGCCCCGAAGGCGCATGCCCAGGTCCGCACCGCCTTCGGCTTCGACGGCGAACTCACCCCCTTCACAGCCGAACGCGCCGGATCGGAACTACTGATCCCCGACGCCCAACTCGCCAGCACCCCGAATGTGCTTTTCCTGCAAGCCAACCCCGTCGAGTCGATCGAAGACTTCCTCGGCACCGGCACCCTGATCACCACCGCAACCGAAGACGGGAAACCCCTCGAATCGGCCTCCAAAACGGTGTCGGCCGCCTTCCGCTCCGACACCCCACCCGCCTTCATCGTGGTCCAGGCAGGCCGCTGGCTCCTGCTCGCCGAAGCCGAACGCTGGGCCGAAGGCCGCTACCTCGCCATGGACCTGCTGGTCGTCGCCGAACGCCGCCACGACGCCCGCGGCGGCGAAATCGACCGCGCCGCAGCCATCTTCGGCCACCAATCCCTACGCCCCGATGCCGACGGCAACATCTGGTGGACCGGCGTCCTCGAAGACTCTGTGAAGCACACCGTCGGCGTCTCCAAGGACCTGCGCGAAGGCATCCGCCTGTCCATCGAAATCATCGCCAACGAGGTCGTGCACCGCCGCCGCGACAAGGGCCTGACGATGGACGGAATCGACGGCAACGACCTCGCCAAACACTCCCTGCGCTTCCTGTACCGCATCCTGTTCCTGCTCTACGCCGAGGCGTCGCCGGAGATGCAGGTGCTGCCCACCGGCGCCGCCGAGTACGAGGAGGGTTACGGCCTGGACCGCCTCCGCGAACTCACCCTCACCGAGTTGGTCTCCCACCACGCCCGCACCGGCACACATCTGTACGACTCGCTGAAGAAGCTCTTCGACCTCGTCGACCGGGGCCACAAGCCTGCCGTTCGGGAGAACGTCACCGACGACCCGGCTCCCGGTCTCGAGTTCAATCCGCTGCGCGCAGACCTGTTCTCCCCCAAGGCAACCGCCCTCATCGACGAAGTCGGCCTCGGCAACGAAGCGACCCAGCAGGTCTTGGCCCACCTCCTCCTCACCAAGGAGAGCAAGACCCGCAAGGGCGGTGACCGCGGCTTCATCAGCTACGCCGAACTCGGCATCAACCAGCTCGGCGCCGTCTATGAGGGCCTGATGTCCTACACCGGCTTCTTCGCCGAGGAAGACCTCTACGAAGTAGCCAAGGACGGCAACCCCGAAAAGGGCTCCTGGGTCGTCCCCGTCGACCGCGCCGACCACCTCTCCGAATCCGACTTCGTCCGCACCGAAGACCCCGTCACCGGCGAACTCAAGCCCGTCCTCCATCCCAAGGGCACCTTCGTCTTCCGTCTCGCAGGCCGCGAACGCCAACAGTCCGCCTCGTACTACACCCCCGAAGTCCTGACGAAATTCGTCGTCTCCCAGGCCCTCGAGGAACTCCTCGACCAAGACGGCCACCGCACCACCCCCGAAGAAATCCTCTCCCTCACCATCTGCGAACCAGCCCTCGGCTCCGGCGCCTTCGCCATCGAAGCAGTCCGCCAACTCGCCGCCGAGTACTTGAAGCGCAAACAAGAAGACCTGGGCGAACTGATTGACGCCGACCAATACACGATCGAACTCCAAAAGGTGAAGGCCCACATCGCCATTCACCAGGTCTACGGCGTCGACCTCAACGCAACAGCCGTAGAGCTAGCCGAAATCTCCCTCTGGCTCGACACCATGGTCGCAGGCCTCCAAGCCCCCTGGTTCGGCCTCCACCTCCGCCGAGGCAACTCCCTCATCGGCGCCCGTCGAGCGATCTACTCCCCCACCGACCTCATTAAAAAGGCCTGGCTCAAAACCGTCCCCAAGGACGTCCCCCTCGGCACCGAAATCGGCGCAGGGATCCACCACTTCCTCCTCCCCGCCGAAGGCTGGGGCGCGATAGTCGACACCGCCGAAGCCAAAACCTATGCTCCCGACCAGCGCGAAGAACTCCGGCTATGGCGCAACGAAATCCGTAAGTCCCCGTCCAAGGACATCACCAAACGCTTGGCCTCCCTCGCCCAGCGCGTGGAAACCCTGTGGGAGTTCACCCTCCGCCGCTTGACCATCGCCGAGTCCGAGATCCGCCGTGACCTTCACCTGTGGCGCAGCGAACCCATCGACCATGTCCCCGCGGTCACCCGCGAACAAATCGAAGCGGTCCTCAACGACGAGAAGGGCTCCTACCAGCGGTTGCGCAGAGTGATGGATGCCTGGTGCGCACTCTGGTCCTGGCCCGTCACCGGCGACATCGCGGCACCAGACTGGGACCAGTGGGTCGGCGGCCTCGAATCGATCCTCGGCACAACCGCCAAGGCAGGCAAGTTCGAAAAGTACGGCCAAACCAGCTTCGCCTCCGACCTGGACTGGTCCGAACTCGATATCGCCGAAGACAACGACCGGGTCTTCGCCCAAGCCAAGTCCACCGACGCCGCGACCGCTGAATTTCCCTGGCTGAACGTGGCTTCCGAGATCGCTAGTACACAAGGGTTCCACCATTGGGAGCTCGACTTTGCACCGCTGTTCGCGCGTGGTGGGGTCGACTTACAGGTGGGTAACCCCCCCTGGGTACGACCAGATTGGGACGAAGCCGGAGTGCTGGCCGAACTCGACCCGTGGTGGCGGCTGGAGAATAAGCCCGATGAAACCACAAAGCGCACCAAAATGGCAGCTCTCGTTTCACAGTCTGCATACCTAACCGCTTTCCTCAACGAACGGTCCGAGCAAGCAGGACAGAGCTGCCACCTCAGTTCCGGGATAGATCGCCCAGCTCTTAGTGGACTGCGACCAGACCTCTACCGATGCTTCATTGAACGAACATGGAGATCCGCATCAAAGATAGGCGTCGGATCGCTCGTACATCCTGAGAGTCACTTCGCAGAGGTCCGCGCCAGCCATTTTCGGAGAGAATGCTATAGACGACTCCGGCGGCACTGGCAGTTTAAAAACGAATTGAGCCTGTTCGACATTGACCATCACAATATATTTGGGGTCCATGTATATGGTGCTGATTCGGATATCCGCTTCTTGCAGGGTGCGGCTCTGTACCACCCAGACACAGTAGACCGATCCTTCCACCACGACGGCTCCGGGGCGCCACCCGGCGTCAAGTCGGAAGACGGACACTGGGACCTACGGCCCCACGCTGAAAGGATAATCGTCGTCACAGAGTCCCTATTGGCAACTTGGGCCGCCTTGATCGACGAGACAGGTACGGCGCCTGAAACAGCGCGCATGCTTTACCCAGTCAATCGAGCTAGTGCGGCAGTCCTTAACAAGCTCGCAGCCGCACCCCGCATCGCAGACAAACCGTTCTTCTGGACATCCGGCTGGAATGAAACGACTGACCGAAAACTTGGCTACTTTCAAGCGACATCCGCTATACCGAAGAAGATGGATGAGGCAATTCTTCAAGGACCTCACATCACCGTAGCCACACCGTTATTCAAACAGCCCACAGAGACGATGCGCAACAATCTCGACACCACAGAGATTGACTTAATGAGCATTGGCAAAGAATTCATCCCAAGAACCAGCTATCAACCAGCGAAGCGCCCCGACGAATACATTGCCGGGTACCCCAAGTGGCACAGTCAGCCAAGCTCGCACTTCTATCGGTTAACTTGGCGCGCAATGGGCCAGTCCGCAAACGTCCGGACCATACACTCGGCGTTGATTCCACCAGGCCCTACTCACGTCCTTGGACTGTTCTCGCTAACGTTCGACGATCTTGCGGATCTGGCGATTGCTGGCGGCATTACTGCGTCATTGCCAGCCGACTACATGGTCAAGGTAACCGGCGTTACCAACATCAAGATTGGAATCCTTGGACAGGTCCCACATATTCGCCATCATCCGCTCGAAAACCATCTGATTCACCGCACTCTCCGACTAAATTGTCTCACTCAAGCCTATGCTCCGCTTTGGTCCGAACTATTTTCTCCCGAATGGCTCAAGGATTCTAGCGTACCCAATCTTGGAAACGCATACTACGGACCGTCCGAACTCAGCAACGTTACACAAGACTGGACGTGGAACACTCCGCTGCGTAGCGCATCGGATCGCCGCCAAGCCCTCATCGAAATCGACGCCATCGTAGCCGTAATGCTCAACATCACCGCCGAAGAACTCCTGACCATCTACCGCACCCAATTCCCCGTCCTCCAAAAATACGAACGCGAAGCCCTCTACGACGCCAACGGCCGCCAACTCCCCACCAAACTAGCCTCCGAATACCGCAAGAAGGGCCCCCTCCCGTCGTCAGACCTAACAGTCGACGGCATCACCTACGTCGAGCCGTTCACCGGCGTAGACCGCGAGCGCGACATGGAGCTAGCTCACCAACATTTCTCGCGGCTGGCGAACTCGGCAAATAACACTTGATCCGGCCGAGGTTGGTGGCGCTCAATCGCCGTCTTGAGCCCTGAACCATCGTTCCACGACACGGAAAACTAGAGCTATGAAAACCAATGAGCGCCTCGTAATCGGAATCGCCTCCAGTGCACTGTTCGACCTGACGGAATCCGACCGTGTATTTCAAACCGACGGCGAAGCTTCTTACCGGAAATATCAGGAGGATAACCTTAACCGTAGGCTCGAACCCGGTACGGCCTTCCCCTTTGTTCGGAGGGTGTTGTCGTTAAACAATCTCAACCTGTCGAATGAGCAGCTGGTTGAGGTTGTGGTCTTGTCCCACAACGATCCGATGACCGGCCTCCGAGTCCTGCGATCAATCAAGGCTCACAAGCTCGAGAGAGTCGCCCGCGCAGTGTTTACACAGGGCCGCTCACCCTATCGCTACATGCCCGCCTTCAACATGTCTCTCTTTCTCTCCAAGAACGAAGAGGACGTCAAAGAAGCGACGGGGTTGTCGTTGCCAGCAGGCAGAGTCCTCGACTGTCCAGAGGCGGAGGATGATCCCGATGATCTTGAGCTGCGTATCGCGTTCGATTTCGACGGAGTACTTGCCGACGACTCATCCGAGAATGTATACGCATCAGGCGGGCTTGCCAGGTTTCACGAATACGAAGCTGAGCACGCCACTGTTCCACACCCGGCTGGGCCGTTGCGTCCATTCCTGCACGCAATCAACAAGATACAGATGTTGGAGGAGAGTCGGCGACAGAATGACGGGACGTATTCGCCCAGGGTACGCGTCTCCCTTATCACCGCCCGCGACACTTCAGATCATGCTCACGAACGTGCCGTGCACAGCTTAAAGCAGTGGGGGTTACGGTAAATGACGCCTTCTTTCTCGGCGGGCTTGAGAAAGGAAGTATTGTGTCGATCCTCAAGCCCCACATCTTCTTTGACGACCAAGAACGTCACCTCGTCTCAACAGCCAATAATGTGCCGAGTGTTCATATACCGTTCGGAATATTGAACCGATCACTATCGTGACGGACCTACAGCCAGCCTCACAGGCGACTCCAAATCTCCATCTATAGAAGAGAGGGCGGCCAAATCGTTGAGCGCGCTTCCGCAATTAGGTGATACAGACTTCACCGAACGCGCCGGTATAAATTATGTCGCGGTAATTGTCAACAGCGCCCGATGCATTTGGCGCGAACTGCTCCACAGAGATATCGGTATCG
This sequence comes from Nocardia sp. GTS18, assembly GCF_013839555.1. Taxonomy (NCBI): domain Bacteria; kingdom Bacillati; phylum Actinomycetota; class Actinomycetes; order Mycobacteriales; family Nocardiaceae; genus Nocardia; species Nocardia sp. GTS18. The sequence goes on along the minus strand of NZ_JACBIU010000024.1, from coordinate 52,143 downwards.
ACGGACACATAGAATACATCACGCCCACCGGCGGTGCTCCCGGTCGGATCGTGGCCGTCCAGGTGAAAAGCGGAAAATCGTGGTTTCGGCGAACTACCGACGATTTCATCTCGTACAGCGTGAGCGCTAAGCATTCAGCCTATTGGGAGCGCTACCCTCTCCCTGTAATACTGATCCTGCACAATCCTGACACCTATGAAACCGTATGGACTGATGCCAGAGCGCTTTTGCGTTCTTGCCCCGATAAAACGGTAATCAAAGTATCACGCCATAATCGATTCGATGCCGACGGGGTCCTGCACTCACTGGCGACAGATGGCCCTCTGCCTGAAGGCGAGTTTCAGGTTGAAGCAATTCTGCGCGAGATGGCCAAGGCCGAGGAGGCCGCACAAGGACTCTCCTTTATAACTCTGTTTGCGCAGGGAATGACGAATATTGCACATTCGCTATTCTTCTCGATGCAGATAGTTTCAGAAGCTCTCGACTACAACTGTGCGAAGGCAGGCCAGTCGGCGTACACTGTCGGTTCCGCAGAGTTTGAATTTGTCGATAGTTACGTCGACTTTATCGTTGAGAACGATCTTGCTCGGATCGACTACGGCGCCTGGATGCAATCTTCATCCGAGCTGGGCATGGTCGGCAACTTCATCGCTCCCCTCACACAGAAAGGGCGGCTTATTCGCGATCGGATTACCGAGATTGACAAGCACCTTACTCAAAATGCGCCTGCACCGACGCGCCGGTACTTCGCCATCCAAGAACGGTTCGTGAGCATGCTCATAAATCGAATGGGTGAAGATGAATTTTCGATCCGGCAAAAATACATAGATTCAATCTCGGACTATATTGTGAGAACATCCGTCGAACCGGATAGTTAGGCGACACGGTAAGGGCAGTGCCGAGCCATTTTTCACGCAAAGGCAGGGTACACATTACCACGTCAAATACATAGCCATCACTTCGGCGACGAACACCTTGGTTTTCTCAGTGCGTAGACTTTCCGCGATGGAATTAATTGAAACAACTCAGGGCAACGTCAACCCAAGTACGGTTCGACTCTTCGCTCCTTGTAGTGTTCGATCCTCAGTCGGACGGTCGGGTGCATCGTCAATCCGGCAAGTTCGTCCACGCCGACGAATCGAACCTCGGTGGATTCTCTACTCACAGCAATTTCACCGCCCACAACCCGGCCAAGATACGTCACAGCGAACTCCTGCCGTACCTCTCCGTCCGCGTACTCGATCACGTGCTCCGGGTCGGTGTAGATGCCCAACAATCCGGTGATCTCGACATCGAGTCCGGTTTCCTCCTTCGTCTCGCGAATCGCACACTGCTCCAGGGTTTCCCCGATCTCCATCGTGCCCCCCGGCAGCGACCAGTTCCCGGAATCGCCTCTGCGCTGCAACAAGATTCGTCCGGCGCTGTCGGTGACCAGGACCGAACCACCGGGCACCAGACTGTTGGCTTCGGGAGCGTTGGGATCCTTGTAGTAGTCACGCCGTGAGCTCACGCGAAACTCCTTGTGCATAGTGAGTGGTCGAACCCCAGATCTGCTCGAATTGCTCAGCGAAGGACGAGAAGATTCCATGCGCTGACAGCTTCCGGAGGTGAAGCGCGGGGTGCTGGTATCCGCGGGCACGGAAGAGGTGTGGAGTGACGATCATCTTGTCGTCAAACCGGAACACCGAGTTGTAGAGATGGCAGGTGTGCAGTCCGATGTCGCACCCGCGCGTGTCGGTCAGCGGACCCAACATGTTCAGCGCGTTGCGAATTCGGCCGGAAAGCGTTCCGTTCATCTGCTCGAGCGCATCACGCTCTGCAACATGCGGGCAACTGGGATCCGCGAAAGCGAGCCGGATGCGAGTCCCGCTGCAGCATTTGGTGGCCAAGATGTCCCCTGCGTCCGGCAACAACTCCAGGACGAAGGGGTAGGCGTAACCGACGATATCGATCTGCTCGTGGGCACCGAGGAGTAGCGAGATCCACAGATCATTGGGAATGGCCGCGCGGTGCGCGTATGCGCCCTGGACCTCTGCGGTCGCGGCCCCGCCTGCCGCAAGGTCGGGGCGCGTCTGTGGCCACAGCAGATCCTCCGCTTCACCGAGGATCCCGGCGACCATCGCCCGCGTTCGCCGGTGTGGGACACGGCCGGCCAGCCATCGGTTGACCGTCTTGACGTCTACGCCGACGGCCTGTGCCAGTGCGACCGAATCGAGTTGCGCACGAAGCATTGCCGATCGCAAGCGGTGAGTCATGCTCGAACCATACTGCCCATTCAACGGACATTACAGCACCTTCGAAATGTCCACCGAAGCGTCCCGAACGTGGTTCAGGTGCCCGTCTCTGTTGCATACGGTCAGGTCACCGTGCACCACCAATAGCCAAGGGGGAAACGTGATCTACGACCAAGCACTTGTCCTTCGGACTCTGCAGGGAGGCAGACAACTCACCGACCGCCAGATCGCCGCAAACACAACGCTGTCCATTCGCCGGACCCACCGCGCATTGCGCGTCCTCTACGAGAACGGTCTGCTCCGCCATGTCACGCCTCGACAAACCTGGGAACTGTCGAGCCGTGGACGCTCCTACATCCGGACACCGACCGGTCAGGCCATGCTCGATGTCCCACGATCGGCGCTCGCCGGATGAAACCCATTGCCATCGGTTTTCTGCGCTCGGACATCTCTGGAACCGCCCAGAATTGGGACGAGATCCGAATCCGATCGCTCGCAAAGCGATACGGCTACGACCTCGCCAAAACGATCGTGTTCGGAGTCCGTGCTCAGAATCCCGTCGGCCAGCTCGTAGACATCGTCCGGCGAACCAGCGCCGAGGCTATATTCGCGCCGACTCATCGCCATCTCGACGATGAATTCTTCGATCGGCTTGTCCGCGCTTGTGACGTCGTCACGGTCGAAGACGGGACCACGTACGCACGGTCCTACGTGAGCTGCCCGTCCGAGCAGCTTTGAACCCTTAGGACTGCTACATGAGTAGGGCACCGGTGTCACCGGATCGTGCAGCAGTCCCAACTGTCCCGCGGACGGCTACCGAATCAGGGTTGCAGCTGCCAAACCAAGTTCCCGGCATTACGACCGTTGACGGTCGGGTTGCAGTACAACACCCGCTCTTCTGTGCCGACCGTCGTGTCAACGGCATTCAGGCACGAACTGCCGGGCGACGGTGGAAAGTGCGGATCCGTGGCGAGCTCGTCCGGAGACGATGACCAGACGTAGGCGTCTGTGTACTTGACACGGACGCAGTAGGCAACGGCACCGTTGTCAAACCTGGCCGGACCATCACCCAAATCGCAGTAGGCGCCCATCTGAACTGCGGGCTGTGAGCTGGGCGCTTGCCCGTCAGCGCTTCCGGTACCGGGAAGCGCCGCGACTGGGCCCGCTGACGCACACGCCAGCAGCATCAATCCGCCGACCGCGGCCCACCTCTGAATTGCACGCATCCACTGATGTTAGTCGGCAGCCGGGTGTGCGTCGGACGTGCTGGGGTGAAAGCAGCCGAAAACCACCACCTCCCGGTTTCCCACCTGCGCAGCACTCACATTGACGCAGGAGGAGGGTCAGCCGGAGATCCATGACGTTGACTCCACATCCACAGCTCGATAGCCTCGCGAGCAAGGGGGGCACATGAGTGACACCGGCAATCTGAATCTGCCTATCGCGGAGATCGTTTCGGCTGTCGAGCAGATCAGGAACGAGATCGAGACAGTCCGATACGACTGGAACTCGCTGTCGGCTGATATGTGCGGGGCCGAGCAGGGATGGGGTGGCGACTCGGTAGCCGCAGCTGCGATCCTGCGCACCGCATTCGACAAGGTCGGCACCGCGGTGCTGACCGCATTGAGCGACTGTGCCGACGCTGTCACCAAGAGTGTCGAGGCGCTGAGTTCCGTCGATGGAGCGACTGCCGCGGCCCTCACGAGCCAGCAGGAGGCGTAATGGCTCTGAGCTGGTCGGACGTGGTTTCGTGGGATTCCGAGAAGCTCGTCGGTGCGGCGCGCGCACTGTCGCACCGCTGTACGTCGGTGCGTGATCTCGAAGGCTATATCTCGAGGTCGTCCGCGCTGGCTGACTGGACGGGTGCGGCGAAAGATGCCGCGCAGCAGAGTCTGCTGAAGTCGAAGACAGAGCTCGGTCGAATCGCCGGAATCGTCGAGCCCCTCAGACAGGTGGCGATCGACCGCGCCGACACGATGGATCGACTGCGAACCCGCGCACGCGATGCCGAAACCTGGGCTGCCACAGAAGGTTTCGAGGTCGACGCGGATGGCTCAGTGAGCGACGTCTGGCAGCGCGATGGGCGCGACACCGACCTGACCGATGCCGAACGCGCGCGACGCACCACCGTGCGAGCGGAAATCGTCACCTCGGTGGCGACCATCGTCTCCGAAGCGCAGGCCGGCGACCAGCTGACGGCCAGCGCCCTCCAGACTGCGGCAACAGAACTGGGCGGTGGCCTCGCTCCTGCAGGACAACCCGACGTCGTAACGACAGACAAAGCCGTGGTGATCAAGACAGGGGAAGGCGACGACAAGGTCGAGGTTCACGAAGACCCTCAGACCCACGTCGTCACCGTTACCGTCAACGGACAGAAGTACGAATACGAAGGCCAGCAGGCGCAGAACATCACGATCTTCACCGAGGGTGGAAATGACACCATCAATGTCGACCCGGGCACCCAGGTCGGATTGAAGCTCGAGGGTGGAGCGGGGAACGACAAGATCCAAGGTGGCGGCGGAAAGGACTACATCAACGGAGCCGGGGGCGACGACATACTGGGCGGCGGCACCGGCGACGACGTCGTTTACGGCGGCGACGGAAACGACACGATGTTCGGTGGCGACGGCAACGACTACCTCGAAGGCTCCGCAGGCGATGACACTGTCTTCGGTGGATTCGGAAACGACACGGTGTCGGGCGGTCTCGGCAACGACCGGCTGCAGTCGGGAGGTGGCGACGACAAGGTATACACCGGTGGCGGGGGCGATTCCGTTGGCAACGAAGGCGGCAACGACACCATCTACGCGCAGGTCGGCGAGGACTCGGTGTCCGATGCCGGGCAGGGTGGCAACAACAAGGTCGTCAATGTGGTACTCACCGACATCCCGGACAATGTCACCGTGACCGGATCTCCTGAATTCCAGGATCGGGTTCGAGCGGACCTGGAGTTCATGCGTTCGTCTCCGACAGGACAGCAGATGCTCGCCGGTCTCGGCGAAACACCGCACAACGTCAACATTGTCGAAGGCGCAACGGGAAAGGACTCGGCCGTGGCAACAGACCCCCGCGCCGCGGATCTGGGCGCCGATGGCAAGCCCGGGGCTGGTTCTGCCTCGACGATCGTCTACAACCCACGCGGAACAACCTTTTCCGAGGTCTCGTCCGAGTACGCGGGCACTGCGTATGATCACCATCCGCCGATTACCACGCTCTACCACGAAGCCGCCCACGCCTACGACGAAACGCATGGCACGATGCGGCCCGTTACCGATGTTTATACCGGTGACGACGCCGTTGATCGCGAACGTCCGAACATCCATTCACCGACCGGAAATGGCATGTTCGAGCGCGAGCGTGTTGCGGTCGGTCTGACCATCGATCATGACAACAACCCCGATACCCCGGAGCAGCTGGCCGACGAGGACGAGCATCCTTACGCGTTGACCGAGAACGCGATGAGAGAGGAGCTGGGCATCGCGCGCCGTGATCACTATGCGCCGAAGTAGCCGGGCGGCTCGTGTACTCCGGGTCGGAGCTCTTGTGTCGGCGATAACGATGACCATCGGAGGATGCGGCAATGGGTCGACCGACTCAGTCGTACGCCATACTTCGATTCCGTCGGTACCACCGCATCAGACGACATCCACGATTGAATCGGAGTCGCCATGGTGCGAACCAGCCCCTGCGAAGGGGGACGACCTGCTCGAATTCACCATCGACCTCGAGGCCACACGCACTGAGCTCACCATCCACTACTCCGTGGTCAATCATCACCCCACCACTGTCTTCGCGATCAACAGGATTCAGCAGGACACCGGCTCCGCGTCGCCCCGCGAGCGACATTTCGTCGTCCCCCGCGCAGATGGGGTGGTGGAAATCAGTCAGCGCGCCTTTGTCTACCGCTCGCCCAACTGCGTCGTCCCCAGGTCTGTCCCACTGCCACTTCCCCTCGGGAAGGCCGTCGCATCTGGGTCCACTCTGCGCGATACCGTTCACGTCGCGTTGCCGCTGCATATTCAGCACCCCGAGGGGCCCTCTGCTGCACAGCATCTGGCTCAGCTGTTCGGTCCTCCCTACACGGTGTCGTTCTGCTTGGGCATTTCGCCCACTGCTGCAATCGACCCAGCCGACATCGACGGTGAAACGTTGTACAGCGGTTTGGCTCTCACCCCGGAAACCGTTGTGTGTAGCACTCCCCAGCAGCTGCCCTGACCCGTTGTAGCCACCTGGCGTCACCGAGTGTTCTCGAAACCGCTGCTGTAGGTGCCAGGGCGCGTCGCGGCGTCTTGGAGAGAGAGATATCCGATGCCCACGGAATGACGATCGGCGTCGCCGCGCCGGGGAGCTGCAATTCGATCGATGTCGTCGTCATGCTCGCGGAACCCTCGCGAGCGGCGAAGTAGGTGGTCGGCACGCGGACTTCACCACTCGGTGGAACCGGCACAGCGGGCGCGTCGCGGACCACATGCTCTAGCGGCCGACGATACTGCTCGGTCTTGGTGCCCCTGTCCGGGTGATGGGCGGTCCCGACGAGGCTGACGTCGGGAAAGCCAGTCAGGACGCATTGGTCGGCGGATGCGTTCGTCAGGATGCTCTGTTGGGTGGCCTGTCGACTCGTACTCTCCGGTGGCGGCCCCAGACGGGCGCGCAGGACTCTATCGGGTGCAGGGCTGGTTCGAGTGGGCCACAGGCGTCGATCCGAGAGCCGGCGCCTCGCCGGTTTCAGCATCAGAACTACACGCCCCCCGATTCTTTAGGAATTCGGGTATCAAAGGCGGTCGAGATGCTCCGCGCGTGCGACTGGAGTGTCATTTCGTCACTGCGACTCCGATCATCCTCGGCGACCAAGTCCGCTCAAGCACCAGAGGCTTCCCTTGTTGATTTACCGTGCCGCGATGCCGTCGTCATTTTCGACCCTGCACTTCGTCGCCGTCGTGATCCGCCGCCACCACCGCGAGATCCGATCACGCTGGCGCGCATTCGATCCGGGCCGACAAGCCATGCTGGTATTGGTCTACCTGCGCAAAGGCGAACCGCTCACCGATCTGGCTGCCGGGTTCGAGGTCTCCACGAGTACCGCGTGGCGCTACGTCGAGGAAACGACCATGCTGTTGGCAACGCAGGCGCCCGAGCGGAGGTCGGCGCTGCGGCGCGCGAAAGCTGCCGGTCACAGCTATCTCATCCTGGATGGCACCGTGGTCCCGGCAGCGTCCACGATAGTAAGGCTGCCTGGATCTGGCAGATCGTGACCGGGTTGGTAGTCGGTGTCTGGATAGTGTTGGCGGACAAGGGTTACCAAGGCGTCGCGGGAGTTCTCACCCCGCATAAGGGGCGGAACAAGCCCGCCTCGCAGAAGGAGGCCAACCGCGCTCACACCCGGCTTCACGGCTGCGGAGAGCGGGTGTTCGCCCAGCTCAAAGTGTGGAAGATCCTGCGGAAGCTGCGCTGTTGCCCAGACAAGACCCCGCGGCTCGTGAAGGCTATCGGTGTTCTCCAGGATCACGAGCGTCAAGCCACTTCGGCAGAATGAAAAGGGCTCCATGCCGACGCAGCGGGCGACAGCTACCAGCCCTGCAGCTGCAATGCTTGCTGGCTCGTCGCCGACCTGTGTTCCCTGCGGTACGCTACCTGCCGAATATGTCAGTTCCGGTCCGGAAGGCGGGGGATATGAAGCCCAGTGCAGACGAGATTGACCAGATCAACAAGCAGCTCACCGACTTACGTGGCTCATCGCGCGCAGCAGACGGCAGCGTAATCATCGAGACCGACCCGACCGGGCGGATTACATATTTGTACATCGCGGACTATGCGATGGACAAGGGGCCGGACCAATTGGCGCGCAAAGTTGTTGATCGACACCGTGCGGCTATGAACGACGTCGAAGCCAAAGTCGTCAATCTCTTCGAATCATTACCTGCACCAACCGAATCCGTCGCCGCTGCACCTGCCGCGAGGCCGACTGGCACGCATGAGGAAGCCGAGTTTTCTTACGTTCCTTCCCATCTCAGGCGAGGTTGATCGATGTCACTCGATATCAACCCTGCCAGGCTCCGAGAGATGGCAAATGACGTTCGCCGCAATGCCGACGCTATCGATGCTATTACGCCGATAGCCGCTGAGCAATGTACGAACGCCCGGCAATATATGGATGGCTCCGACCTGGCCGTGAAGCTGGAGGAATCACTCCAAGCCCTCGACCTCGTCGCCAGGTATCACGCGACCATGATACGCAACTTTTGCACCGATACAGACTACATCGCGAATGTGCAAGAAGAGCTCGATAAAGCGATCGGTGCCGAGTTGAACCAAGCAGGGGCGCATAGATAATGGCCGGAATCAAACCATTAACCGTCTTTCAGGTCATCGAATGGCAAATGGCCCATATTGAACAGGCCGTAGTTCAAGTTTCCCAATGCTCCACCACATTGGAGACGGAGGCAAATTCTTTCGAGGGAAAAGTAGCTCGTTCGACGGACTATTATAAGGGCCAGGCTGGGGACGCCGCCCGCACCCGCGCGAAGACCGACCAGGGGCAGATACTGGCAACAGAGGGCGTGCTCGATCAAATTGCTACAAAGACCTCAGCTCTCGTTGAAGACATCAAGACGAACATTTCAACAATAAAGTCGGGCATTGCAAGCGCCGAATCTTCTCGATGGGATCTGTACGTTGAATCCGACGGGACGGTACGGTCGCGAAAATCGAATGCCGAAACCGCGAAAGACTACTGGCCCGCTGGTGCGCCGGCGATACTCGCGAAAGAGATCGAAACAAGCAACCTCACCAGTACGATCACCGGCGCACTGCAGGCAATCGAACGCGCCGATCGCGAAGGAGCACAGCAAGTTGCCACCTTCCTCGAGCAGCTGCCCAACTCAGTAAAAGAGGCAATGGCCAGGTCACTCGAGACCGGCGATCCCAGGTTGGATTCAATTCTGCGCGATTATCAAACGGATCAATCAGCCTCCGGATCACGGTTATGGCCAACCGGTGCGGAGCTGGAGCTGATCCGGACCGTATACCCAGACTTCAATTCGTCGATGATGACAGAAGAAGAGATTGCATCTATGAGCGATCTACTGCTCCGTGTCGACGGCCCTCGCGCAGTGTACGACTACGTCCAAATCACCGAAGCAGCCGACAAGAGAGCAGCAGAACTTTATCCCGATTCAAAATTCGAAGGTCAGGGTGACGCGTTCAGACATGCCTATTGGAACGCTTTGATGACACAACGATTCGGCGAAGAGTGGACCACGGAAATGACAACCGCCCACGAGAAGTCGGGCGCAAACATCGCCCAACGCGAAGCGATGGACCTTTTCAATAATTCCCGAGGACGTGAGATCGCCCTCGCAAATCCTGACGCGAGCCCGGAAGAGCTCCGCAATTTGATTCAAACGGAGATCAGCAACGGCACTCTTGTTGTGGTCGAGACAAAAGATGCCAATGGTGCGGAGCACGCGCCTAAGCTCGCGAATAGCAACATCGATCAGGGACGGACCGGCCAGCTTCCCGGCGTCGGGCTCCCTCTTCCCGGAAGGTAGAAGCACTGTGATTCGATACGCTATCGCAACTTCCACAGTCCTTGCTGTCACAGCAGTATTGGGGGCAGGCTGTGGAATCGCCGAATCTGGCGAGGACGCCGCTCAGCATTCGTCCTGCACCACCGAATTCCGCTTCGGAACCGCCGAGCCACTCGGGTCGATCAGTCGGTTCGTCGAGCAGGCGAACGCCGCCGCGAAGGCCGGTAGCCCCACGACATTGCGAACTATCGCCATGAGCGCCGGGTGGAAAGACGGGTGGGACCGCATGATCGAGGTACCGCAGGGAATTACGGTCCCGGAGCTGAACCGTCGAACCGGAGCGGAATCGATCTGTTGGTCCAATGTGCCGGAAGAGCAGAGTGTCGAGGGACCACAGCGGGGCTACTACCTGTTCCTCAACGGGACCCAGCCCATTCAGAAGACTTCGTGGTACGGAAAGAAGGATCGAGCTTTCGACTTCCAGAATACCGATCAAATCCTTGCGGATACTCCACTGATCGGTACCGACGCCAGTTCGCTACGACCTGAATAATTCCTGACATGATGTCGGGTGGCCGATCTGCGATCGGACACCCGACATCATCAGAAAGCTCAGCGCTTTCCATGAGCTGGTGTAACCAACTTCAGGAGATCGAGCAGCTCCCTCGCGTCCGCCAGCTTCTGCGGCTCGTTCTCGGGAGCATCGATGTTCCAGTGGGCGATTTCGTTTCGGTACCTCGCCACCGCGCGGAGGCGTTCCACGATGCCTGCCTGCTCGAATGGCCAACCCAGCCATTTCCAGACCGCGGGATTCTCGAACAGGTAGGAGTAGTTGCCGAGGGTGAGGTCTTCGGGCTTCTCGGCCTTCTTCTTGCCGACCGTCTTCAGGAGATCCGGCGACATACCGTGGATCGCCTGCCGCAACCTGCGTTCCAATTCCTCGAGGACCATGAAGGGAGTCACGCGTGCTTCGAGCTCGTCGGCGAGGTCGGCGGCGGTCACGATGCCGGTGACCACGTTCTCGGAGTCGACGACGATGATGAAGCCGAACTTCCGGATGTCGTCCATGCGACTGAACAGCTCTTGCTCGCTGTGTGCTGCCGGCGGGAATTGAGCTGCCCGCGCGTCCCACAGTTCGACGCCTGCACCGGTAATGGACCGGTGGGCAATACTTTCCCAGGTCACGACGCCGAGCAGCCGATAGTGATCGTCGACAATCGGTAACTGCGACAGCCGCTTTGTCACCATCAGCTCGATAGCCCTGTGCAGCGAGTCGGCGCGCTTCACAGCCACCACGGACATCTGCTGGCGCACATTCCCGACGCGCCACGTGAGATCCTGCGTACCGGCCTCGGTCATCTCAGCCCCGGTCACCGAGGACACGGTTTCGGTTTCCTCGGGATCTGTCGCAACCACTGTGACAATGCTGTCGAGCTGCACGGTCGTGAAATCGGGCCGAACGGTGAGCCCATGCCGCTGCAAGGTGGATCCGACTTCTTCGAGAGCTTCGCTGGTTCGCCGACCGAATCCCCAGAGGCCCAGTAGGTCTCGCACCGAGAGTTGACGCGAACCCGCAGCGTCCACGTCGGCGATGAGGCCGTCGATGTCGTCGGGCGCCGCGATCGCCCCGGAGTACCCGGGGTCGGTTCCGTTCTCCGCGAGCATCTTGACGCGTTCCGCGGCATCGCGCCTGCTCAACTCGCTGACGGTGAGCAATGTCCCCATGCTGTCACGCAGATCTCCCGAGATCGCAGCTCTCTCCACCGTCTTGAGCCACTTCACCGGTCGGATGTGACGGTATCCCGGCGGTTGATCGGCTTGATACTCGTAGTCACCGGTGACCTGCCCGATAGCCACGACGTCCCGGTATTTGCGAGGCATCACGACGTAGTCCCCTACCGAGATCTCGTGCAGGAACCGCCAGATCTGGTGTGCCCAGTTCTTCCGCGTTCGTGGGGTTTCCGCTGGATAACACTCATCCAGCAGCGCGCAAAGGTCATCGAAGGTGCTCTGCTCCGAAAAGTCGTGACGGACTTCGGCCCACCCTGCGATGGCGGCACCGATCTCCAGTGCGGCTTCCTCGCGATGGCCGTCCCACCCCCCACGAACTGTCCACGCCCGCAATGTATTTCCCCTCCGGTCTGCTGGTCGTACTGTCAAGCATTCCATCACACCACTGCACCGTCGGCCTGTTGAGTCCACAGGGCGGCGATGAGACCGGCCAGGACCGATACCCCATGGACATCCTGCTCGGTACAATCCATCACGACCCTCAGTTCAGGCTCCCACGGTGCCGCAACCGGTCGACCGCCCAGCCGGTCGGGATACGTTGGTGGCGATCGTCGCCAGGTAGGACGGTGCCTACGTCGTAGCACCATCCGGCGTCGAGCAAACCCGTGCCAGCCGAATGTTATCCACTTCATCAGTTAGGTCAGAAGTCCAACCGAACTGACGGAAAAGGAAGCTCGCCAGCCTTTCCACCTTCTCGATTCGCGCTGGGTCTTCACTGAGTCGATCGGTAAGCGTGGCGGCGATTTTCGCGAAGCGCTCCACAGGATCTATTTGGCTCTGATTCTTGGAGACCACGGGCCGCACGATTTCGTCAAACGTTTGCCACGAAGTATCCGGATCGGAACCACTCAAGTTGAGATCCAGCCACCAAAGCCGAGCAACGACGATATCGCTGAGTACCTCACGACGAAGGAATTCGAGGTGGTCCCGGCGCACAATGTCAGCTAGCCGAGCCACACGCTGCGACCTCTCATAGTCCGCTAGGTTTGCCCGGTCTTCGGGCGCCAGATCGACAGCCACGACCACTCGATATTCGAATCCTTCTTGCGGACTAGTAGAGCACCAGTCAGCTAGCGCATGGTTGCATGCTGCCTCGACTTCAGCCAGGCTATCGGGTGACGCCCCGGCGGTAAACTCCTTTAACATTCCAAACATATGTACGGTGCAAAGTGAAATTCCTGAGCGTTTCGTATATCGGCGGCCGCCGAATCCCTTTTCCCGTCTAACAAAAATCTTCCCTGTCATTGTAAATGCTATCCCAGGGAGTGCGCTCGGCAGACGAGCATTGAATCGTTTTTGTCGCCGCCTGCCCACGAATACTGTTCGCTTATGCGACAACATCAGCCTCTCCTCCGGGCTGCGCCCGTTCCGACGTGACAGCCATAACTTCAGACCAGTATGAGTCATCCGCACCCCAGACTCGCGCAATCAGCCCTTCGAGGGCATTCGCACGGAACATGACATCAATCAATTGGCTTGTAATTGCGACTGCGAAGTCACGGGCAATAGACCCGTCCTCAGAAAAATTCTTCCAATTATCCAGCACATTGTAAGCTTCGTGCGCTAAATCTTGCTGCCGCATGGCCGCACTAAGAAGCTCAAGAATCGGCGGTATCACTTGGGCAGTGTGCCCCGCACCCAGCGAGCAATATTCTTCAATTGCAACCATACCCTCACGATCTGACGCAATCGCTATGGCAGCTGACAACCCCGAAGTACGGGAGATATCCATTTTGGACCAGGCCGAGAGCGCATCTACTACAAGGACAACATCAGCTACACACATGCGCACCAGTGATGCCCGGACCGACGGATGCCCGCCTCCACACCGAATGGCGGCACGCCGAAGACGAGTCAGGGCAAGCACCGGCATGCTATCGCCGAAACCGCCACCGCATGATTCCGCGACAAGTGCAGCCGTATCAAGCGATGGACTGTCCGACCATGCATACAGCCGCTCCCTGATAAACCCTCCCCACCGTTCATCGGTCGCCCAGGAGGAAAACACACTGCTGGCTGAGTTCTTGTGCGATGTCAGGAGTGCATCTCGAACCGTCACCATAAGTTGGTTGGCGCGCAGTTGAGCAGCGATGTCGATGACATTGTTCGCCACACGCTCCGCGTCAGACCAGGGAAGCACCTGAATACAGGTAGCCAGCCATTTGGTCAGCAAGTCGGACGACTGCCGGTACTCCGACCACATATGGCGCCGAACTGCCGCCGCATAACCACGCTTAGCCGGACGAAGCATTGCAGCGCCACCGTTCACCACAATCCCAGCATCGGAAAACTTCCGAGAAGCCGGAGGTTCGCTGAGGATGTCCAGCTCACTTCTCCTGACATCAACCAATCTTCGGAGTTCCTCTGCCATCCTAAGGACTGAAATGTCTGATCCCCCGTGACAGAAAGCCCCGGACCACACCAAGGCTCGTGTGCCAAACTGGCTCGTTGTGTCGGCAAGCTGACCTTCAATATGTGTTCGCCAGTCCTGATACTCGTCGACAATCTCGGCAGGATCGGCGTGAACGGAGTGGATAACAATCGCGCCTAGCCTGCAAGTATCCCGTGCATTCAGGTCGGAATGGAGGATCGATTGAATATCTTGGTGGTTCAGCAGCTCCGAACACTGCACATACACCCCCGCAGATTCGAGCTCTTTTTTAATCAGATCCCGCGGAGACGGCGAACCGAGCTCCACTACCGAGCTTCGAATCTCCGTTGCCCAATTTGCCGAACGAGCATTGCGCATGGCAATGACAACTACGAAAACATCGGCCGACCTGGCCCAGCCCTTCAAGCGCGGTCCAAATTCACCAGCTATGCCGTCCTGCCCCAGCTTGGACAAGTCCACCAGGACGCCGACACCGGGATCGATCCGAGGCATTGCATCCTCAATGAACCGATGCCACGTCGCTTCCAGCTCAATAACACGCGAGGTACCGCATCTACCGGCGAGAAGCCGTAGAGCTGCAGTACGGCGTCCTGTGCCATCCTCTCCCGCTAGAACGATGAGATTTCCGGCAGCGGCCATACTCTTCGCCGATGCCCAAGACCCTGACGGTTCTACGAATCGACCTTCCATGCATGCAGAAAATTCGTGGGCAGCAACGGGACGTGCTATGACACTTTCTTCACCGTAGTAGTTCTGGTGGAAATATTGCCGCTCAGCGGCAAATACCATTGCATTCTCGTTTGCATCGATCGAGATCATGGCTGTTCTGCACTCCGCGGGTTCGTGTTCTTGGTGCTGAAGTTCGGACTGTTGAAGTTTATTGTCTGTTGCTCGCCAACTATGACGTTGCCGCTACCCGTGTGAGTTACTGATATCCCCCCGCGAACGGTGTCGCCCCGTTCCATGTCGTTGGCGAGGTCAATGCAATGCTTTCGTCGGAGCTCAGCCTTCAACATGTCGATATCAACCACAGCTGCGCGAGGACCGTAGCCTTGCGATAGGGCGAGCATCGCATTCATCAGATCGCCCACCGGCAATCCCACTCGACTGGCAATGGTGTCCAATGCCTCAAGTTCCCGCCGCCAATCGTGGCCGTCCTCGGTGGGTTCAACTAGCCAGACGCGAAGAGTGGAGAGAATGCGATGCACCAATCTGTCCAAGTGATCGTCGTCATGACCTGCTGCCAGCTGAACAGCCTCACGGAAATAGAGATAGCGCTCCCGCAGGGAACGGTTGACGAACGGATCGACACCTAGGGGATCGAAACCGGAATTCAACGAACGGGAGGCAGCCCACTCCGAAAGGTCGGACAATTCCTTCATGTGCTTGACTTTTCCCCCGGCCGCAATGACCAACTGCATTACGCCCGAGTCCAAAGCATCTCCTTGATCTCGGCAAACATCAACCATCGCTGCGACGACCTGCTTAAACGAGGCATCACTCGCGGTCGCCGATATTTCGGTCTTCACCTGAATTTGAAGACATGATTCTCTAGAATTCCGCTTCCCGAACACCACGATATCGTCCAGATGAAAACCTGCGTTTTTCTGCTGAAGAGCGATGCGATGTATGGGATCTTGAAAGCCCACTGGTGGGGGCGCATTACGCAGCAGGCGACCTAGCAATAGAGTTACTACGCGCTGCTCGAATTCGAACCCGTAGCCACCAGTAACCTTCGGCGATACAGGAATATTAGCCAACACCCCTCCAGGCGAACTCAAGCCGTCCCCACCCCAGTTACGGTTCATGATGGTCAATCCTAGCTCTATCCCGTTGAGTAGCAAGCGTTTTGGCACTTACCATCCGTAGGCAGTCTCCATTCCGCCCGCTGCGAATCCCGCGTAGCCGACGGCGCCACCGAACGTCGCAGTAGCATCCGCCGGAGCCCGTGAAGGTTGCGATCAATCCGGTAGGTATCGGATGGGGACAGGGATGGGGATGTCGGCGGCGCGAAGCTCTTCGAGCGTGAAGGTCCGATCGAGGTTCTCGCCGTAGAGGCCACGCATGAGGACCGCGATCAGGTTGTGGTGTTCACGCTCCGAGGCCTGGGTGAGCCGGCTGATCTCGCGACTGAGGGACATGACTTCCTCAGTGATCCCTGCATTGTCGAACTGCTGGATGATTAGGCCGCCCTCGAGGATCCCGCTCCACGGCGTCGTGATTGCATGGCAGGAATCAGCAGCCCTGAACAGCATGTGGAGCAACATGTTTCGACTGCCCATCGCTGGCCGCTCGACAGGGAGGTCCACCTCGAACAACCGCTGCAACCCCTCGAAATGAGCCCGGCGATCGCCCTTGCCCGGGAGGTCCCTGCGACGCAGGTCGAGGATGGCGTCCAAGTACGATTCGATGAGCTGCTGTCTACCGAAGACGGCCGGTGGGGGTGGGGCGAAATCGGTGTAGTCGAACGACATTCAGCCGGTCCCTTCAAGGCGCACCGGTCCTCCGCTCGGCACCTGCAGTTGGTATACAACCAAGCTAAACTCACACGAAAACATTGTCAACACGCCTCTTGCTGGTGTACATTACGTATAGCTGTCGACCAACGAGACCATCGTCCACCGGCAGCCGGCTGGCCGGTTGCGATCCGAGAATTCCGGATCCCGTAATCAACTAGCATCCGAATCCGATAGTTCCAGATGAACACAGGTCGACACCCGACCGAACCGCATGCCGGTCGCGCACACTGAGGAGCAACACGTGGGGGCCCTGCTTCCGACTCTGCAAGCCGAACGGCTGAGGGAAGGGTTGACGGACTATCTGACAACCACCTTCGCACTCACCGATCCCGACACGCAGGGTGCGCTGACCGACTTCATCGGCGATCCGAAGGACGGGCTCTTCAAAGGCCCGTATGTGCGGTTGCGGTTGCCCTTCGCGCAGGCGCGCGGCAACTGGGGCATGCATCTGGACTGGTGGCCGAAGTATTTCGAACCGTACGGGCATCAGGCCGCGGCATTCGAACGGTTGTCGACGAAGTTCCAGCGCCGACCGCTGCCCACCCTGGTCACCACAGGCACCGGCTCCGGCAAGACCGAGTCGTTCCTCATCCCCATCCTCGACCATGTGCTCCGGGCCAAGAAGGCCGGCGCGGTGGGGATGAAGGCACTGATCATCTATCCGATGAATGCTCTGGCCAACGACCAGGAGCAACGACTGGCGAAGATGATCACCGAGCACTCCGAGCTGTCCGGGATCACGGCCGGTCTCTACACCGGCGAGCAATCCTCCGGCGGACGGACGATGGTGTCGGAGGCCGGTCTGATCACCGATCGTCGGCTGATGCACGATTCGCCGCCCGACATCCTGCTCACCAACTACAAGATGCTCGACCATATGCTGTTGCGTCCGGATCGCGCGTCGATGTGGCGCCAGTCGGCGGACTCGCTGCAATACGTGGTGCTCGACGAGTTCCATACCTACGACGGTGCACAGGGCACCGATGTGGCCATGCTGCTGCGCCGGCTCGGGCTGACGGTCAAATCGCACTGGTCCGCCGGCTCGCCTGTCACGGAAGCGGATCGGGCGCGACCACTCGGGAAGATCACTCCGGTTGCCACGTCGGCGACATTGGGGTCGAAGGGATCCCCGACCGCGATGCTCGACTTCGCGAAAACCGTTTTCGGCGAAACGTTTACATCCGAGACGTTGATCGGTGAAACGCGGCTCGAACCCGACGACTGGCTCGGGCAACGTGGCTCCTCCCTCGATCGGGCGTTCTCGCCGGTCGAGCCGGTGATCGATGAAGCGGTTGCCGAGCTCGATCGTGCGGCGGCCCATGCCGTGACGAACAAGCGACTGACAGCGGCGGTGCTCGCTACTTTGTTCCGCCACACCTCCGACATCGACGACACCCATGAGCGGATCGCGGCGAGCCTGCACAAGCTCGACGAATCCGAGATGCTCGACCTGATCAAGCGGCACGGCACCTTCGCGCGGCTCCTGCGCAGCGCGGTCGACGTGATTTCGACGGCGAAGCTGGCCGCCACCGTCTTGCCCGCCCAGACCGGCGAACGTGACCTCACTCGTGGCCTTGCACACCGCGAGCGCTACATCGGCTACCTCCTCGCCGCCCTCTCGCATGTTCGCGCCGAGGTCGGGCGGTCGGCGCTGAATGTCGATGTGCACCTGTGGCTTCGGGAGTTGTCCCGGATCGATCGAGCGGCCGCGGTGACTCCCCTGTTCCGCTGGCCTGACGACGGAAAACTCGACGTAACCACGGTCGACTACTTCCCCTCGCTCTACTGTCGTCACTGTGGTCGGTCGGGCTGGGGTGTGCGGCTGGGCCCGACGGGCAGCACACTGGACGCCGGTGACGACGACATTCGTACCTACCATGCCACCGGTGGTCCACGTTTCCGGGCGCTGATCTCCGCGCCCGCCGAGGCCGAAATCGACGGCCCCGTCGAAGGTTTACGCTGGTTCCGTGTCGACGATCGCGAGATCGTCGACGAACGCCCCGACGCCGACAGCGATGAGGTGCTCGACGGGCGAGTTCTGCCCGTCTTGTTCCTGAGCGGGCCCGAAGCCGACGAGCATTCGCGCAAGGATCTGTGCCCGGCGTGCGGCGCCGACGACGGCATCCGGTTCCTCGGTAGCGCGATTGCCACCCAGCTGTCGGTTGCGCTGTCGAACCTCTTCGGCGATGCGAACTTGGCCGACGGTGAGAAGAAGGCCCTCGTCTTCACCGACAGTGTGCAGGACGCTGCTCACCGCGCCGGTTTCGTGCAGGCACGCTCACACACCCTCAGTCTGCGTTCATCATTGCGAAATGCCCTCGGTGACAACGTGAGTGGTGACCAGATGCTGACTCTGGCCGAGCTCTGCGACGCGGTGCTCGATCGCGCAGGTGAGGACCCCAAGCGGCGCTATCACCTGCTCGCCCCCGACATCGTCGAACACGATGAGTTCACCGCGTTCTGGAACCCCGACAGTCCCGCCCAGGCTCGGCGCAAGGCGGCCAGAAACGTGGCGCGGCGGGTGCAATTCGACATCGACCTCGAGTTCGGTCTGCAGTCCCGCCTCGGCCGCACACTGGAGCTCACCGGCAGCGTGGTGTCGGAGGTGGATCTGGGTTCCCCGCAGCGTGTGGCGCAGCTGGGGGCCGCCGCCCTGCAGCGAACGGAACACCAGCTCGCCTTCTCCGAGCCAGACGCAGCAGCCCTGACACAATGGGTCCGCGGCGTCGCCGAACGAATGCGCACCCGCGGCGCGATCGCGCACGATTGGTTGACGAAATACGTTCAGCGCGACGCGAACCGGCGCTGGGTATGGGGTGGCCGCCCGAAAGGGCAGGGCATGCCCGCGTTTCCGAAGGGCCGCCCCGCGCCGGCCTTCCCGGCGCTCGGCGGCCGGACCATCCCCGAAGGCTTCGACCCGATCACCGTTTCCGCGTCGTGGTACGCCCGCTGGGCCTCGCGCTGTCTGAACGTCTCGCCCATCGAGGGCGGATCACTGGCGCGTGCCCTGTTCGAGGTGTTCGCAGAAGAACGAGTGGTCGTCACCGAGGCTACCGAGAAGTCGCTCACCGCTTACGAATTGACGCACGACTCGATTCTGGTCGGAATTCCGGACCCGGCCGGGCTGACCGGAATGCGATACCTGCTCGTCTGCGGTGTCTGCCAGACACCGACGCCGGGCAGCGCCGCGGTCATCGACCAGCTGGACGGCGCACCCTGCCTGTTGACCCGATGCCCGGGCAGGCTCGTCCGGGCCGCCAAACACGACAACTTCTACCGCAGCCTCTACGACAGTTCCGAGATGAAGCGTGTGGTCGCACGCGAACACACCTCGTTGCTTCCCACAAAGACGCGGCTCGAGTACGAGAACAAGTTCAAGGCCACGGCGAGTGATCCCACCGCACCGAATGTGCTTGTCGCGACGCCGACATTGGAAATGGGTATAGATATCGGCGACCTGTCGACCGTGATGCTCGGCTCCATGCCGCGAACAGTGTCGTCGTATCTGCAGCGAGTCGGCCGCGCCGGGCGTCTCACCGGCAACTCGTTGGCGCTTGCCTTCGTCCGTGGACGTGGTGAACACCTGCCGAAACTCGGTGACCCGACGTCGGTGATCCAGGGCGAAGTGCGGCCACCGGCGACCTTCCTGACCGCTGAGGAGATCCTGCAACGCCAGTACATCGCGCACATCATCGACCGGCTCGCACGACGTGCGGGTGCGGAAGATCCGGGGAACGCCGCCAATGTGTTGTCGAGTTTCGACTCGGGTTCCTGGATGGGCACCCTTATCGAGACCGCCGACGACGACGCAGATCTCCTGGTCGACGAGTTCCTCGCCCAGTTCGGTGAGTTGCTCGGTGCAGAAACCGCAGCGAGTCTTCGTACCTGGGCGACCCCGCCCGGCCTCGGCGAACACAGCGGGCTCGGCACGTTGCTGCGAGGAGCCGTACACCGTTGGAACCGTGACGTCGACGAATTGCGTCATCGGCGAACGGCGGTGGACGCGGCCATCCCCGAGTTCGAACAGCGTGCCAACTCCCCCGC
This sequence comes from Nocardia sp. GTS18, assembly GCF_013839555.1. Taxonomy (NCBI): domain Bacteria; kingdom Bacillati; phylum Actinomycetota; class Actinomycetes; order Mycobacteriales; family Nocardiaceae; genus Nocardia; species Nocardia sp. GTS18. Next base: position 31,637 of record NZ_JACBIU010000024.1, on the reverse strand, counting down.
GGCCACCGACGACGACAAACGTGACTTGCGCACCGCCCGAGGAACTTTGCGGCTGCTCTCGAAAACGATCAGCACCCTCACCACCGAGCACTGGGTCGGCGTTCTCGAACGCTACGGCGTGCTGCCCAACTACACGCTGCTCGACGACGCGGTCATGCTGGACGTCGGCATCACCTGGATCGATCCGGACACGAATCAATACGCCGAAGACACAGCCAGCTACCAGCGGGGTTCGCGAGTCGCACTCACCGAGTTGGCTCCGGGTGCGACCTTCTACGCGCAGGGGCTGGCCGTCGAAATCGATGCGGTCGATCTCGGCGCCGGCGAATCCGCGATCCAGATCTGGCGGATGTGCCCGTCGTGTGGATGGGCAGGCATCACCCACACCGCGGAGCCCACCCCGCCGCCGAACCAATGTCCACGTTGCCACACCAGCGCCATTGCCGATGTGAGTCAACAGCTGCAGGTCGTCGAGATGGCCAAGGTGTCGGCCGAGGTCCGCCGCGACGAGGCCGCGATCAACGATATCCGCGACGAACGGCGCCAGGAATCGTTCACCGTGCTGGCCGCGGCCGACATCGATCCGGACAACATCACCAAGCGCTGGTTCGTCACCGAGCAGGACTTCGGCGCAGAGTACCTGCGGCGCATGGACATTCGCTGGCTGAACATGGGCAGGCGGAACGCCCAGGGCGGCAAGCGCACCATCGCGGGAAACACGACGACCGGTTCGCTGTTCCGTGTGTGCTCCGGTTGCGGGCAACTCGACAAGGTCGCAGGCCGGAACGAACCGCACGAGCACCGCAGTTGGTGCCGGTTCCGAAAAGCCGACGACGAGAAGCACGTTCGTGAGATTGCACTGGCCCGGACCCTACGCACCCAAGCTGTGCTGCTGCATCTGCCGAACTGGCTCGAGTACGACTCGTTCGCCCACCCGAGCCTCAGCGCCGCCATCTTGCTCGGCCTGCGTCAGGTGATCGGCGGTTCACCGGAGCATCTCGATGTCACCGCGATCACCGACGCGCTGCACAACCCGAACCAGCGGGCACTGCTCATTCACGACACCGTCCCCGGTGGCACCGGCTATCTGGCCGACTTCGCCAATCCGCGCCAGGTCTGGGAGGTCCTGGCCGCGGCGCGCACCGTGGTCAAGACCTGTGACTGCACGGATCGGCTCGCGTGCCATAAATGCCTGCTGCCTTTCGCACCGCCCCGGGAACTCGACAAGGTCTCCCGAGTCACCGCGGCCAAGGTACTCGATGATCTGCTCGGTTGCGGCGACGGTGAGCCGAATGCGGATAGTTGGCTGGCCTCGGTCACCGAGGAGACACCCGAGCAGGACGTCAATCCCGAGTCACCGTTGGAGCGTGAGTTCTACCGTGCGTTCACCGAGCGGCTGACGACGATGGGCGCCACGGTCACCGAACGACCGGGCACCTACGGTCCGACGGCAACGATCAAGCTGCCCGGTAGCAAGATCCGGACCTGGCAGCTCGAACCACAGGTGCTGATGGGCAACAGCCAACCAGACTTCCAGCTCAGGACCAGCGATCCCGACATCCCACTCATCGCCCTGTTCGCCGACGGCCACCGCTACCACGCGACACCCGAGAACAACCGGGTGGCCGACGACGCACGCAAGCGCGAGATCCTGCGCTCCGGCGGCGTCATGGTCTGGTCGTTCGGCCACGACGACCTCGAGCGCTTCAAGGCCGCGCGAGCGGAGAAACCGACGTGGTTCACCGAGAAGCTGGAAGGCCTGACCCGTAAACACGGGAATCTGAAGCCGAAACTCTTCAAGCTGCTACACACAGACCCGATCACTCAATTGATCGAGTACATGCTGGAACCGGACCGGGAGCCGTGGGAAGCAGTGGGACGATGGCTTCCACTGATGTTCCTCCTCAACGGCCGTCACCAGGGCGACGCCGACGCCATCGCGAGCTGGGCACTCGATCTCATCGACGGCACCGCCTCGACTCCAGCCGACGGCGAGTACAACTGCTGGTCCTACAGCGACGGTCCGTTGACCATCACCGCCGCGACGAACAAGGGCATGAAGACCCTCGACGCGGTACTGGCGCTGGACGATCGAGACGAGAAGCTCGATCACGACGGCAGTCGCGCGTGGAAGGAATGGCTACGCCTGTCCAACTGGTTCGGACTGGCCGACCACGTGATCACGACCCGGACTCTCCTCCAGGCGAACTCCACTGTGCCCGAGCGGGGACCGGATGTGGTCGGTGCCGATCTCACCGCCGATTGGCAGGTGCTCTACGACGACACCGTTTCCGACGCCGAACGGGAACTCGTCCTCGCCCTCGCCGCGGCGGGGGCGCCGGTTCCGGTGCTCGGCGTGGAGACCGATCGTGGTGATGTGATCGACCTGGGCTGGCCCGATGTCCGGCTCGGAGTGCTCCTCGAAGATCCGGAGACCGCCCATACGATGACCGAACAAGGCTGGACGATCTGCCCGGCCGATCCGGCTGAGCTCGTCCGGGCACTGCAAACGAACGGGGTGATGTGATGGCGCACGTCGTCATGACCAGGACGAGTGGGTCCGCGGACGAGCTCGAGGGTGCGATCAAGCGACGCGCGATCGATTTCCTCTACACCGTGCAGGACGACGAGCCTGCCGCTGCCAAGCTCATCGAGGAAGTTCCCGGCGCCCAGGACGAGCGGGTCCGTCTCGGCCGAATCGGCCTGGGGCACAGCGCGATCCTGTTCTACGTGGCGCCCGCGGGTGGCGAAGGGTCCTACGTCTACATGGGCGCGTGGCCGGACGATACCGCGGCCGGGCTGGCGCCCCGGGCAGGGCTGAAGGTAAACCCGGTCAACGGCGTCCTCGAGCTCATCATCGCCGAAGCCGAAGAGCACCCGCCGGCGAAGCAGCCGAAGCCGACCGTGAAGCCTGGATACCTCGCCGACCTCGGCTTCACCACTGCACAGCTGACCGACGATCTCGGCTTGGATCCGAAATTGGCCGAACGAATACTTGCCGCTCCCGACGACCACGTCATCAACGAGATCGCAGCCGAGATCGACGGCTGGCAAGGTGATGCTGTACTCGAATTGGCCTGTGGCACAAGCATCGACGATATTCGCGCCAAGCTCCGGCTCACCGAGAACCCGGTCGACCCGACCCTGGCGGAGGACGAACAGATCCTTCAAGCGCTCGAGCATCCCGCATCGAAGATCCGATTCGCCTATATCGGTGACAACACCGAGGAACTGCGGCGTGTGATCGAAGGTGGCAATTTCGCCGCGTGGCGCACCTTCTTGCATCCCGAACAACGTACGTATGCGGAAAAGCGGTACAACGGCGCGTTCCGGCTGTCCGGCGGTGCGGGAACGGGAAAAACGGTGGTGGCGCTGCACCGCGCTCGCAACCTCTGGCGCCGCAACCCGAACGCCCGCGTCGTCCTGACCACCTTCAACCGGACGCTCGCGCGACAGCTGCAGGCTGACCTGCAGGCGCTGGATCCGGATGTGACAATCGCGACCAAACCCGGAGATGTCGGCATCTACATCGACGGTGTCGACAAACTCGCCAGCGATGTACTCAGCCGGGCGGGCGACCTCACCCCGATCTCGGCCTCGGTCTTCGGGAGCGCAACACCGCTGCCACCGCGACGCACCGACGCAGGCAAGGTCTGGCGCGAGATCACCAAAACTGTTGACACCGAGCTGGATTCCCGTCTTGCCACACCGGCATTCCTCGACAGCGAGTACACCTCGGTCGTGCTCGCCAACAAGGTCACCACCGTCGCCGAGTACGCGAAGGTCGCGCGTGCCGGGCGCGGTGTGCGGCTCAATCGCGCGCAGCGCATCGCGGTCTGGAAGTTGATGGAAGCGTTCCGCCGTCGCAGCCGGATGGACGGCACCGTCAGCTTCCCCGAAGTACTCGCCCTGGCAGCTGAGTATCTGCGTCAGCGTAGTGCCGCAGGTGAGTTCATCGCCGATCACGTCATCATCGACGAAGCCCAGGACCTGCACGCCACACACTGGGCGATGCTGCGAGCCTTGGTCGCCGAGGGGCCGGACGACCTGTTCATCGCCGAGGACTCTCATCAGCGGATCTTCGGCCAGCCGGTGGTGCTCGGTCGGCTCGGAGTGAAGATCGTCGGTCGCTCCCGTCGGCTCACGTTGAACTACCGAACGACGGCGCAGAATCTGCGGTTCGCCATCGACATCCTGTCCGGCGGTGACTACCACGACCTCGAAGAGGCCGAAGAGTCCACGCACGGTTACCGCAGTGCTCGCATCGGCCCTGAACCCGTACTGCTGGCCTGCACTTCGCTGGCCGACGAGCTCGAGCAGGTCGCCGATCAAGTCCGGCGGTGGCTCGACGCGGGTGAGGAACCGTCGAACATCGCCGTGCTGACGCGCGGGAAGAACGACCGCAGCCAGTTCGTTCGTGCCCTCGGAGATCGCGGTATCGACGCGCGGGTGCTCGACGACAACCCGGCCGGACCAGGCCATGTACAGGTGCTGACCATGCATCGGTCCAAGGGCATGGAGTTCGCCAAGGTGATCCTGGCCGGGGTCGACGACGCACACGTGCCCGCCAAATCCGTGCTGAACGAAGCACCGGAAGAGGAACGTGGCGAGGCCGAACTACGGGAACGATCACTGCTGTATGTGGCAGCGAGCCGCGCACGCGATCAACTGGTGGTGACATGGAACGGGCGCCGCTCGGAACTGCTGGCCAATACCTGAATCGCCGAACAACACCTGCATACCGGAGCAACAGATGAATCCCCCCGCGGCACCTCGCCAGCCCTACTCACTGTGGACGACCAGTCGTGGCTGGGCCGCGCAGGACGTCGTCGGCACCCAGTCGTATCTACCGAACTTCCTCGGAATGCTCGGCGATGATTTCGATCCGCGCGGAACCGAAACCCGTCGCACGGTCGAACTGGTACCGGAACCGGACAACCCGTACGACCGAAATGCGGTCGCGGTTCGGTTCGCCAACCAGACGATCGGCTACCTGCCACGCGAGGACGCGATCCGCTACCACCGTCCGTTGCTCGAGTTGATGAAACGCGGGTACGTCCCCGTCGCGCAGGGCCGGATCTGGGCGCGTGAGTACTCCGAGTGGGACGATCACGGGCGCGAGCAACGCCGGCTCAGTACGGATGTCCATCTCTACGTGTCGAGCCCGGAAACGATGTTTCCGCTCAACGATCCGCCGGTCGTGCCGTACACGATGCTGCCGGAGGGCAGCGCGGTGCAGGTGCTCAAAGCGGGCGACCACACCGATGTCCTGACCCGCTTCCATACGGATGGTGGCGAGCGGCCGGTGATCGTCACGCTCGTCGCCGTCGATCAGGCGAGCGCACGTTCGAGCAAACGGGTCGTGGAGGTGCGGATCGACGGCGACCGTGTCGGGCAGCTCTCCCCCGCGATGAGCGAGAAGTACCTGCCTGCGATCGACCATTTCACCGCACGTGGATGGGTCACGTCCGCTAGGGCGATGCTCACCGCTTCGGCTGTTTCGGCCACGCTTTCTTTGCGCGCGCAGAAGGCTCATGAATTGTCCGGAGATGCGCTCACCGGACCTCCTACTGTCGTGCCACCGCGTGGAGTGTCCGGACCGGTTGCGCCGAGTACCCGTGCGGCATCCGCGGTCGAGGTGCAGTCGGGTGTCACCGGCAACGGCAGCAAGATCACGGTGCGTGAGTCGAGCGCCGAGTCGCTGATCACTGTCACCATCGAATTCGCCCAGCCTCTCACCGCCTGGCAATCCAAGGTCGCGCAGAAGGTGCAGGTGGCGGCTCAGCAGCTACTGGCCCGTGACAAGCTCAGCGCACCCGCGGTCACCTTGACCAACCAGACCTTCGCGGCATCGGCGCCGTTGGCGCTCGGGCAGGAGTTCGTCGACGCGCTCATCGGCATCGATGACTCCGATTTCGGTGCGGCTCAGGAGTTCAACCAGCTGACCGAAGGGGCGCTGTGATGGCAAACGTTGTGCTGGCCCAGAACACGAAGTCGATGCCGAAGCTCGACGGATCGATCAAGGCCAAGGTCTACGACTACTTCAAGAAGGTCTGCGCCGACGACACCGCACCCGGCTTGCACATCGAGCCGTTGAAGGGCGCGGTCGACCCGCGAGTACGCACCGGACGAGTCGATCTCAACTATCGCGCCATCATGTTCCGCATCGATGACCGGTTCGGTGAGCCGACCTACATCTACCTCGGCACGTGGAAACACGACGTGGCGAACAAGCTCGCCGAGAAGTCCACGCTGCGGGTGAATCCGATCAACGGCGTTCTGGAAGGGATCGTCGGCCAGCTCGACGGCAACGCAGACCGCAAAAAGCGGACCGTGATTCCCGACCCGGGCGGGGTGCTGGCGGCCGCCCTCGCGGCTCAGCCCACCGCCGGGTACCTCGCCGACGCCGGATATACGCTCACCGAACTCACCGACCGCCTAGGTCTCGATCCCGAACTCGCCGCACTGGTGCTGGCGGCGCCTGACCAGGACGCCGTCTTCGCGGTGGCGCAGACCACCGATGTCGCGTGGCAGCAGAACGCCCTGCTCGAATTGGCCGTCGGCCGGGCCATCGACGATATTCGTGACGTCCTCGGCTTCACCGAGCAGCCGGTCGACCACTCCCTGGACGAGAACGAGCAGATTCTCGCCGCACTCGCACACCCGGCAACGAAGATGCAGTTCACCCTCGTCGACGACAACGACGAGCTGCGCCGGGTCATCGAGGAGGGCGACTTCAAAGCCTGGCGTACCTTTTTGCACCCCAATCAGCGCCGTTTCGTCGAGAAGGACCACCGCGGTGCGTTCCGGCTTTCGGGCGGAGCCGGTACCGGGAAGACGGTGGTCGCGCTGCACCGCGCGCGACATCTCGCCACCCGGAATCCGGGCGCCCGGGTTGTGGTGACCACCTTCAACAAGACGCTGGCCAAAGCCATGCAGGACGACCTGCTCGCCCTCGATCCGACCATCACCATCGCAGCGAAGCCTGGCGACCCGGGCGTCTACGTGGCCGGTATCGACAGTCTCGCATCGGCGATCCTCAGCCGTCGCAAGGATCTCGACGCGGCGTTCGAGGCTGTGTTCGGGCCGGGGACACCGACCAGGATCGGAGCGCGCACCAACCCGGACGTCGGCTGGTCCGATGTCGTGGCGGGCAGCACGTTGGATCCACGGCTGCTGCACGCGGGATTCCTGTCCACCGAGTACGTGAGCGTGGTGCTGGGCAATCGGGTGACCACTCTCGAGGAGTACCTCAAGGTTCCGCGCGCCGGTCGCGGAGTGCGGCTGACCCGAGCGCAGCGCGTCGCCGTATGGAAGATTGTCGAACAGTTCAGGAAGCAGGGTCGAGCCGGCGGACGGATCAGCTTCCCCGAGATCCTCGCCGTCGCGGCCGCGTACCTGCAGTGGCGCGAACAAACAACCGGTGAGACATCGGCCGACCACGTCATCGTCGACGAGGCGCAGGATCTTCATGCCACGCATTGGGCGTTGCTGCGTGCGTTGGTCGCCGACGGGCCCAACGATCTGTTCATCGCCGAGGACTCGCATCAGCGCATCTACGGGCAGCCGGTGGTACTGAACCGGCTCGGCATCAATATCCGCGGCGGGCGGTCGAGCAAGCTCACGCTCAACTATCGAACAACCGCACAGAACCTGCATTTCGCGGTGAGCATTCTCGCGGGTGCCGACTATCGCGACCTCGAGGAAGGCCAGGAGTCGACAGCCGGGTACACCAGTGCCCGGCTCGGTCCGAATCCACAGCTGATCGAATGCCGATCGATGATGGAGGAGTTGCAGACGATCGCCGATCAGATCAAGAAGTGGCTCGCCGAGGATGTGCCGCCATCGAGCATCGCGGTACTGGCACGCGGCCAGAGCGAACGGAGCCTGATCGTCCGTGCGCTGGTCGAGCGTGGAGTCGATGCCGCCGTGCTCGATGCAGAGCCCGCGGCGGGCGAGCACGTTCAGGTTCTGACGATGCACCGCTCCAAAGGCATGGAGTTCCGGTGTGTGATCCTCGCCGGCGTCGATCGTGAGCACGTGCCGTCGCAGGCGCAGTTGCGCGGCATTCCCGAGGAGGAGCAGGCCGAGGCACAGCAGCGCGAGAGGTCGCTGCTGTACGTCGCGGCCAGCCGTGCGCGCGACGAGCTGATCGTCACGTGGAGTGGGCAGCAGTCCGAACTGCTCAACCGCTAGGTTGCACAGGGGCAGCGTAAGCCGCTGCCCCTGTGGGTGTTACGCACCGACGAGGATGGCCGCCAGTTCGTCGACATCGGCTTCTTCCACCCGGACAACTCGGTACCCGTCGGCCGCCAGGCCGGTATCGCGGTCGTCGTCCACACCTTCGACGACGACTACCTTCTCCGCAGGCCAGACTATGTCGACCATCCAATAGGCAGGCCCCGCCTCGATGCCGACCTCAGGTCGGGGAACGCCGGCCTTCTGCAGTTCCGCGAGCAGGTCTCGTACCGCCTGTGACGAATAGAGCGGATCGTCGTCCCAGGATTCCGGTGCCTCGTCGAAGGTCAGGTCGACGACCTGGTCCCCCAGCCCGAGCTGTTGGAACACTTCCAGCGCGCCTTCTCTGGTCAGCTGGTCGTGAAACCGGGCGTTGCGATAGGACCGCAAGCAGCCGTAACACGATGTTTCGACACCACAATCACAGCTGGCAACCCTTTGCGCGGCGAACTTCAGCACCCGATCCAGTTCCGCGGCAATCTTTTTCGATGCGCCGGCACCAGCGGGCACGGTATCGAACAAGACAATGCTTCGACGGTGGTCGGCGCTCCAGGACAGCGTGCCGTCGATGTCGTCGCGGCTGATCTCGAGGGCTTCCGAGGCACCCTCCAGCAGGGCGTACAGCACCGACAACCACTTCGATTCCGACTCGGTGTAATGAAAATCCGCGAAGGTGAACTCCGCGACATCGGTTTCGTAGCGATGGGCGAGGTTGACCTGATCGAGCGGTCCAGCACAGGGACTACCAGTGGTCGGGCGCGTATGGGTCTTGCTCGGCGCGCGATCGAATCTGATCGGCTCAGCCCACCCACACCACGCGCACAACCGGAAACCATTACCCGATCCTTCGCCGATGACGGCGAGTTTGGCCCGCGTGCCCGACCGAGCCCACACCTGCATGTCGCCCTTCGGCGGCCAGGCCACCGGGTCCGAGCCCTCGCCGACCGTCTCGACGAAGCTGGCCCCCGACCATGCTCGTTGCGGCGCTTCGGCTTTCACATCCTCAGGCTTTCGATCGGCGACGAAACCGAACTCCGGCAGGACACAGATCTTCGTCGGGTCGAACTCTGCCGCGCAATTCGGACAGGTCGACAGCGGGTCGAGAACGTGCCCGGACTCGAAGTGATTGCACTCCTTGCATACTCGGTACTGCAGCGTTTCCAGCTCGCGTTTGGGCAGTTTGTGCAGCCCACGGGAGGTCCACAATTTGCCGCCCGCAACCACCTGGTTGCCCGGCGCGTAGTCGTAGATCGCCTGCCCGAGGTCACGGGACAGTTCCAGCTGCATGCCGACTGTCCCTTCGCAGTGGGTGGTGCGCAGTTCCACGGTATCGACGGGAAAGCCGTATTTCGGCAACACGTTCTTGTTGGCGAGGTACCCGAGCAGCTGGCGGTCACGGATGGTCCGCAACGTTTTCTGCAGGCGGCTGCCCAGTGCCAGGTTCTTCGCGTCGATGGCCTGCTGGATCAGATCGTCGAATGTGGCGATGTCGGTGCGAATGTCGCTTTCCGCATCGGCGAGCTGGACACACAGGCGCTCGACCCAGGCGTCGGTCTGCACCCCGATCTCATGCTGCACATGCGCGGGCAGCGCAGCGCGCAGCGAGGTTCGAACAGCGGCCGGAACAGGAGTCAGGAAATAGCGGACTCGGGCCGCTGCAGACTCGGTCTCGTCCTTCCCCGGCGTGAAGAAGTCACCGGCTGTAGACCACTCACGGTTTTCCTTGTCTTAGCAGTCCCGGAAGTAGGCTGCCAGCGCGATCGAGTGAGCGTGCCTACGTCCGATCCGGTCGTTGTCGATGGGAATCCACGGAATGCGCATCTGCCCGGCGATCATCGACTCCGGCTTCTGAAACTTCGACAGATCGTGCGAACTGCGTTTGGCATAGGTGACCACCAGGGCGGCCGACGCGGCCCGGCGGCCGGCCCGGCCGGCCCGCTGCACGTAGTTGGCCGTTTTCGGCGGCATATTGCGCAGCATCACCGACTGCAGATCGCCCACATCGACACCGAGCTCGAACGTCGTCGAACACGACAGAACGTTCACTTCGCCGGAGATGAACCTTCGTTGGATGTCCGCGGCTGCGGTGGCTTCCCACTGCGCGGTGTGCTCACTCGCCGACAGCGGAACCATGGCCAACGAGCGGTAGGCGGTCCGATAGTGGTTGATGTCCTCATCACGACCCGGAATCGGATGGGGCACGAGCCTGCCGTCGCAATTGCCCTGGGGGCACAGACCGCGGACATTGTGGATGGTGATCCGGCGGCATGCGCCGCATTGGAACCATTCGCAATCGTCGCCGCGACGGATGCGTAGCTGCTCCTGGTCCAGCTGGTACAGCACCCCGGCGACGCGGTCGCTCTCCTCGAGGAAATACTTGTTCTGTAGCAGAAAATTCCAGCACGCATCGAGAACCTTCTCGGCAGGCTCCGGCCTGCCCAGCTCGTTGAGCACTTTGCGCAGGAACAGGATTCGATTGTTGGCCGTTCCCGGCCTGCCGCCCGGGAGCCAGCTGATGATCCTTCGATCCCGATCCGAATCCCGGGACCGGATCCTGACCCGGCTGGCCCGTGGCTCGAAGATCGGGAGTGTGATGTCGACTTCGGGCAGCAGACTCATCGCGCCCTGCAGACGGATGGTCTTCACCAGCTCGTTCAGCAAGTCCCATACTTCGTCGTCGCTGAGGCCTAGGTTGCGAAACCCCCTCGGAATCGCGATGTTTCGGGAGCGGAACAACGAAATCGCCATGAGACCGAGCCCTTCGAGCGATTGACGCTGGTCCATCGCCATCAGCTCCGCCATCACCCACGGATTGACCTCCCGCAGGATCTTGGCACGGGTGGCGCGTTCCTCGAAGTGCTGAGCACGAACCGCGACAGCTTTGGCATCCGCTGCGAGATCATCGGGTGACAGGGCCTCGCCGGCGTTCTTCGACTGGCCGAGCGCCTCGGCGAGGTACCGACGTTCCAGCATCCGACCGTAGGTCTGTTCGAGATAGGGTGCAGCGAATGCCGCGGCCTGCCGGGAATCGGAGAACATCAACAGCTTCCGTCCACCGCCGACGAAATCCGCCGTGCCGTCCTCCGCCGCCGGAAGGTGCTGGTAGAGCGCCGTCGTGATGACTGCGGGCGCGGCGTTCGTGTCGGTTCTGAGGCGGCGGATGACCTGGCGGGACCGCGCACCGCACTCGGTGCATTTACTCATGACCCGCGCAGCGGCGCGATGCTCGCGGACGCGTAGTACCCGGCCGCCCGGACAGGTCAGCGAGCAACTGCCTCGAGCACCGCACCCGGTACACAATGTGCCGATGCCCGTGCCTGCCGCGCTGCTCTGCTGCTCGTCGAGAGTTTCGTCGTCCTCGTCGATGAGGTCGCCGGTGTCGCTGTCTGTCACCACCAGCCAGCTCACCTTGGCCTCCCCCTTGGCCGGGCGGAAATACTCCCGGCCTTCGACGAGTTCCCGCTGACCGGCGAGATGAACTGCGCCGCACCGCTGGCAGGTACCGAACTCGAAGACCGCGCGGCCGGTGATCGGGTCGACTTCGTGCCGGCCGAGCAAGACTGTCGGGCCGTTGTCGTCGAAGCTGACGTATGCGCCCTCGGTCGCCCGGAAGAACAGGTGGTATCGAGCAGACAACACCGGGTTTCCGGTGCCATCCTTGATTCTGGAGCCGAGCGCTACCAGGGCTTCGAGTTTCTGTGTGGCCTGGTCGTCGCCCGGCCACAGCTTCGCAGCAAGCTCTCGCACGCTTTGAGGTCCCGCGGTCGCGTAGCTCTTGAGGTCGGCGATTCTGCGTTCTCTGTGCAGCGCGTCGGCGATGTCCCCGGAGGGCACATTCTTACCGATCCAGGTGAGATCGGTGTCCGGTATGGCCAGGGCCGACAGCTTGTCGTCGTCGATGGTCCATGTTGCCGGCGGACGGCTCGGCATCCGCGTGGCGGTCACCAGATCTTGGCGGCTCGGATCGTAGGACACGAACTCGAACGGGACGTCGAACAGCTTCTGCGCGAACGCCGTTGCCTCGGCGCCCTGGGTTTCCGGTGTTGTCCCGGACAGCGATGCCGACGTAGCGATGCACTGCAGCGGTCGGGCTCCGGCGACCCGGTCCCGGAGTCTGCGCAGCAGCAGCGCGACTTCACATCCCTGCGCGCCGTCGTAGACGTGGGCCTCGTCGAGCGCGATGAATCGCCAGGTGTCCTGGTGCTGTCCGTCGAACAGCTCCAAGTCGCGCGGGCGAAGCAGCAGATACTCGAGCATCGCGTAGTTGGTGAGCAGGATGTGCGGCGGACTCACCCACATCTCCTCGCGGCTGAGCAGTTCGTTCGGCAGGCGCTCGGCTCCGGGAAACATTGCGTGGTAACCGGCTTCGGCGTCGGCACGACGCCGTTTGGTCTCACCGGTATAGCGTCCGAAAGTGATGTCCGGTGTGGCCGCGAGCAGTTCCCGCAAGCGTTTGAGCTGGTCGTTGGCGAGCGCGTTCATCGGGTACAGCAGCAGCGCACGCACTCCCGGAGTGAGTGTTCCTGCTGCTTTTTCGGCGATGAGGGAGTTCAGGATCGGGAGTAGGAAGCTCTCCGTCTTACCCGAGCCGGTGCCGGTGCTCACCACCAGGTTGCGCCCGCTCACCACCTTGCGGACCGCCGTCTCCTGGTGCATATACAGCGGGCGGTCCAGATCGAGCGCTGCGCCGAACTCGGTGAAGCCAGGGTGCAACACCCCCTCGGAGATCAGCGACCGCAGCGACGCGCCCGGAGCGTAAGGGGGCGTCAACTCGAGCATCGGCCCCTTCGTCAGTAACGAGGTCTCGTCGACCGCCTGATCGAAGGCACCCGCCAGCGCCGGGTCCCGCGGCGCAAGCAGTGTTTTCAGATACCGTTTGTAGCCTGCTTCGATGTCGGCACTGGCGGCAAGCGGATCCAGCCTGTCGGTCACCGATGGACTCCGATCTTGTTGATGACATCGTTGTGCAGGACATGCGACGCGAGCGCGTCGGCGATCAGGAGGTCGGCGCCGACCAGACCCGGACACAATTCGGCCAACCTGGCCCAGCACTGCCGCATCGGCGCGGTCAACACCGGCTGCGGCATCACCGAGCGCGCCTGCAAGCGGGCAACAGCCGCGAACAGGAGCGACTGCATCGACATCAGCATCCAGGGGAACTCGCCGGTATCCACACCGGTCAGTGCGTCGCTGCGGGCTTTGACCACGTCGTACACCCAGGGTGAGGCCCGCCGCAATGATCCCGTCAGCACAGCCGAATGAGTGGTCATGGCTTGGGAAGCCGGGTCGCGCTGCCAGTCGAGTCGTCGGGCGAACGCCTCGAACATCGCGGCCCTGCGGGTGTCGGGATCGAGCAGTGCACCGGGCACGATCTCGCAGGCGTCCTTGAGCGCAGCGATCTGTTCCGGCGCCATGCGGTGCATTCCGATGGTATTTCGCTCGAAGTGACCGGTGTAGACCTCGCGCAACGTCCCGGACAACAACTCGAGTAGGGCTGGACCGCCGTGAGCTGCCAGGTCTGCACGAAGCTCTTCTGCGCTTTCCTGCGCCGACTGCAGCGCGACATTCGGAAGGTCAGCGATATCGATAAGACAGCCGAGCCAAGGATTGGCATGCTTGCCCAGACGGAAATACGAACTGAAATCCTTGTCCACCAGCCCGGTCCGGATCAGCAGGGCTGGAAGTTGTGCCTGCGGTAGAGCGCTGCGTTCCAGCGCCTCGAGGGAGGTGCGCGGGTCGACTCCGAGCACGCGCAGTAACCCGCTGCGCACAAAGGGACTGAGCGAGCTGTCGGCATAGCGGCTCGCGTAAGCGGTCCAGACCTCCGTCAGCGCAGTACCGGTGGTCGGTGGATCCCCAGCCCCGGCCAGGAACTTCGCCAGATCTGTGCGCACCGGATCCGAATCCTGTAGCCAACCGTGTTGCACAACGCGGTAGGCCGTGTCGTCTGGGCGGACCGGAGCGGTGATCACCGCCCACGGGTCATCGACGAACACTTGCACGGTCAGCGGTCCCGCATCGACGAACTCCGACGGCAGAGGCGCTTTTCCCTCGACGATCTCGATCTGGGTCGGCGGCCGCCAGGGCGCGGTTTCCGGCCAGACGAATGCGGCGAGATCGTCGCTGTCGGTGCCGTCGAATACCAGAACGGTGCCATCCAGTCGGATCCCGGAACAGAGCAGGCGCGGCTGCACTCGAGCCACGGTGATCTGAGTGGTCCCACCGTCCGGTGTATCTATCCGTGCCAGCAGTGTCGCGGTTCGCAGCGACCGCGCGGTGTCGGCGAACGCCCGGCTCGATATCTGAAAGAGGTTGTCGCGGTTGAGCTGTGGAATCTCCGTTTGCCGAATCCGGCCCGCCGAATCCGACAGAGCGATATCGACCAAGACGTCACCGGGGACCCGCACCGCGACGATCAGGTGCTCCGTCAGATCATCGACGGTCAAAATAGGGGCGACTGTGCGCCAGCGAGCGGTAGCGCCGATCTGATCGACCCGGAACTCGATATGCGGCGGGCGAAGGACAAGCCGCTCGACCGACTCGCCCAGTGAGACCCGAAACTCCGAATCACGCTGTGCGCTGGGAAATTCGACGAAGTCTCGATCCACCGCCAAGGGTGGCGCGATTTCGATCGTGGTGGCTGCCGGTGACAACCCATCCGGCGTCGGCACCCGGAAAGTACTTTCGTGCTCGACAGAGAGCCCTTCGGCCATGAACAGGCTGTGCCTGATGTCTTGGCCCAGCGGGCCGCTGATCACGATGTCGAACATCCCGAGCAGGCCGGGGGCGATACCGTCGAACGGATCGAGCTCGGTCAGCTCGCTACCCGATTCCCACTCGTCGTCGGCCAGCCAGTCCGTGGTGCCCGACCGGCGCACGCGCACGCGCCAGGCAACCTGTTCGGCTCCTGCCACCGGCAGTGTCACGGCGGGACGTTCGCCGTACACGGGCAACCCCGATCTGGTGAAGACACCTTCGACCGGGTCGGCGAACTCGAGCCGCGCGGCGCCGACCCGGCGAACCTGCTGCACCGGGCCGAGTAGGCGTTCCCGGCGCAACCGAACCGAGTCGATCCCGGCGAGATCGTAGACGCGGGCGCGCCAGTCGCGCCAGCCCGCGGGGACGGCTTCGGCCGTGAACGCAACGGGTTCTCCGCTGTGCCCGTCGATCAATTCCGCAGTCGCCGGATGGACTCCGACCACCTCACCACGCGGCAGGGCGAGATGCCGTGAGATGGGCCTGCCGTTGTGATCGAACAGAAGGAGCGGATTGTCCTTGTCAACCAAGGCAATCCGGTGGTGCGCCAGAGAGGCGTCGTGGCGCAATACCACTTCTCGAACTCGCCGCGGAACCGGAATCGGCGTCGGCGGGTGCACCTCCCCCGCTCCCAATCCCCAGCCACGTTCGGCGTACACCTCGGTACTGTCGCCGTCGAACGAAACCAGCCATGGGACTTCAGGCGCCTCGTCCGGAAACGGGACCTCCACCACGACTTGGTCATCGGAGCGTGAGTACGCGATCACCGGTCGACGCGACCGGCCGGTTCGACCGGAGTCGACAGCGCTCGAGCCGAACGGCCGCTCCTCGAATCGGTCGATCAATGCTTCGAGCATGACGCTGGGCAAACCGGTGGTCGAGGTGTCCAGATCGAGATCGTTGGCAACTTCCGGATGTTCTCGCGCGTACTCCGCGAACTCGATGATCCGGTCGACGATGTCGACGGCGGCTTCACCACCGAATTGCAGGAAGTTGCGGACCGGAACGTCGAGGTTGTTCATCCGGTACTCGAGGCCGGGCTGGGTGAGCCACTCGAACACCGCGGAGCCGCTGGGATCACGTCCATGCGAGATGTGCTGTTCGATGACATCGACCAGGTCGTTCAGACAATGCACCGGTACCCCGGCGTGCACCGCCATGGTCTGCACGTACTGCTGGTTGCTGATCTCGGGAAACTCCCGCAATTTGAACTTGCGTAGCAGCGAGGTGAGTTTGGTCCGAAGCAGACTCTCGAACTCCTGCTCGCGATCCATCGCCAGTTCCGACCAGAAACTCTCCCAGTACTTTCCCTGCTCATAGGAAAGTCCCGCGTGGCCGATCAGGGTGGTCAGGGTGAGCGCAGGAAACCGATCGATCAACCGCGCTAGGCCGTGCGTACGCCGGTGGTCCCGGATGAGTTGCCCGAACAGGTCGCGGGTACGGACGATTTCGTCGTGGTCCAAGTTGAGCTCGACGAACAGCGACACCCGCTCCAGCTGTCTGGCGCGAGCGAACTCCTCGTCACCGGCCTGATCCCACACGAATGACTCGGCCATTCGTGCCACCACCCCCTCCACACCGCCCGGTACCCACTTCAGATGCCCGGCAAACCCACAATCAACGCGCGCTTATCATCGCACCGATCGGAAGTTTCCGGGAGCAGACCGGACCTGTGTATTCGAGCCGCTACCCTCTTGGGCAAGGCCTCGTCCGGGCCTGGCGAGGAGGGGTGTGAGGGTGCTGCGCCCATGGCAACAGGCTGCCTACGACGAGTGGATACGCAAGGGCCGCAGTGGCATCGTCGAGGCTGTGACCGGTGCGGGCAAAACCGTACTCGGTGTTCGAGCCGCGATCGACGCTGTCGAGGCGGGCAGTCCGGTCGTCATCGTCGTCCCCGACGAGAACGTCCGTGATCGCTGGCTCGCGATCCTGGAAGAAGCGATGCCGTCGTGCCGAATCGGCAGCCTCGCGACTACCAGCCAGTCCTGGCAAGTTGCGGTGCTCACCGCCAATACTGTCGTGCGTCTGCGGACCGCAGGTCTGAGCCACCTTAGGGCCCTACTCGTCATCGATGATCTGCATCGATACGGCGCAGGCTTTTGGCCGACGGCGCTGGCGGAGCACTTTCCTTACCGGCTCGGTTTCACGGACACGCTGCCGCACAGTGGCCACATCGTCGATTCCGTGCTTCGCCCCTATTTCGGCTCGGTGATCGCGGGATGCGACTACGCGCGAGCTCGCACGGACGGGCATCTCGCGCCTGTGACAGTCGTGCACGTCGGTCTGGAGCTGACACCCAAGGAGCGTGCCCGCCTCAATCAGGCGCAAGCACTCATCGAACGCGAGACCGATACCCTGACCGGTAGCTACGGCGCACCGGAACGGTCCGAGGAGTTCCACGGATTCGTCGAGCAGCTCCGTCGAGGTCGCGGCTCCGCGGCCCATCATGCCAACCGCTACGTGCAGGCTCTCGGCGACCGCGCGACCCTGCTGGCGGAATGCCGAGCGAAGATGGATCTTGTCCGCTCGCTTCCGATCGGCGTGCTCAGTGAGACTCAGACAGTGATTTTCGCCGGACGGGCGGTGGCGGCGGGAACGGTGGCACAGGCCCTTGGCGCGAGCGGGATCACTGCAGCGATGTCGACTCCCTCGATGACGCCGGAACAGCGATCGGCCCTGGCCGCAGGCCTGCGGGATCGGTCGACGCGGGTATTCGTCGAACAACGCTCCCCCGACGAATCGGTTCTCGTGCCGCATGCGGAACTCGGGCTGTTCCTCGCCCGCAGCCATGATCGCGCCGAGATGATCCGCCGGTTGAGCCGCTTCGTGAAGCAGACCCCGGCTTCGCGTCCTTGCGTCGTTGTCATCGGATATGTCGTCGGCTCCATTGAGGACCCGGCCTCGGGCACCGACGGTTCTCTCACGTCGATCGTCCATCAGCTGGCCGACAACATCGTGCGAACGGATGTCGCGGGCTTGGCGCAGTTCCTGATCGAATGGGTTCGCCAGGTAGGTGGAGTCGCGGCCGAGAAGGATCCAGCCGAGACGGCATCGCCGTCCGCTGTCCACTCGGCTGCGCCCGACGACGCGTACACCGATGGTGTCGACGATGTCGAGCCGGCCGAGGACGTGGCGGTGGACGGCCCCGAATACATCGATCTGCTCGATCAACTGACCAAGCTCGACTTCGTCGCCATCGGCGACGAAGTCGGAGATCTGATCGGCGTCACCGATCCTCGAGAGCTGCTGGAACAAGTCCACGCTGCGGCCGACGCCGGGTTACTGACCTATCGTCCACTCGGCGAACCCACTGACGACCTCCTGCTGCTGTCGGCCGCCGTGGGCGGCACGACAGCGACGCGCGAGCAGGCCGCGACGGCGATTGCGCATTGGGCAGCTGAATCCGACGATCCGGTGAGCGACCTGCGCGCCGTGATGTCCCAGGTCGGTGCGCTCGCCGTACCGCCGCACCGGCTGATCCAAGTCGCCGCGTTCCTCCGCGGCCGGACACCCTCGGGACTGCTCTGAGCTCATCTCATCCGGCAGCCGCGGGCGTTGGACGCACACTCGACAGCACCAGGGCGAACATCGAGATGGCCCGATCGGTCAACTGCTGCTGGCCCAGATCGCTCGCGGCCCTTTGCATCAGCGCCCGTCGATCATCCCAACCGGTCGAATCGGCGCTGTCTGCCAGAATCTGTGCGAGTTCACGCGGTGGGATCTCCTCGATCGAACGAGCGCCCAGCGTCCGCCGTCTCGTTTCCGGCTGGGTGGGTGATCGGTAGGTGAACCACTGCGGCTGAGGCAGTTCCAGGAAATCGTCCACGATCAGGACGCCCCGTTGGACAGCTGCAAGCAGCGCACGATCCAACGCTGCGCTGCGATCCGACGCGTCGCCGTCCGACGTGTTGCGGAAAAACACCGAGCGTAGGCGCCCGGCGGTAACCGGACCTTCTACTTCGACGACGCGCAACAGGTCATCGACGATGGTATCGACCGGCGTGGCCGGGGACACCGGTGACACCAATCCACTGAAGGCCGAATAGTCCTGCGCACCAGCTGTTTCTACCTGTACCGAAGGTACGGATAGAGAATGCGGTGTATCGAATCGGACATCGGCATCGGCGGCGTCCCGTGGCGAGGTTTGCTCGGTCTCATCAGCCCGGTGACCGGGTTCCGGCTTGCTCCAATCGAAGTCGGCGAGCGGGTCTGCCACTGGAACCGACGGCGCCACTTCGGGTTCCACGATATTCTCGGCCGACACCGGCTTCAGACCGACTTCACGCAACAGTTCCCACAGCGGCGCTAGGCTCGCCTCCGGATCGGATACGAAGCGCGACTGCCGAATTCGGAAGAACGGCCAACCACACCGTTGCAGATCACGCTGCCAGGCCATCGACCGCTGATATTCGGACGGCCCCGCCCACTTGTCCCCATCGCACTGCACCGCGACCCGGATATTGCCGCCGATGATCACCATGTCGAGCGCATGCCCGCCGACGTCGTATTGTGCGACCACTCGGTAGCCACGATCGACGATCCGGTTGAAGACATGTTGCTCGAACAACGAACGGAAAGGCGATACCGGTCTGTCCTCGGGGACCGGTTTCGATACCCCGCTGGTGACCTCGCGAGGCGCGGTCTCGATCGTGCGACAGTAGTCGAGCAATTGATAGCGCAGGTCGGCGGGATTCTTGAGCTGCTCGGCTGTAACCGAGTGGAACAACCACAGCTGATCGGCCGCACGCGACACCGCGACGTTGTATCGCTGGGTCGCCGATTCGTCGGCTCGGGCGACCAGTCTGGACTCCGGCCCCGCCGACTTCACCAACGACAGGAACATCACATCTCGTTCGGCACCCTGGAAGTCGGCCGCGTCGCCGCAGCGAAGTTTACGACGCGCGATTTCCTCAGGCGGAACCTTGACCAGCAGTTTCTTCCAAATCACTTCTGCCTGCGCGGTGCCGAGCAAGGAGATCACGCCGAAAGTCTTGCCGTCGTAGTGTGAATCGGCCAGGCACGCCAGGATGCGCGCGACGACCCGATCGGCTTCGACATCGTTGACGTTGCCGGGTGTGCTGACGCCGTCCGCGACGTACTCGGTCCGAATCGGAGGCAGCCGATCCGCGCCGTACAACCGCACCGGAACCAAACGCACATCGTCCTTTTCGTAGGCGATCTTGTTCGAGAAGCCGATGATCTCGGGCACGCAGCGACGATGTTCGAGCAAGGTGAGCCGCGACGGGAAGCGCATCGCGGCTTCGTCGAACAGGCTTCGCTTGGGGTCGGTCCATGTCGCCCGGTGCAGGTTGTCGGACAGATATTGCTCGCCGAGCCCGTTCACCGTGTCGATCCTGACGCCCACGCCCGACGGCGAGACCTGCCGGTTGTCGCCGATCACCACGATCCGCGGTGCGAGGTACTGCAAGAATACCGCCTCCACACCAGCCTGCGATGCCTCGTCGACAACAACGACGTCGAACATGTCCTGCTCGATATCGAGCTGCTCGACGACACGGTAGATCGGCATGATCCACACCGGTACCGCGGAACGGCATCGGGCGAGCGTCGCGCGAATCTCAGCGCGGCGGCGGTCCGCGTGAGCGCCCGTGCCTTTGCCGAGGCGACGGACCAGCTGGGCGTACTGACGTAGATCCACCCGGGTGTTCGCGGTGAGGCGGTCAGGTCCCACGGCATAGTCCCAGGCTTTGGTCACCGCGAGCTCGGATGCCTCGTTACGCAACGACGACTCGATGTCGTCGAGACGGCTGAACAACTCGTTGACGGTGTCGTCCTCGTGCGACGCCAACCATCGCCCCAACCCCGCCCACTCCCAGGCACTTTCGAGGTCAGCGAGGCGATCGTCCCACACCGGATCGGAGGCGGTCGCCGTGACCGCGTCCCGCAGGCGGGGCAACAACGCCATCCGGGCACCGGTCTCGTGCAGCTGAACAAATTTGCGCCGCAACATGTTCAGCTCACCGAGACGCTGATAGGCGCGGCGGTAGGCCTCGACATCGCCACGCTCTACCGCGATATACAGCTCCTGCAGATTGGCCGTCGCATGCGGCTGATAGCGCAGCGCGTTCAGCTTGGCGCATACCGTCTCGAAGAGATGCTGTACGGCCTGCCGCTCATCGATCGAAGTAACTGCGTCGAACGACGCGAAAATCGTCTTGCGTGCTTTCACGTCGGACCAGTCCGGTTCGGGGATGCCGAAGGTGCGCAATTGCCTGCCGGCCTCGGACAATTCGGAACCACAACTCAGTAACCGCTTCAGCTGTTCGGCATGTTCGCGATGCCAGGTGAGCCGGATCGTCGGGCTGCCGGTGACCGGTGTCGCTGAGGTCCCCACCCACACCTCGTCGAGCTGGCCGAGCAGTCGTTCGATCGCCTCGAAATGCAGGAATACACCGAGCTGCTCGGACGTGGTCGGGATACGCCCGTCCACCCGCACATGCTCGAACAGCGGTGCGGCGTCCTTGAGCACGCGGCTCTTACCAAGGGCGAAACCGATCTTCGGCATCCCATCCGCGCCGACCTTGAGCGGACCAGCGGCCTCGATATGTGCGCGAACGGCTTCGGCGAGCGCGACCAGTGCAGCGGTATCGCCGCCGGTCACTCGTACCTGCGATATTCCGACCTGGGCAACCAATTGCATCGCCGGTTGGGTGAGCCCCGCCAGCCGCATCGCCCGGTCCTGCCAGAGACCTGCGCGTCCACGACTGATGTCGGCCAACGCATCTCGGACCCAGGCGTCTGGACTCGTTGCGAGGTCGCCCAACTCCCGATCCAGCCGCTGCACCATCGCCTGCAGCTCCGAGCGCGTCGGAGGATTCAGTGCAACGATGCGTTCTATCCACTGAGGCGAGCCCTGTTCCGAGCAGGACCTCACTCGCGACTCGGCCTTCTGCAGACGTTCGGACCACAGCGCTATCTGGTCGAGGGGCGGGACATCATGAGTGGTGATCAGATCCGGTGCTTTCGCTTCGGGATCTTCGAGCGAGGAATCCAGCAGCAGAGAGCGCCACTGCGCCACTTCCGCCGCTGAGACAGGCAGAACGGTGCCGGGTTCGGCTGGGTCCAGGGTGCTGATCCAGTCGAATCGTTGCACTTCGGACCGATGGCGCGTGACCAGCTCGGTCAGCGTGCCTTCGTACGAACCACACTGGTGCTGTACGACCTCGGCTTCGCGCAACTGCAGCAGCTGCTTTCGGATATCCGTGCGGGCTGCGCACAGATCGGCAACGCGGGCTTGCGCGGCTTTCACCGTCGCCTGCGCACGGTGGGAATCGTGGCGGTCGGCCTCGTGAGCAATGCGCTCCATAGCGCGTTTCAGATCGTCGAAGTTGTCGCGCGAAGCACCTGCCACCGAGACACACAGGCCCTGCATCTCTTCGCGCAGCTTGCCGCGGACCTCCTCCAGCGCACGATCGGTGTGCGCGGTGACGAGCACACGTTTACCCTGCGCCAGCAGGTGGGTGATGAGTGCGGCGGCGGTATGGGTCTTGCCCGTTCCGGGCGGGCCCTGCACGATCGTGTGCGCATGCGAATCGACGTGCTCGAGGATCTGGAGCTGCACGCTGTTCAACGGCAGTGGCAAGAAGCAATCGTCACCGTCACGGACGATCGCACCGGTTTCCCCGGACTTGACCATGGTCGGCGAGTAGGCGGGGTCGACCAGGTTGCGGATTCCGCTCGGCACCGCTCGCTGATCCTGGATCCGATCGGAAATCGAGTCGAGAACCCTGGTCAGGCCTCGCTTACCGCGCGAACGCATGATCAGTGCAGGGGCATAGAAGCCGACGGGATCGCTGGTGGCATTCGCGGGCACATCCTCGTCCCGGTAGCTCGACGAAGGACCGAGACTGTGCAGCAGACGGCGCATCTGTCCGGCGATCGTCGCACGGTCGAACGGCTCCAGCCCGTCGTCGACGAGCTCACGTTCCGACGTTCGGAGGAGGCCGGGATCGGCGATCTCGGACGGGTCCAGGAATTCGGCGAGTTCCACCGTGACCCGTCCGTCACCGTCCACGCGTACCGTCAACCGACCCGAGTCGGTGTCGAAATCCAGCTTGACCGGCATGGTCAGCACATGGCGTCGGCACGTTCCGGATCCAGGCCTACGCCAGACCAGGCAGCCGAGTGCGAGGACCGCTTCCTTGGACTCCGCCGCGGCGTTCACGTCCGAGTACATCTGGTAGACCGCGCGGTATAGGCGAAGCGCGGCCTCCTCGATACGCGCGCCGGCCGCCCAATCCCGCCATCGAGCAAGCCATCGGCCGAACTCCTCGGAAACGTCCGGATACTCGTTCAAAAGCAGGGTCTGCGTGCCTGAGCTGTCCAGACGACGCTGAAGCAGCGACGGCTCGTCATCGGGGTCGTCCAGTCGACCCGGTGCCAACCAGCCGCGAACAGCAGCGTCGGGCGGCTCGACGGCCGCAGTCCGGTGCACCTTGTCCAGCAGGAGAAAGGGAGAGTCGGCACTGGTCGGGCTGAACCGTACCGACGGATGGTCCGGCAGTTGCCCGAGCCATTCGACTACGCCGAGGTCGGCGGCGTCCTGCACCCTTGTCACCCCGACGCCCTGCACACGAGCGAGGAACCTGAACAAACGCGCCGCGCGATCTACAAGATCTGCCTCTGCCACCACGCCCCGCACCAGTTCTCCTCGCCCTAACCATCAACCCTCGAAACGCTATCGTCTGGAAGCTGTTCAGCGCTACACCACGACGCCCCTCATCTGGACCTCCCGAGGACCTCTGAGACGACGGTCTGAGCTGCGGAATGATCCGCTTCATCGAGAGGAGCCGAGGCATCGGTGTCTGAGCCCTGATCGACTGGTCGATTTGCTGCGTCCGGAGACTCCAGGCGACGAACCACCGGACGGCCTGCCATTGGCGTGCACTCGTTCTCGCGGGGATAGCGGCCATCCCGACAGGGCAGTGAACGGCGCTGACAGCCGCACTTGTAAGTCGACGACCTCGATCGAATCAGCACCGGCGGACAGTGTCGAACAGCATCTGCAATTTGGACGTCCCAGGTGGCTGGATACCCTGTGACCTCACTAGGCTGGGCGTCATGACAGAGCCCGTTCAGGTGAAGATCTGTGGCATCAGGTCAGCAGGCGACCTGCGCCGGGCTCTACGTGCGCGGCCAGATGCTGTGGGGTTCATCTGCGGTCTTACTCATTTCAGCGAGGATGAGCTCAGTGCTGTGGAAGCGCGCGAGCTGTCCGCACTGGCCCGCGAGCTCGCAGCGTCGGTGAAACGCGTGTTGGTCACCCACCTGACGGAGGCCGACGAGATTCTGGCGCTCGCCGACAGCATCGACGTGGATGCCATTCAGGTTCACGGCCTGGTGAGCCCTGAGAATCTCGAGAAAGTGTATGCACGCAGGGATACACGGGAGATCATTCGTGCGGTGCACGTCCTTGACGAAAGCGTGTTCTCCGACGTCGAGGACATAGTCGATCACTGCGACGTGATCCTGCTCGATTCGCGCACCTCGGAGCGACTCGGTGGGACGGGACAGACGCATGATTGGCGAATCAGCAAGAAGATCGTCGAGTCACAGAAGGATCGGGGCAAGCGCGTGGTCCTGGCCGGCGGGCTGACGCCGGACAATGTTCGTGCGGCGATCGATTCTGTGAAGCCTTTCGGTGTCGACGTCAATTCAGGTGTCGACGACGCCGAGGGAGACAAATCAGAGGCGGAGTGCGCTGCTTTCGTCGAAAGGGTCAGGGCGGCGTCTGTCTAGATTTGTCGTCCAGCACAACCGCGCCCAGGACGAGCAGCCCGCCGATCACCGCGCCCGTCGTGATCGGTGTATCCGTGAAAATCGCACTCACCACCGCGGCGAACACTGCCTCGTTGAGTCCGATGATGCTGGCCTTCGTCGCGTCGAGTCCGCGTAGACCGCGCCAATACAGCACAAAACCGGGGGCGAGTAGTAGCGCACCGACGAGCACGAGCGCACCGGCGGTACGTGGGTCGGGTGGGTCGGTGAATATCAGTGCGGCGCCGAGGATTCCGGCCACGACCAGCTGCCAGCCGGCCGACGCGATCGTCGGCCGCTGCGCCGACTCGCGAGCGATCAGGCTGACCAGCATCGCGACACACACCGCGCTGCCGACCGCCAAGATACAACCCAATAGTGCTCTGTCCGTGCGGATCTCACTCGAGCTACCTGGCACCGCAACGGCTACTGCGGCACCGACCAGGAGAAATTCGATCGCAACCAACGATGTCAGCCGCCGTCGACCGCGAACGATATCGGCAGCGAGCAAGAGCAGTGGCGCGATCAGGTGTAGCGCAACGACTACGGGCAGCGGACCACATTTCAGCGCGGCGACGAACAGGATCAGGTTGGCCGCTTCGAGCGCGCCGAGTCGCATATACAACCCGGGCGACTCCCGCAGGATCCGCAGCGGATCTTGACGACGAACTCCCGCGATGAGCAGCAGCGTCGCACCGCCACCTGCGGCGACCAGCGCCGAGGAGGTCAGGGCACCTTCAACAGCTGCCAACGCCGCGCTCGACGCGCCCCACACCAGCGTCGCCGCGAGCATGATCCACGGCGACGCTCGGGTGTAGGACGACCGGGCTACGGTCAAATCGCATAGGTCACGATGGGCAGCACTACAGCAGTGAACCCTCCGAAGACAGCCGCCGCAACCACGCGCGACGACGAACTGGGAAACCGGCTGGTGAGCCAGGTGAGGGTGCCGAACGCGATCACGGTTGTCCCCCAGATCACGAGCGCCCTCGCCGCCAGCTTTACCGGCCAGTCCGGATTCTCGTACCTCGCGTTCAACTCCGCACCGTGGGCCACAATGGTCAACCCCGCTGTCAGCGCCAACAGGAACACCGCGAAGCCGGCAAAGCTGTTCATGATCAGCCGCTGCCGTCCCAATTTCGCCAGCACCTGACCGTCGCTGTGGTGCGCGCCGTCGGCTCGGCAGATCAGGTCGAAAATCTTTCCAGGATTGGCTGTTTCGCCGACGGCCGCCCGGGCGTGCACCATCGCCTCGACGGCTGATGTCGTCGAGTACGCGGTGACGAAACCTTCACTCGAAGTCCTGAACCCACCACGACTCGGGAGCCGCACCGAGGTCTCCTGCAGCTCGAACAGCGAGGTGAGTGCGGCGCGAACCGCCGGATGGAAGATCAGCTTGCCGTCCGCGACGAGGAGGGCGCCCACTGCCGAGTGCAGGCCGAGATGACGCCACGTGTGCGCGATGTCGCCACGCAGAAAGTACTCGTCCCCATTGCAATTCCCACCGTCGGCCAACGCGTCGAGAATGCGTTCGATCGCCAGTTCCGACGCCCGTCGCGCCCGTTTGCCGCCGACCGACGCGAACTCCGGGCGCGCCAGTACCGTCACGATGTGCGCTGCGGTGTACAGGGGTTCGGCGCGGACGTCATCGGACAGCATCGTCAACGCCAGGAACGTCACCCCACGCAGTGTGGCCTTGGCGACCTCTTCGTTTGTCGCCGCATAAGGTGCGAGGGCGTGCATCGCGGCGGACGTCGCGGTGAGCGACACCGGACCGATCCACCCCGACATCCGATACCCGCCAGATTCCGCGTCCTGCTCCTCGATCAGCCGCCGAATGCATTCGGCCACATCAGGATCCGTGTCCGGCACGCCGAGACAATGTATCGCCCGCAACTGCCACGCGATGTCGATCGGCCCGGTGAATTCACCCGCACCCGCTGTCGGCGGCACGATCCGTTGCCTGCGCACCAGGTGCAGCACCTCGTCGGCACGTGGCACCGGGATCCCCGCCGCGGTCAGTGCGCACACCACTTCGGCGGTGTTCTGCGGATTCGGCGGTACGTCGTGAATCCAGCCCCACCCGGCCCCACCCGCCCCATCGGAGAATTGGTAACGCTCGAACCATTCGACCGCCAGTCTCATCCGCTCATCGAGATTGGACATGTCTTCCCCTTACAGATCTGCTCCGAAGCCACTTCGCCCCAGGTCCTTTCACTTATACAGACGCAAAACAGACCGCTTCCGGATCGGTCGAGTAGGACGGAGACCCGTACCGACGACAGCTCGGTGGAAACGAAGCTCTCTGACTCGCCCCGGATGGTCGCCCTGTTCGACCCCATCGGCAACCCGATCAACCCCTGATACGAGGATTGCGTGATGAGGTGGAGACGGCAGGCGAACTCTGACGCTGACCGCGTGGCACTGATGCTCGATTCGCTCGACGGGCTCTCGGTCGGCGATGCGCTGGGGGCGCAGTTCTTCATCATGGGGAGGTCGCTCTCTGATCTTCGGTCGGGTAGGCCGCCGAGGGGGCCGTGGGATTGGACAGATGACACCGAGATGGCTTGCGGTCTGGTCGCCGAACTACGCCGCCACGAGCACATCGACCAGGATCGCCTGGCCATCGAGTTCGCGCGCCGATTCTCTCCGGAACGCGACTACGGGCATGCGACGGTCACGACGCTTCGCCGTATCCGCGACGGTGCGCGCTGGCGAGAAACAGCCGCAGCCACGTTCGAAGGTCAGGGGTCCTGCGGCAACGGCGCGGCTATGCGGGTCCCCCCGCTGGGCGCCTACTACTGGGATGATCCGCAACGGGCTGTCACGCGAAGCAGTCCGGTCGGCACAGGTGACTCACATGCACCCAGACGGAGTGCTCGGCGCGGTCGCCGTGGCCGTTGCGGCGGGGCAGGCCGCTCATGCCCGCCGCACCCGAATTCGGCCCACTGCAACAGAATTCCTCACCATCGTCCTGGAGCATCTCGAACCGGGCGAGACGACACGAGGTGTCTACCGCGCTCGTGACCTGCTCGGCGCGACCGTCGCGGAAGCCGCACACGAACTGGGCAACGGGTCTCGGGTGAAGGCGCAGGACACGGTGCCCTTCACCTTGTGGTCCGCCGCAACATATTTGGACGACTACCCGGCAGCTGTCGCCGCTTGCATCGAAGCGGACGGCGATATCGACACGACCTGCGCCATTACCGGAGGAATCGTCGCCGCGTATACCGGAACCGGTACCGTGAACGGAGTACCCTCGGCGTGGCTCGCTGCCCGCGAACCGTTGCCTTCCTGGCTCACCTCGATCAACTCGGCGCGCCGCATGTGAACGTCGACGGGGTCAAGCGGTCTGGGCGGGAGTTGAAACGGACGGATCGTGTCACCGGTTGGCGAGCGGACCGATCAGCACGGCGGGGTCGACGGTTGCGGGTAGGTCGCTGACCTGGGCATCGCCTACTTCGATCACCCGCCACACCCCGTCGACGCGACGGGCAACGTCGGTGGTGATGAAGCGGCGCCCGAAGCGGGAGACGGTCGGCGCTATTGCGGTCAGGTCCGGTTCGACGTGGACTGTCGGGTTGTCGGGGTGCGGGCCGATGATGATGGGTTCTCCGTCGAGCCACCAGACTCGGGACTCCGAGGCGGGGCTGCCCGCCGTGTCTGAGAAGTCTTCGAACTCGCGCACCACGAGTCCACCTGCCAAGAACTCTCCCTGCAGTTCGACGAATTTTTCGACGACCCGTCTAAGGTTCTCGGAATCCCGCAGGTCGGGAATGAAGCAGGCGGTGTCCCACTCGTGCTTGCGTGACTTCACGTAGTCCTTGACGATCCCCGCACCGTCCCTGAGCGGCGCGACCAACTGTGCGAGTGCCGATTCATCGGGGATCTTGCCGGGTCCTGTCGCCGACCAGACAGATCGCGGCGTCAGCTCCTCGAACGAGGGATACCAACCCGGCAGTTCGTGGGCTGAGGCGTACTGGTCCGGTGAGACGGCCAGGCTGCAGCCGCGGGATGAAAGCGCTTGGGCCAGTTCGCGATATCGCTGCGTGGGAATCATCCAGCCGCGATACCACAGCTCTCCGCTGTCGGGGACCACACGGCGGGCAGCAGCATCGATGTCCCCGGTCAGCAGCGCGTCGTGGTCCAGCAGCGCGACAGCTGCACCCGCGGCTCGTGCGCTCTCGGCCTGCTCGGCGAAGTGGTCGTCGACCTTTCGCGGGTTCAGCGGGTCGCAGCAGAACAGCAGGGAGGCGGGCACCCTCGCACAATAGTCGGCGAGGTAATCGCGCAGTCAGGCATTTCAGGCAGGCTGAGCCTCCGCGCCTTCCAGCGCCGGACGAGCGCTGAACGGGCATTGCCAGTCGACGGGTTTGGGGCGGCCGGAGTAGCGGCGGGCTTCGGAGAGGGTTTCGTACTCCACCAGGTTCGGGTTGATGTCGCCCTGGAGCATGATGTCTTGTTTGCGGATCTTGTCGGCCAGGCGGTCCCACATGCCGTCGGCTTTGATGCGGGCGAACTGGTCGTGTGAGTTGAAGGCCAGCATGGGGAAGGGTGGGCGGCGGCCGAGGCGGCGGTGGGTTTCGTGGAGGCCGATGACGAAGAATTTGTGGCCGGCGACGCTGTATTTGAATTCTTCGGATTGGGGGTCGGAGGAGCAGCCGTCTGCCCAGGCGAAGCGTTGCGCGTCGGCCTCGTGGAGGAGCTGCAGGTGCTGCCACAGGAGTTCTTCGAAGCGGAGTTCGTCGACGCCGCGGGGCTGTTCGAAGGTGGCGATGAAGCTGGTGAACTTTCGTGAGCTCCAGTCCGCGGCGCCGACGAATTCGGCCAGGTCGGCGGCCATCAGGCGGGCGGATTCTTCGCCGCCGAGCACGTCGTAGTGGCAATGGGTAATTCCGCCCTGGCGCCAGGCGGAGCGACCCGCCAGACAGGCGAACCGGTCTCCGAGAAGGAAGTTCCCCACTTCGGCTCGCGCATCCGTCGTCAACCCCGGCGTTCCTTTCCGACCACATCTCTACCCGGGCCGGAGTGCGAGCCATTCGGCGAATGCAGCCACCTGGCCCATATTGCGAGGCTGATCCTGTCAGCCGACCAGCCGGTGCGCTAATCGATCGAATCGACACCGGCAATCATTCGCCCCGCTCGAGGGCACAATCGGACGGGCAAGCGTGTCGCGGATCACCTCCGGCGGCGTGGGTCGGCACACTCGCAGAGCAATTCGGACCGCTCGGCGCGATCCCTTCGGCTTGTCGGTGTCGAAGAGTAACGTCGAGATTCGTCAGCGTTGCGGTGACCACCTGGAGGTCTGCGATGGACGTGTTGCTCGGGATAGGGACTCGTAAGGGGCTGTTTCTGGCACGGAGCCGGGACGGGCGCAAGACCTGGGAGGTATCGCCGCCGCAGTTTCCGGTTGCCGATGTGAAGGCGTTGGCGATCGACACACGATCGGAGACGCCGCGAGTGCTGGCGGGGGTGTTGAACAGTCACTTCGGTCCAACGTTGGTGGTCAGCGACGATCTCGGGCAGACGTGGAGTGAGCCGGACGACGCGCCGCTGGCGTTTCCGGACGACACAGATGTTGCGCTGCAAGGGGTTTGGCAGATCAAGCCGGCGACCGAGGCGGAGCCGGATGTGGTGTATGCGGGAGTCGAGCCGTCTGCGTTGTTCCGTTCCGAGGACGGTGGGCGCAGTTTCGAGTTGGTCCGCGGACTCTGGGACCACCCGCATCGCACGCAGTGGCAGCCGGGAGGCGGCGGACTCGCACTGCACACGATCCTTCCGCACCCGGCGGACACCCGGCGAATGGCTGTCGCGATGTCGACCGGTGGGGTGTATCAGACCACCGACGGCGGGGAATCGTGGCGCCCCACGAACAAGGGGGTCACAGCGGACTTCATGCCGGGCGAGTTACCGGAATGGGGGCAGTGCGTGCACAAGGTGGCGCTCGACGCCGCGGATCCCGACACGATGTATTTGCAGAACCACGGCGGAGTGTTCCGTAGTACCGATGCCGGGGAGCGCTGGCAGGCGATCGATGATGCATTGCCGCCGTCGAACTTCGGGTTTCCGATCGTCGCGCACCCGCGGCGGCCCGGAGTTATCTACACGTTCCCGCTGGTCGCGGACATGGATCGCTTTCGATTTCCGCCCGATGCGAAATGCGCCGTCTACCGCAGCGAGGACGGTGGGCAGACCTGGTCGGCGCTCAGCGATGGGCTGCCGGAGGTGCCGTTCTGGGCCGCGGTGATGCGTGATGCCATGTGCGCCGACGATGCCGAGCCGACCGGCATCTATTTCGGCACCCGCAACGGCGAGGTGTACTGCAGTGCGGACGAAGGCGACCACTGGCAGCTGGTGGCCGACAAGCTCCCGGACGTGCTCTGTGTGCGCGCCGCAGTGATCGGATAAGGGCCGTGGCGCGCGTCTGTTTGCCGTCGGTGCTTCGTACATACGTCGACGGCGCAAGGGAACTCGACATCGACGGGGCTGATCTGCGCCAGGTGCTCGATGCGCTGCGTGAGCAGTATCCGGGGCTGGAACGACGCCTGCGGGATGAACGGGGAGTATTGCGCCGGTATGTGAACTTCTATGTCGACGGTGACGAATGCCGGACTCTCGACGGTCAGGAAACTGCGGTCGAGAAAGGGACCGAGGTGATGATTATTCCGGCCGTTGCCGGCGGCTGAATCTGGTCCAGAAACGACGAAAGCCCCCTGACCGTAGTCAGAGGGCTTTCGTGAATGATTGTCCGGCGGTGTCCTACTCTCCCACACCCTGTCGAGTGCAGTACCATCGGCGCAGGTGGCCTTAGCTTCCGGGTTCGGAATGGGACCGGGCGTTTCCCCACCGCTATAACCGCCGTAACA
>NZ_JACBIU010000002.1:0-349782 GCF_013839555.1 Nocardia sp. GTS18 | reverse complement strand
GGGGAGGCTGGCGGTGATGTTGGAGAGGGGGTCGTATTCGTAGGCTTCGGTGAGGGTGTTGTTGCGGGTGATGGTGTTGACCCGGCCGATGGGGTCGAGGGTGTAGGTGGCGTGGGTGGGAGGTGTGTCGGGGCGGGTGGTGGTGTGGTGGGTGAGGTAGCCGTCGGGGCGGTAGGTGTAGTCGTCGCGGCGGATGGTGAAGGGGGCGGGGCGATTTGCGGTCGAAGGGCCGAAGTCGCCGAGGTCGAGGGTGAATTCTTCGGCGGGGAAGCCGGTGACTTGTTGGGTGGCGATATTGCCGGTGGGGGTGAAGGTTCGGTCGATTTGGACTTCGCCCACGCGCCAGCCGGTGAGACGGCCTGCGGGGTCGTGGTTGAACGAGATTTCGGTGTCGTCGGCGTGGAGGGCGGTGACCTGGCCGAGGGTGTTGTGGCGCCAGGTGGTGACGGAGCCGGTGGGAGTGGTGCGGCGGATGCGGCGGCCGCGGTGGTCGTAGTCGTTGACCAGCGGTGGTTGGTCGTCGAGTTGTTGAGTGGCGACCTGACCGGTGGGGGTGTAGGTGAATCGCAGTGTGTGGGTGACGGTTTCGTCGGTGCCGTTGACGGCGGTGAGGACGCGGCCCGCGGGGTCGTGGGTGTAGGAGAGGAATTCGCCGGTGTCGGCGGTGATAGACGTCAGGTTGCCGAGGATGTCGTAGCGGTGGTGGCGGGTGACCCCGGTGGCGGGCGTGACCGTCGCGACGCGGCCCGTGATGGTGTGGGTGTATGTGGTGGTGGCGCCGGTGTAGTCGGTTTCGGCGATCAGCCTGCCCGCGAGGTCGTATTCGTAGGTCCAGCGTTGGCCGAGCGGGTTGATGACGGCGATGAGCTGGCGTTCGGTGTTGTAGAGGTAGCGGGTGGTCGAGCCGTCGGGGTCGGTGCGGGTGGAGACTTTGTCGAAGCCGCCGTAGGTGTAGCGAGTGACGCCGCCGTTGCGGTCGGTGTGGGTGAGGAGATTGTTCTCGCCGTCGTAGGTCCAGGTTTCGGCGAAGCCGTCGGGGTCGATCCGCCGGGCGGGGCGGCCTGAGGCGGTCCATTCGTAGTGGGTGGTCTGCCCCAACGGGTCGGTGACCCGGACGGGTCGGCCGAAGGTGTCGCGGCGGATTTCCGTGGTCGCGCCGTACGGGTCGGTGACGGTGATCGGCAAGCCTGCGGCGTCGACTTCGATCCGGGTGACAGCGCCGTCCGGATCGCGGACTTCGCTGACCGCACCACAGGGATGGTGGGCGTATTCGGTGCGTGCGCCTGCGGCATCGGTGACGGCGACGAGATTGCCCGCCTTGTCCCACTCTCGATGCACGGTTGTGCCGTCGGGCTGGGTTATGGCGGTGGGACGGTTGGCGTAGGCGTATTCGACGGTGATGTCGGTGCCGTCCGGGCGGACGATTCTGGCTACGTCGCCGTCGGCCGTGTACTCGTAGCGGGTGATCGCACCGTCGGGTTCGGTGACCTTCAGTGGTTTACGGGCGGTGTTGTAGTCGATATGACGGCGCCCGCCGTCGGCAGCGCGGAAGTCTCGCAGGCGTAGGTCGTTGTCGAATCCGTAGCCTGTGACGCCTCCACGTGAGTCGGTGAGCCGGGTGAGACGACCCGTGCCGTCACCGAGTTCGAGGTATTCGTAATCCGCGTTGAACACACCGTCGGCGCCGCGCTGGGTGATGACGCGGCCTGCGTCGTCGTAGATGTTGACGACCCAGCTGCCGTTGGAGTCCGTCCACGACAGCATGCGGTGGTGTTCGTCGTAGGTGTAGCGGATGGTTCCGCCGACTCCGTTGGTTTCCGCAGTCAGTTCACCGTTGTCATAGCCAAATTCGCGTACACGGGTGAACGTTTCGATCCCGTCGACTTCGCCCGCCACGGTGATCGAGTTGATGCGACCGTTGGCTGTATCCAGAAGTACTCGGTAGCCACCGGAGGAGGTGACCTCGGTCGGGTCTCCATTACTGTTGTAGTGGAATCTGACTCGGTTGTGGTGACGGTCGGTGATCGCGGAGATCGCGAAATTGCCGAGGAGCGTATCGATGCCGCCGAGCACGGGCTCGGGAGCGAAATGCCACACCAGTTCCCGATCCGGATCCCACAACCGATAGCCACCGGCTTCGGTGCGAGTGAGTTTCCAGCGTTGACCACCGGTGATCGGTTCGACACCGACACCGACCTCGGCATGCGGGTAAGGCAACAACATGCCGTCTTCGAATACGACCGTGACGCAATCCTCTTCGACGACCACCCGCATGTCCAAGGTGGCCGACCAAGAAGGGCCGAACCAGCGGCCGAAGCGGTAGTTGGAATGGTGGGCGCGTTTCAACACCAACCGAAGGACGCCGGGCAGATCGAGGTCGGTAAGTGGAAGGAGGAATTCGCCGGTCGCGGGGTTGACCGGGTCTCCGACCTTGGGCGTTTGTTCGTCGGTACTGTTGCTGGCCGGTCCGTCCTCTTGCGCGGTGTTACCCGCGCTGGGCTCACCGGCACCGCCATTGTCTTGGTCTGAACGAACTCTCGGGTCGGTGTTGTTGTTCTGCTGGTCTGTTGTGTCGCTGTGACTACCCGGGTCTGTGTCTCCGGATGAGTCGCCGTCGGGGTGACCGGGGCGGTTGGCCTCCGGTGCCCTGTCACCGTCCTGGTCGGTCGCGTCGCCGTTGGTGGGCGTGGAATCGCCGTCCGGTGACGCGGCGGGCGCGGATTCGGGGTCCGGCGCCGAACCCTCGGAATCGGGAGTTGGTTTTCCCGAAAGGGATTCGTCGGTGGTGTTGGTGTTCGGTGCCCCGTTTTCGGAGGAATCGTTGTCCGGTGACGCCGAGGCCGGGGATTCCGGCTTCCCGCTCTCGGGGCCATTGTTGTCGGGTGTGGAATCGCCGGTGAGGGTCGACGGGTTGTCAGCGGGGTTCACCACAGCAGGCTCGCCCGATTGCCCGTCGGGGTTGGTGGGGGCCGGGTCGCCCGCTTGCGCGGCTGGGTTGGTCGGTGGCGCGTCCGGAGAGGTGCCTGCCGGGTTCGCGGCGGGAGCTTCGGGCGTGGCGGGCGGGTTGGCTGCCGGTGGATCGCCGACAGTGGCCGCGAGGTTCGTTGCCGGTGCGGAGGGATTGTCCGGGGGATCGGCAACCGACTGAGCAGGTGCGGATGGCGCCTCGGGTGCGTTTCGCCCGCCTGCGCCGGCGGCGTTGTCGAGGACATTGCGTGCGGTGTTGCCCGCGTCAGCCACATCGGTGACCCGGTTCACGGTGCTGGCCGTCAGCTTCGCGGCGCCGCCGGCGCCACCCGTCGCGAGGGTCGTCAGGGCATCGCCGGTGAGGGCTCCCAACGCCTCGGTCGGATTCGCCTTGAACCCGGCGAGCATCGCGGAGGCAGTCGCTTTCGGGTCTGCGGCCGCGAGGATCATCCCCGTGCTCATGTCCGACATCTTCGACATGTACTCGGCGGGGTGCGTCGCGTTGTACAGATCCAACGGATTGATCGACCGCACGAATTGCACCAGGCCGGTCAGCGAGGTCAGCAGCCCGGTCGTGATATTTGCCTGTGCGTGCTCCATCATCGCGCCGAGGTCTTCGAAATTGCTTCCCCAACGAGACAGGAAAGGCGGCTCTTCCGGCGCGGTCTCCGTGGCGGCGGTAATCGCCGTGACGGCGGCGTTCGCCGCATTGTCCCGTTGTGTACGAGCGCCGTTGAGAATGGAACGTGCCTCGTCGCGCATCGCGGTCCACGTATCGGTCAGGCTCTTGTCCTTGCGATCCTCGTCGGACTTGGCGTTCCACTCGTTTTTGCGGTCGCGTTCCTCGTTGTCGGCGGCTTGCCATTTCGCGATCGCCTCGGCGGCTTTGGTCTGCGCGGCCTCGACCTCGTGCACCCAGGCATCCAGGGCGCCCTTGGCCTTGCCCATCGCATCCGCGCCGTCCCACCACAGCTTCGGCTGCTTGGCGAATTCCTCGTGGAATGCCGTGGATGCGTCACCGGTCCAGTCGGAGACATCGATCTTTCGGAGAGCGTCACCGGTTTGGTCTATCGCCGTACCGATCTGACCGAGTTGTTCGGCAACCTCTCGGATCTTGGCAGGCTCACCGCGGATCAGCTCTTTCGGATCGGTGGTTTCGCCGAGCTCCTTCTCCGGTACCGCGCCACCAGTGGCGTCGACGATCTTGTCGCCCGCGTCGTCGAGCCACTGCGACAACCCGTCCGCACCAACCGCTTTCGCCGCGCCCGACCACGTGTCCAACGCAGAGTTGTAGGCCTGACCTACCTTTTCGGTGGCGGACTCGAGACCCTCTTCGATGGAGTCACCGAGATCATTGATGAAATCGCCGATACCCATTGCTACTGCCCCCCGGCGGATTGCTTTGCTTGCTGAATTTCCGCGACCTTGGCCGCGACACCGGTATCCGGCAGGAACATGCTGCCCAAACCGCTCTGATCAGGCGTGTCACCGGACACCAGGTACTCGCCCACCTGCCCCAACGTCGAGACGTTGTCACCCATATGCGAGAACGCTTTGCCGAAAGAATCCGCGCTGTAGTCGGCTTGGGTGGCGAGATTCCAGGTGTTGTTCGACAACACCTCGCCCCAGTCCATCGCCTCGATCTCCGCTTTGCTCAGATGCGGATTCCCCGCGAGGTGGGTGAACATCTGCTTGAACGAGGTAGAGACCTGGTCGTCGATCAGGTGGTAACGACCTGCGGACAAGTCGAGAATTTCGGCGATGGCATTACCCGACTGCACCAACGCCCGTACACCCCACGACCAGCGTTCGGCGAACGTTTCGAAGGAGGCTTGTACATTCGCCTTACCTGCCTCCATCGCCGACATCGTCAGCTCCGCGAACCCGCGACCTGCCGCGGCGGTCTCCTCGATACCGAGTTCTTTGAGCTCGCTGATGATGGTGTTGATTCCGTTCGCGGCCTGGGTGAGCAGGGCCGGATCGACATTCAGATCCGACATCAGCGACGCCCACCATCAGCCGCTGGTTCCTCCGTCACGACCGGCGGGAATACCATCGGCGCCGCACCCGACATGTCGACCGCCACACCGGTCGGCTCCTGCTGCCCCTCGGCGAACTCACGCAGACGTCGACCCAAGAAGGTGTGGAACCGGTACTCCTGATCCGCGACCACACCGCGGGCACTCATGAACCGCGCGTACTCCGGCACACCCGTGAATGCGCACAACCACGCAACCCCGCCGGACTCCATCGTGAAGACCCGATCTTCGGGGCCGAACAGGGGCACCAGCAGCGTCGACGCGTCGAACGCCGCCGTCAGTGCGTTCGGCACGCCGAATCCGGCGTAGAAGGCGGCGATCTCCGAACGCAGGCGCGCTGAATCGACCTCGACCATCGTCATGTCCGCTCCCGATCTCCCCTCGGACAAATCAGGCACCCACGGTAGCGAACGAACGGCGCCACCTCCACCGTGCCGTCAGTCACCGGCGTCGGCTACAAGTGACTCCACGGCCTGGTCACCGGCCTCCGCATCCTCCGCGATGCGACCGATCCGTCAGCGACATCGACAACGGAGGCTGCCGACGTATCCTGAACGTAAGGACCCGGGAGGGACGATGACCAGCAAGCCTGCCGAACAAGCCGACCCGCGAGCACGGTGGCGCCATCTGCCCGCTGAGCCCGAGCGGCTGATCGAGGAAACCGCCACCGATATCAAAGCGACCGATCACGGGTTTCCTGTCATCGACGTCACCGAGGATTTCGTCCGCAAGTACGGGCTCTGAACGCAACCTCAGTCGGAGAGTTCGCCTGTGGTGCGCCAGGATTGGCGTTCGGCGTCGAACGCCTCGGCCTGGGTGGACCGGAATGTCGCGATCGAGTCGGCGTTGTCGGCGAGAAAGCGCCGGTAGTCGGCGAGGCGGAATTCTCCGTCCTGCGCGGTGATCGCCACCTTCCCCGCAGCGAAGTCGGCGCGCAGGTCGAGCAACTCGTCCGCTTCCACGGGATGCCAGCGAATGCGGTCGAAATACCGGAGCAGCCATGGTGTTTCGGCTTCCTCGGCGAACCGGTCGACGCCGGGTCCGGCCGTACCGGACGGTCTTGCCCGGTGGTTCCAGACCTGGGTGGTTCGGCCGACGAACTGGTAGCCGCCGGGGCCTTCCATGCCGTAGACGCACAGGTAGGCGCCGCCGATGCCGACGGCGTTTTCGGGGGTCCAGGTGCGGGCGGGGTTGTATTTGGTGGTGACCAGGCGGTGGCGGGGATCGGTGGGGGTGGCGACAGGGGCGCCGAGGTAGACGTCGCCAAGGCCGAGCACCAGGTACTCGGCGTCGAAGACGGTGCGGTACACGTCGTCGACGGAGGCGAGACCGTTCATGCGGCGGATGAACTCGATGTTCCACGGGCACCAGGGGGCGTCGGCGCGGACACCGTGCATGTAGCGGGTGATCGCTTCGCGGGTGGCCGGGTCGTCCCAGGAGAGTGGGAGGTGGACGGTGCGGCTCGGGACGACGAGTCGATCCGAATTCGGCAGTTGCGCTTCGGCTTCGGTGAGCAGGTCGAGGAGCATCGGGATGGGAAGCAGGGCTGGGTCGACGCGGATCTGCAGCGAGCGGATGCCGGGGGTGAGCTCGAGGACACCGAGGGCGCCGAGAGCGATGAGGTGCTGGTGTAGGGCGTGCACGCGGGCACGTAGGCCCAGATCGAGGGTGAGGGTGCCGTATTCGACGAGGACGCCGTCGTCGCCCTGGCGGCGGTAGGTGACGCTGGTCTCGTCGTCGGCTTCGGTGCGGCGCAGGACGCCGTCGTCGCCGTCGCGTCCCGCCGAGACGACCGCGCTCATCGACGCGCGCCGCAGCGGTCCCAATGACCTTGCGGGAGCGGCGTGCTCGGAGCGAATCGCCACGAAACGAACGGTGTCGCCCGGTGTGAGCTGGCCGAGTTTCCAGCGGTCGGCGGCGACCACGGTCACCGGGCAGACGAAACCGCCGAGGCTCGGTCCGTCGGGTCCGAGGAGGATGGGGGTGTCGCCGGTGAAGTCGAGCGCGCCGATCGAGTAGGCGTTGTCGTGGATGTTCGACGGGTGCAGCCCCGCTTCGCCGCCGTCGGTGCGCGCCCACTCCGGTTTCGGGCCGATCAGGCGTACACCGGTGCGGTCGGAGTTGAAGTGCACCTCGTAGTCGGTGCCGAGAATGGTGTCGAAGTCCTTGCGGGTGAAGAACTCCGGTGCGCCGTGCGGACCTTCCGTGACTGCCAGTTCCCAGCGCCTGCCGAAGGCGGGGATGTCGGTCATGGGGACGGCGGGGGCGAGGCGGGTCGTCGGCTCGCCCAGCACGAGGGAATCGTCGGTGCGCAGGGCTGCCCCGGTGCCACCGCCGAACTTGCCGAGGGTGAACGTCGCCGCGCTACCGAGGAACTGCTCGACCTGGATACCGCCGGAAACCAGCACATAGGTGCGCATGCCGGGCCCACGGATCGGCCCGATGTCGAGCACGCCACCGGCGGGCACCTCGACCGTGCGCCATTGCTCGACCGGACGACCGTCCACCCGCACGTCGGCGACCGCACCGGTGACACACACCCACGTCGCCGCACCGAACCGCAACGCGGGCCCACCGAGCGTGCATTCCAGCCCGGCCGCCCCCTCGGCGTTGCCGAGCACCCGGTTACCGAGCCGGAACGAGAGATCGTCCATCGGCCCAGAGGGCGGAACCCCGATGTGCCAGTAGCCGATTCGCCCGGGCCAGTCCTGCACAGTGGTCTGCATTCCGGGCCGGACGACCTCGATCCGTCGCTGGACGGACGGCTCCTGGTCTGCGGTGCCGGTGTCCGACGCCGACTTCGCGACCTGGACGGCATCGGCACCCGTGGTCGGAAAGATGGCTTCGGTCGGGGCCGCGGTGACACTGGAATCTGTGAGGGTGCGGCTCATCGGGTCACCACCATGCGGACGGGCGTGGGGTCGAAACCGTTGCACGGATTGTTGATCTGGGGGCAGTTGGAAACCAGGACCAAGGTGTCGATCTCCGCGCGCAAGGTCAC
Source organism: Nocardia sp. GTS18 (assembly GCF_013839555.1). Lineage (NCBI taxonomy): Bacteria > Bacillati > Actinomycetota > Actinomycetes > Mycobacteriales > Nocardiaceae > Nocardia > Nocardia sp. GTS18. The sequence goes on along the minus strand of NZ_JACBIU010000002.1, from coordinate 341,775 downwards.
CTTCTTGCCCGGCGCCGACAACCCGTCGACGATGCCGAGCGTGCCGTCCGCCTCCACCGGCACATTCATGAACCAGTTGATGTTGGACACCAGGTCCCGCTTGCCGAGCCCCCATTCGAGGGCGGCGGTGAGGAAGTTCTCCACACAGGCGTGCTGGTGGCGGGTGTGGTGGCCGTAGCGGAGGGTGTTGGATTCCTGGGAGCAGGCGCCTGCGATGGTGTCGTGATTACCGACCTCGTCGGCGACCACGGTCATCAGCGCGGTACCACGTTCGGTGCGCAGCACACTGCCGGTGGTGAGGAAGATATTGCGCTGGGCGGCGATGGTGGCCTGGGCGCTGTAGCGGTCGGTGTGGTCGGCAGCCGAGTACAGCAGACAGTCGACGGCCTGGTTGCCGTGCAGGTCGATGATCTCGAGTCGTTCGCCCGCCCGGACGATCGCCGACCACGGCGCCTGCGCCGGAACAGTTTCGTCCAGGACGACGGTGCGGGTGGTCGTTGTCATGCCGGAATCTCCGTGTGTTGTGCGGCCGCCCACGCGGCCTCGGTGTTCTCCACGGCCCGGCGGTACTCCGGGTCGTCGTTGGGTACCTCGAAAGTGCCTGCGGGCCAGACGATCAGATCGAGGTCGCCGGTGGGGCGATCGTCGAGCGGGTGGGCCGCATTGGCGACGAGCAGGGTCACCGGAAGATGAACGAACAGGTCGATCGCCCCGCCCGCCGGACCGTTGCCGGTCGCCGCGAGGGCACCGTCGGCCCCCACCCGAACCCCACGGAACAAGGCGATCGACGGTCCGACATCGCGCGGCTCGAGCCCCTGCTTGGCCGCGGCCAGATGCAGCTGGTGGCGGGCTTCGCCGGTCGGACCGCACAGGGTGTCGTGGTGCCCGGAGGTGTCGGTGAGCACGGTGGCAAGCACGCGCCCCTGATCCGACAACATCGGGTGACCGGCACCCAGATACGCCTGCCACGGGACCTTCACGGTGTCGGCGACATTCAAGCGCTCCCAAGGCGATTCGGCGCGCAGCAGGAACAGATGCGCACACGCGGCCCCGGAGGGGTCGGACAAGCGAACCCTGGTTCCGCGGCCGAGGACGACATTCGCATAGCCACCGGACGGAATTCGCAGCGCCAGAGTAGGTTCGACGCCCGCCGGTATCTCCGGACGGGCAATCGTGGCCGTCGCAGCCTGGGCCCGCGCGTGGGCCCGCGCGCCGTCGGTGGATCCGGTCGCTATCGCGACTTCCTCGGTATGGGCGGGTGTGGGCGTGGTGTCCTGAGCCCGCGCGGCGTCTGCGGATGGGGTAGCCGTCATCAGGATCTCCTCGGTACATGCAGGCCGAGACTTCTCGGCAAACGATTGATCGACTGGGTGATTCGTTGACCTCTGCACCGCAGCGACCGGGTTGTGGCGGGTGCCAGGCAATCCCGGGCTGAGATGCTGGTCGGTTGATCACCACGCTCTGGTGGCGTTTGCGTCACGGGCGATGCCGCCACCGGAGCGTGATGATCTTGATCCACGGGCTCAGGCGGGAGCAGGCGCGATCACCGGTTCGACCGCCTCGGATTTGGTGACGACCATCCGGTACACCACCGCGCCGACGGTGAGGATCACGGCGACCGACAGCGGCCCGGCCCACAACTGCCACCAGCTACCACCCGCAGGCGTGTACACCTCGGGGCGCGGCCAGGCCAGGTTGATCACCATCGCGATGCCCCAGGCCACCGCGAGCGCGTTGATCGGAATGCCCCAGCGGCCGAGGGTGAACAGTGTCTTGTCCTCGGGCGCGGGCAAGCCCTTGATCCGCCGCACCAACAGCGGCACCGTGACCAGCAGATACGCCAGATACAGGCTCACGATGCAGACGCTGGCCAGGGTGGCGAAGATGGCCGGGTTGCCCAGGTTCAGCACCAGCAGGCTGATGCCGAGCGCGCCGATCACCACCGCGGGCCACACCGGCGTACCGAAACGAGGGTGCACGGTGGACAGCGCCTTCGAGAAGGGCAACTTGCCGTCACGTGCCATCGAGAACATCAACCGCGACCCGGCCGTCTGAATCGCGAGCGTGCACACGATCACCGCCACCGCGACACAGCCGAGCAGCACCGACCCGGCGGGGCTGTCGAGCTTGGCCATGATGACGTAAGCCAGTCCGCCGGAAGCCAATTCGCCGTCGGTGAGGCTCGGCGCCGCCATCAGCGCGCCCAGCAGCATGAGTCCACCGCCGAGCGCCGACACCGACAGCGCGAGCAGAATCGTGCGCGGTGCGACCCGGCGCGGGTTCTTCGTTTCCTCGGAAAGCTCACCGGCGGAATCGAATCCGACCATCACGTACGCCGCCATCAGGCCCGAGATCAGGAACGCCGCCCAGAACGGACCAGGTGCGGCCTGATCGGTCTGCAACACCACGTCCGGACCGCGTTCGGAGCCCGCGAAGAACAGCCCGATGATGGCGAGCACACCGACGATCTCGATGGTGACCCCGATCGAGTTGATCCGCGCCATCAGATCGATCCCGATCACATTGATGGTGGTGGTGACCACCAGCAGCGCGCTGCCCAGCAGCACCGCGTTCATCGCCCCGTCGCGTGAGGTGAGCGCGGTGTCGGAGCCGATGATCTGGAAGCCGCTCCAGATCGTGGGCAGCACCACCTGCAGGGCGATGGCGGCCGCCGCCGCGGTGACCACCTGGGCGATCACCATCATCCAGCCGGCGAACCAGCCGACGAGACCACCGGCCAACCGGCGCGACCACTGATAGATACAGCCCGAGATCGGATACCGCGCGGCGAGCTCGGCGAAGTTCAGGGCGACGAGGAACTGCCCGGCGAAAACCAGCGGCCACGTCCAGAAGAACGCGGCACCGCCGAACGAATAACCGAAACCGAAGAACTGGAAGATGGTGGTGAGGATGGAGACGAACGAGAATCCCGCAGCGAAGGACGCGTAGCGCCCGAGCTTTCGGTGCAGGACGGGTTCGTAGCCGAACTGGGCGAGGTCGGCGCCGTCGCGCGCGGCGTCGGGCGGGGCTTGGGTGGCGAGCGTCGTGGCCATATCGGAGTCCTTCGGCGGTGCGGCCAATATCTATCAGTCGATAGTTTTGCGCTCGCGATCGCTCGAACGGTGTCGTGCGTGTATCGACTCCGAGGCGTGCCGTAACTTCTGTGTTGCCTACGTTTCTGTCGAATGACAGAAATTGAACGTTCCCGCATCGCACCTGGTGAGGTGCCCATTGCGGGACTTGTGACGCACCGGTGACACAATCGGGGACGTGGCAAACCTTGGCCCCGGGCGTCCCCGGCTGGAACAGCGTCGTCGGCGCGGGACGACGCCGCGCGCGGAAATCCTCGACGCCGCGGCGGAGCTGTTCACCACCAAGGGGTATGCCAACACCTCCACCCGCGCGGTCGCCGACGCGGTCGGCATCCGGCAGGCCTCGCTGTATCACCACTTCGCGGCCAAGGACGACATCCTCGACGCGCTGCTCGCCGAAACCGTCGCGGGCCCGGTGGAATTCGCGCAAAAACTACACGTCGAGCCCGAGGACGCCACGGCCAAGCTCTACGCGCTCGCCCTGTTCGATGTGCGCCAATTGCGCGGCGCGCGCTGGAATCTGGGCGCTCTCTACCTGCTGCCGGAACTGCGCACCGAACGTTTCGTCGCCTTCCGCCGCCGCCGCGACGAACTGCGCGAACACTACGAACGGCTCGCCGCCGAATCCTGTGCTGCGGCAGGGCAATCCGACGACGCGCGGATTCTGCCGTTCCGGCTGGTGGAGACGGTGATCGCGATCAGGTCCGACGAAGGGGCCGCGGGCGAGGAGGCCGAGCGCGTCATCCCGGACGCGATCGTGCGCATCGTCGGTCACCAGGGTGCGATGGATTCGGTGCGAGCCGCCGCCGACGCCTTGCTCGACCGCCTGTCGGACTGAGTGACCGGCGCGACGCGAGGCCGCGCCGGAAACTCTCAGCCCTTGATGAACGCGAGGATGTCGCTGATCAGCTCCTGCTGGTAGGCACCGAAGATGCCGTGCGGCGCCCCGGGGTACACCTTCAGCGTGCCGTCCTTCACCAGCTCGATCGACTTGTGTGCCGAGTTCGCGATGGGCACGATTTGATCGTCGTCGCCGTGCGCGATGAGGATCGGTACCTCGAGGGCGCGCAGGTCCTCGGTGAAATCGGTCGCCGAGAACGCGGCGACACACTCGTAGGCGGCCTGGATTCCCGCGAGCATGCCCTGCCGCCAGAAGTCGTCCATGGCGCCCTTGGACACGGCCGCACCCTCGCGGTTGAAGCCGAAGAACGACGGAGCCAGCTCCTGGTAGAAGTTGGACCGGTCCGCCAGCACCCCGGCACGGATGTTGTCGAACACCGACATGGGCAGACCGTCGGGGTAGGCCTCGGTGGCCACCATGATCGGCGGCACCGCACCGATGGTGACGACCTTGGCGACCCGGTCCCGGCCGTGGCGCGCCGCGTAACGCACGGCCTCGCCGCCGCCGGTCGAATGCCCGACGACGATCACATCGCGCAGATCGAGCGATTCGACGAGTTCGGCGAGGTCACGCGCGTAGGTGTCCATGTCGTTGCCCTGCCACGGCTGCGAGGAGCGGCCGTGTCCGCGACGGTCGTGGGCGATGACGCGATAACCGGCGTCGGCGAAGGTCTTGCGCTCGAGCGCCCAGGCATCGGAGCTCAGCGGCCAGCCGTGGCTGAAGACGATGGGCTGCCCGGTGCCCCAGTCGGAGAAGTAGATCTCGGTGCCGTCGGATGTCGTGAAGTAGGGCATGGCGATCCTGTCGAACGAGGTGGATGGATAGGTTGCTCATAGTTGTCGAGCGCGGGTGGGCTGTCGCCTACCCGAACGGCCGCGAATCCCGCTATTTCGGACGAACAGTAGATTTGTGGCTATGTCTGTAGCCCCGGATCGCCCGCGTCACAACGCATCTACTGGGACACGGCGTATCGGGTTTCTCCTGTTCGACGGGGTGAAGGCACTCGACTACGTCGGCCCGGCCGAGGTGTTCGTCGAGGCGAATCAGTTCGCCGATGCCTACGAGATCGTGCTGCTCTCACCCACCGGCGCGCCCGTGCAGACCTCGGTCGGCGGGGGAGTTGCTGTGGGGGCGGCAGCCGCCGATGTACTCGCGCTCGACACGCTCGTCGTGCCGGGCAGCGAGGTGCGCCCGGCCCAGTTCGTCCGTCCAGAACTACTCGACGCGGCACGTGTGCTCGCCGCGCGGAGCAGGCGGGTGGTTTCGATCTGCAGCGGGGCGTTCGTGCTCGCCGAACTCGGGCTGCTGGACGGGCGCGGCGCGACAACGCACTGGAAGTTCGCCCCCGAGCTGGCCCGCCGGTATCCGCGCGTGGAGGTGCTGGCGGATCGGATCTTCGTACGGGAGGCCGATATCGCGACCTCGGCCGGCGTAGCCGCGGGGATCGACCTCGCGCTGGCGCTGGTCGCCGAAGACATCGGCAGTGCCGTGGCCCGGCAGGTCGCCCAGGGTCTGCTGGTCTACCTCCAGCGATCCGGCGGGCAGGCGCAGTTCTCGACCCCGTTGCGCGCGGTGGCGCTGCCGCCGGGCCCGGTGCGCGCGGTGACGGACCTGATCGCCGACGACCCGTCACGGCGCCACAGCGTGCAGGAACTCGCCCGCCACGTGAACGTGAGCCCACGCCACCTCACCCGGCTCTTCACCGAGGAGGTCGGGCTCAGCCCGGCCGAATACGCGGCGAACATGCGCTTCGATCTGGCCCGCGCCCAACTCGAGGCGGGCAGCTCGGTGCGACGGGCCGCCGCCGACGCGGGCTTCACCAGCCCCGAGGCACTGCGGCGCACCTTCATCGCACGGCTCGGTGTGTCGCCGTCGGATTACCGGCGGCGGTTCACCTCCGGGCTCAGCGCCTGAGTCAGCGGGAGGTCGGCGGCGCGATCTGCCAGTGCTCGTTGAGGGCAGCGGCGATCCCGGGCAGCACGGTGATCGGAATCCGCTTGGCCCGCAACATCTCCCGGATCTCGGTCACCTGTTCCCGCTTGCGCATGTCGTAGGCGCCCGAGACCGGGCCAATGACCGGTGGGATCGACAGCAGCACGAGTTCGTCGCCGTTCTCGGTGAGGTCGAGGGCCAGTGCCCAGCGGCCGTGCTCGTCGAGGGTGAACCGCCCGGCCACCACTCGGTCCCACGGCACGGTGGCCGACCGGAACGGGGTCCGCACGTAGATACCGTGCTCGGTGAGCTCGACGACATCGCGCACGAACAGCGCGACACCCGCCGCCACACCGCCGACGGCGCCGACCAGCACGCCGGTCACCACCCGGTTGGCGCCGAACATCGCCACCAGCAGACCGGCGATCCCGATGGTGACCAGCAGCCCGATCAGGCAGTAGAACAGGCTCCTGCTCGCGGGCACGACCCCGGCACGCACGTCGGCCATGCGGACCTCCCTCTCACGATTCGTGGCCAACCCTAGCGCCGGTCACGCGATCGGGCTCACGACCCGAGCGATACCGCTGCTTCGGAGGTCTCGACCAGGAAGGTGAAGGTTTCCTGGAAGTACAGCTGGACGGTGTCGGCGTCGTGGCTGAGGTATCCGATGGAGAGGTCTTGGCCGATGGCGAGTTCGAAGTCGCCGCCGCGGGTGGTGAGGGCGAATCCGCCGGTGATGGCCGGTGCCCAGATGATCTCGCCGTCGATGAGGCGCTCGATGTGGGTGCGGATCGGGTGGCCGTGGTCGGAGGTTTCGCTGACCTTGGTGTAGAGGTCGGCGCTGAGCAGTACCGAGTAGGGGCCCTGGACACCGGCCAGGCGCAGCCCGGTGAGGGCACGCGAGATGGCGTCGGGGATGTCGACCACATTGCTCGGCAGCGTGATCGGGGTGCAGGACGCGGCGGCGCGGATGCCGGTGATGCCCGCAGCGGCGTAACCCTCGAAGATCGCGCGGTCTTCGGCGAAGGCGATTTTCTGGGCGGCGTCTTTGAGGTTGTCGAGGTCGGCGTCGGGGGCGCCGCGTTCGATGTCGTCGAGTTCGGAGCGTTGCAGGGTGAAGGGCACCCGCAGTTCCACGAGCGGCTGCACCACGCGCTGGTGTGCCTGCACACCGTCGTCGGGGGAGTCGATCGGGGCGAGCCTGCCGCGGTTGAGCGCCGAGTAACCGACGCCGTGCGGGCCCGAGACATCGACGACCCGGCGTCCGGCGATATTGCGCTTGAACGTGCGGGTGGCCTCCTCCTCGATCTCGGCCCAGGCCTCGTCGGTGATCGGCGCGAGTTCGCGATGCAGGTTGTTCATTCGGATACTCCTTCTCATCGAGTTTTCATCGAGCCGATGGCGAGGGCGCCGTCGGAACCCGCTGCGGAGGTATTTGCCCGTTCCACCGGAATTATCTCGGGCAACGGTCCGGATTCCGCCTCGTCGGCGAGGTTCGCGGGCGCGTCGGGCAGATCGTCGAGGAAATCGACGGTCGGGGTGAAGAACAGGGTGCCGGTGACCGCGACGGAGAAGTCGAGGATGCGGTCGTAGGCGGCTTCCTCGGTGCCGAGGAACATGCGCTCGAGCATCCGCTCGGTGACGCTCGGGGTGGCGGCGTAAGCGACGTAGTAGGTGCCGAACTCGCCGTCGGCGACCGAGCCGAAAGGCATGTTGGCACGGACGATCTGGCGCTCGGTGCCGTCGTCGTCGACGATGGTGTTCACCGCCACATGCGAATCGGCGGGCTTCACATCGTCGGGCAGTTCGTAGTCGCCGAGCTTGGTGCGCCCGATCACCCGCTCCTGCTCCTCGATCGACAGAGCGTTCCACTGGTCGAGCGGGTGGGTGTACTTCTGCACGATCACGTAACTGCCCCCGGTGAATTCGGGGTCCTCGGCACCGATCAGGGCCGCAGCGGCCGCGGCACCACCCTCGGGGTTCTCCGTGCCGTCGACGAAGCCGAGCAGGTCGCGCTGTTCGAAGTAGCGGAACCCGACCACCTCGTCGACAACCGTCGCCGCGCCACGCAGCCGTTCGGCGATCACCATGCCCAATTCGAAGCACGGGCCCTGGGTTTCGGCGCGGATGTGGAAAAGCAGGTCGCCGGGGGTGGCAGGCGCGCTGTGCACCGGACCGTTGTATCCCGGGAACTCGTGCAGCTCAGCCGGTTTGGGCCCGGCGAACAGGCGGTCCCACGCGGCGGAACCGATGGAGGTGACGCAACTCAGGCCCTCGCCGGGCACCCGGAAGCCGACCGATCGCCGTAAACCGTTGATATCGGCGAGCACATCGCGCACCACCGATTCGCCGCCCTCGTCGATGGTGAAGACGAGGAAGAGCGCGGCAGGCGACAGTGGATCGAGAATCGGTTGTGGCTCACCCATGGCGTCCAGAGTACGACGCCGTACCGACAGGTACTTATTTGGCGACGGTGAGCAGGAAGGTCACGTCGTCGATGGCTTTGACGCTGTGGCGGGCGCGCGGAACCACGATCAGATCGCCTGCCGAGCCCTTCCACTCGTCGGTGCCCGCGATCAGTACGAGCGTGCCGGTGAGGACCTGGATCGTCGCGTCGCCGGCATTGTCGTGTTCGGCCAGGCTCTGCCCTTCGGCCAGCGCGACGACGGTCTGGCGCAGGGCGTGGGTGTGGCCGCCGATGAGGGTTTGCGAACTCCGACCACTCGTCGAGGTGGCCGCCAGCTTCAGCTGTTGACGGGCCACCGCGGTCAGCGATTTCTTGTCCATGGGAACGCGCCTTTCGCAGGCTTCTCGCGGGCAGGTCTTCGCCTGGGAGTATGCCCGACATCACACCCGCGCTCGGGCGTTTTGCCGCGACCGTTAGCGACGTGTTGTCACTGCCGGACGTAATGCCGAATGCGGTAGCGCAGACCGTTTTCGGCGGTGCGCCACGGGGTATCCGGTGCCTGCCATTCCGGGCCGATGACCGGGGCGAAAGCATCGCCCGCCACGGTGGTGTCGACCTCGGTGACCAGCAGGGTCGTTGCCAGCGGCACCGCCTGGCGGTAGATCTCGCCACCACCGGCGATCCAGGTGTCGGCGGTGCCGGTCATGGCCAGCGCGTCGGGCAGCGAGGCGGCACGTTCGGCGCCCTCGGCGGCCCAGTCGGACTGACGGGTGACGACGATATTGCGTCGCCCGGCCAGTGGTCGGAAGGCGGCGGGCAGGGAGTCCCAGGTGCGCCTGCCCATGATCACGGGGTGACCGGTGGTCGTCTTCCGGAAATTGGCCATGTCCTCGGGCAGCCGCCACGGGATGGTGTTGTCGACGCCGATCACCCCGTCGTTGGCCTGCGCCCAGATCAGGCCGATCATGCGGTCGTTCACACCGCCACCGGCGCCTTGATGGCCGGGTGGTGCTGGTACCCGGACAGTTCGACATCGTCGTAGGTGTAGTCGAACAGGCTGGTGGCCGGGCGCAGGTGCAGGGTGGGGAAGGGGTAGGGCTCGCGGGTGAGCTGTTCACGCACCTGGTCGACGTGGTTGTCGTAGATGTGCACGTCGCCACCTGTCCAGATGAACTCGCCCGGTTCCAGCTCGGTCTGCTGGGCGACCATCAGGGTGAGCAGCGCGTAGCTGGCGATATTGAACGGCACACCGAGGAACAGGTCGGCGCTGCGCTGGTACAGCTGGCACGACAGCTTGCCGTCGGCGACATAGAACTGGAAGAAGGCGTGGCAGGGGGCGAGCGCCATCTTGTCCAGGTCGGCCACGTTCCACGCCGACACGATCATCCGGCGCGAATCCGGGTCGGTGCGCAGGGTGTGCAGGACCTGGGCGATCTGGTCGATGTGGGTGCCGTCGGGTGTCGGCCAGGAACGCCACTGCACGCCGTACACCGGGCCGAGCTCGCCGTCCGCATCCGCCCATTCGTCCCAGATGGTGACGCCGTGCTCGCGCAGCCACGACACATTGGAGTCGCCGCGCAGGAACCACAGCAACTCGTAGACGATGGATTTCAGGTGCACCCGCTTGGTGGTGATCAGCGGAAACGCCTCGGCCAGGTCGTAGCGCAGTTGATGGCCGAAGATGCTTCGGGTGCCGGTGCCGGTCCGATCGGCTTTCGGCGTGCCGTGTTCGAGCACGCGCCGGAGCAGATCTTCGTACTGCGTATCAGGGGTGGCCACGCCTGCCGATTCTACTGCTGTGCGCACCTGGCAAGCTCTGCGCGTATGCGCAAGCTCTACGTGATCGGTATCGGTGCGGGCGACCCCGACCAGGTGACGATGCAGGCAGTCAAGGCCATGCGGCGCGCCGAGGCGTTCTTCGTGATCGGCAAGGGCGCCGAGAAGCAGGAACTCGTCGACGTGCGCACCGCGATCCTGGCCGAGTACGTCGACGGCCCGCACCGGGTGCTCGAGATCGCCGACCCGCCACGCGACCGCGCACCCGCCGACTACACCGGTGTGGTGCAGGACTGGCACGAACGGCGCGCGGTGCTGCTGGAAGAGGCCTTCGAGCAGGTGGACGGCGACGGCGCGATCCTCGTCTGGGGCGATCCGGCCCTCTACGACAGCACCCTGCGCATGGTGGAGCGGGTGCTCGACCGTGGGCGGGTTCGGTTCGATTACGAGGTGATCCCCGGCGTCACCAGCGTCGCGGCACTGGCCGCCGCCCACCGGGTGGTGCTGCACCGCATCGGCGAACCCGTGCACATCACCACGGGGCGCAAGCTGCGCGAAGAAGGCCTCGGCCCGGGTTCGACGGTGGTGATGCTCGACGGCGAATGCTCGTTCACCGAGGTGCCCGGCGACGATATCCACATCTGGTGGGGCGCCTATCTCGGTATGCCCGACGAGATATTGATCGAAGGCAATCTGCGCGAGGTGGAGAAATCCATTCTCGAACGTCGTGCGCGATCGCGCGCCGAAAAGGGCTGGATCATGGACGTCTACCTGTTGCGGTCCGAATAGCTAGACTGACCTTTGTGCCCGAGTTACCCGAGGTAGAGGCGTTGGCGCAGTTCCTCCGGGATCATGCGGTCGGTGCGGTGGTGGGTCGCGTCGACGTGGCCGCGTTGAGTGCGGTGAAGACATTCGATCCGCCGGTGACCGCGCTGTCCGGCCGGGACGTGACCGGTGCGGGCCGGTGGGGCAAGTTTCTCGGAATGGACTGTGGTGGGCTGTGGTTGATCACCCATCTGTCACGTGGCGGCTGGTTGCGGTGGGTCGACGAACCGAATCCGTTGCCGCCCAAGCCCGGTGGTAAGAGCCCGCTCGCCTTGCGCGTGCATTTCTTCACTCCTGAAGGCGCGACGCCCGCCATCGACCTCACCGAGGCGGGAACCAAGAAACGCCTCGCGGTGTATGTCGTGGAGGATCCGCAGTCGGTTCCGGGCATCGCCCGGCTCGGTCCCGACGCGCTCGCGGTGACCGAGGACGAATTCGCGGCCCTGCTGCGCGGCACATCGCAGCGCATCAAGACCGCACTGGTTGATCAGACCCTGCTGGCCGGTATCGGCAATGCCTATTCCGACGAGATACTGCACACCGCACGCATTTCGCCGTTCGCGAATACGAAAACGATGCCCGCCGAAACTGTTTCGCAGTTGTACGCGGCGATGCGTTCGGTATTGCTCGATGCCGTCGACCGTTCGACCGGGCAGGACGCGGCCCGGTTGAAGGGGGAGAAGCGATCCGGCATGCGGGTGCACGCCAGGACCGGGCAGCCGTGTCCGGTGTGTGGCGACACGGTACGTGAGGTGTCCTACGCGGAGCGCTCTTTTCAGTACTGCCCGACCTGTCAGACCGGCGGCAAGGTGCTCGCCGACCGGCGGATGTCGCGGTTGCTCAAGTAGTCAGCGGTCCCGCCAGGTTTCCAGCAGCCGTAACCAGAATTCGCTGACCGTGGGAAACGCCGGTACCGCGTGCCACAGGGTGTCCAGTGGCACCCGCCCGACCACCGCGATGGTGGCGGCGTGCAATTGTTCGCCCATGTCGGGCCCGACGAAAGTGGCGCCGAGAAGGCGGTTTTCGGTGGTATCGACGACGATCTTCGCGCGGCCGTGGAAATCGTCGCGCGACAATGCGGAACCGGCTACCGAGATATCCATTTCCACGGTGTCGACCGCGTATCCGGCCTTGCGGGCCTGCTGCTCGGTGAGGCCGATGGCGGCGAGTTCCGGTGCGGTGTAGACGACTTGGGGAATCTGCTCGTGGTCGGCGCTCGCGGTGTAGCGGCTCTTGTCCAGCGGCGTGCCCTGTGCGCGAGCGGCGATGACATCCCCGCACACGCGGGCCTGGTATTTGCCCATATGTGTCAGTGCCGCACGGTGGTTCACATCGCCCACCGCGTACAGCCATTCCCCGGGAACATCACGGACAGTCAGGTGATCGTCGACGTCGAGATAGCCTGCCGACAGGCCGACCGTGTCCAGGCCGAGGTCGTCGGTCGCGGGTGCGCGGCCGGTCGCGACGACCAGCTCGTCGGCCTCCAGCTCACCGTTGTCGAGCACCAGCGTGACCGGGCCGCCGTGGATGCGGCCGACCCCGGTGTCGGCGGGGTCGCGGCGCGACACCATCAGCGGCTCGGTGTTCAGGCGAACCTCGACGCCCTTGTCGCGCAGACCTCGCAGCACCAGATCGGCGGCGAAGGGCTCCACCCGTGGCAGCAACCGGTCACCGCGCACCAGCATGGTCACCTCGGCCGCGCCCAGTTCGATCAGCCAAGTCGCTGCCTCGCACGCGACGACACCGCCGCCGATGATCGCGACCCGGGTCGGTACGACCGTCAGATTGGTCGCGTCGCGCGAGGTCCAGGGCAGGGCATCGCGCAGACCGGGAGTGTCGGGAATCGCGGCTGTTGTTCCGGTCGCGATCACGACAGCGTGCCTGGCGCGCAGTTCCCGCACCCCCGCGTCGGTGTGCACTTCGACCCGCCGCTCCCCGGCGAGCCTGGCCGCACCGCGGACCGGGTCGATGCGCGCCGATTTCGCCCAGTCGACCTGGGAGGTGTCGTCGCGGCGGTGGACGAAGGTGTCGCGGCGGGCCAGCACATCGGCCACCTCGGGGCCGCTCGCCGTCAGCCCGGGTAGCCCGGCGGCGAGATCGAGCACGGCGCCCGTGCGCAGCAGTGTCTTGCTGGGAATGCACGCCCAATAGCTGCATTCGCCGCCGAACAGTTCCCGTTCCACGAGCGCGGCGGTGCGGTCGCTGCCCGCGATGGCGTACGCGGCGGCGTTCTCGCCCGCCGGGCCGCCACCGATCACGATGACGTCGTACTCGTCGGTCACTGCAAGTAGCCCTCGACCTCACGGGGCGAGCGCATCTCGGTGTCTTCGGGGGAGGCGTCGGCGCCTGCGCGGGCGCGGCGCTGCCGCAGCAGATCCCAGGCCTGATCGAGCATCACCTCCAGCTGGGCGAGCTGCTTGCGCTCGCTGACCGGGTCGATCTCGCCCGCCGTCGCCTTGGACCGCAGTTCGTGTTCTTCGTCGACCAGCTGCTTGATCTTGGCCAGGATGTCCTGATCGGTCATGTGCTCACCACTTCGATTCTCGGAGGGGTAGTGCCGGGCGAACCGCGACCCGCGCGGGGTCCTGGTCCATGCTACGACCGCCGGGTGACATGAGCGGCGAGACAATCGGCCGCGATCGGGACGGCCCGGGCCAATTCGGCGCTGGTCAGGGCCGTGTAACCGAGGGCGACACCGAACTTGTGCGGCGTGGCGAGGTGATGGCGGGCCAGCCCGTCGAGCAGGACCCCGCGGCTCCGGGCGGCATCGACCGCGGCGGCCTCGGCGCCGGCGTCGGGCAGTTCGACGACCACGTGCGAGCCGGCGTCGTCACCGAGGACGGGCAGGCCCCGGTCGGCGAGCTCACCGACGAGCAGGGCGCGCCGTGGCGGGACCACCCGGCGCAGGCGACGCAGATGCCGGGCGAGGTCGCCGTTGCGGGCGAATTCGGCGAGCACAAGTTGGCCGGCCGGGCTCGGTGAACTGCCGATGCGGGCGCGGTGCGCCAGGACGGCCGCGGTGATGTCGGGACGAGCGACGAGCCAGCCGACACCGAGGGTGGGGGCGATGATCTTGCTCGTGGTGCCGAGGTGGACCACCACGTCCGGGGCCATCGCCGCGAGCAGGGGCAAGGGTGCGGTGTCGTAGCGCAATTCGCCGTCGTAGTCGTCCTCGATGACCAGAGCGCCGGTGCTGCGGGCGAATTCGACCAGTTCCACCCGGCGCCGGGCGGGCATCCGCGCACCCATCGGAAACTGATGTGCCGGTGTGCAATACACGGCGCGAACACCCGGCGGAATGCGGTCGACACACAGTCCGTGCGCGTCGACGGGCACCGGGAGCACCGTCGTCCCCGCGGCCTGGAACGCGCCGACCGCGCGTAGATAGCCGGGGTCTTCGATGGCCACGGTGTCGCCGGGACGGAGCAGGGCCGCGGCGAGTTCGCCGACGGCGGTGCTCGTGCCCGCGGTCGCCAGGACCACCGACGACGCGCCCGCGGCCAGTCCGCGATGCCGGAGCAGATGCTCGGCGACGGCATCGCGATAGCCGGGCTCACCCGCTCGATCCTTGCGGGCCTCGGGTGCGCGGTCACCGGCCGAGCGCCACGCGCGACGCCAGGCCGCGCGGTCGAGGGCCTCGATGCACGGTGCGCCTGCGGCGAGGTCGAGCAGGGTCGGTGCGTCCGCGATGCCCTTCATCGCGACGGTGCTCGGCGGTGCTGTCGCGGGGGCGGTGCTCAGGTAGGTGCCGGACCCGCGTCGACCGGTGAGCCAGCCCTCGGCGTGCAATTGGTCGTAGGCGGCGGCGATCACGGCCCGGCTCACTTCCAGCCGTTGCGCGAGGGTGCGCGAGGGCGGTAGCCGGTCGCCGACGCGTAGGACGCGGGTGGTCGCGGCGGTGCGCAGGGCATCGGCCACCTGCACCGACAGGGGTTCGGCGGCGGAGCGGTCGAGCGGGATCGGGAAGTCGTCGAGCATCGCCCACCTCTGATTGGACTGTCGTTCCTGCGTCGAATTGGACCTGTGCGAAGGCCAATCGTGCGGCGATGCTCATCTTATGAGCACGCACACCAGAACGCCGCTGTCCCCGACCCCGCGCACCACGGTGACCAGAGCCAAGGAACGCGCCCGCAGCGACCGGGCCGAACTGGACGCGGTGCTCGACGCGGGACTGATCTGCCACCTCGGAGTCGTGCTCGGTGGTTCGCCGGTGGTGCTGCCGACCGTGTACGGCCGCGCGGGCGACACGATCTACCTGCACGGTTCCACCGGTGCGGGCAATATGCGCGCCGCCGTCGGCACCGACATCAGCATCGCGGTGACCCAGGTCGACGGCCTGATCTACGCCCGCTCCGCCATGCACTTCTCGATGAACTACCGGTCGGCGGTGGTGCGCGGGCGGGCCGAACTCGTTACCGACGAGGACGAACGGCTGGAAGCGCTACGGGTGATCGTCGAGCACGCGGCGCCCGGATCCTGGGACCGTGTCCGCCCGCCCAGCCGCAAGGAGATGGCGGCCACGATGGTGCTGGCCCTCGACCTCACCGAGGCGTCGGTGAAAGTCCGGACCGGCGGGCCGAAGGACGACGAGGACGACATCACCGCAGGCGGGGTGTGGGCGGGGGAGCTCCCGCTGCGGCAGGTGTGGGGTGTGCCGGTGCCGTCGGTGGACCTCGAACCGGGGATCGAGGTCCCCGCCGAGGTGGTGGATCGGGTCGATTCGGCGATGCCGGTCGCGCTGCGGTAGGGAAGGGGTCGACGTTCCGCAGACTGCTGCGGATGGTCGTCGGGCTGGGTGATTCGATCAGTCGCGTAGTGCGGCGATGGAGTCGCGCGATTCGCTCGTCGTGGCACCTCGGTGGGCGGGTGCGCGCTCGGTACAGTCCCGCTTATGCCGTCGAGTCCGCTCAGCGGGGGCGAGCCGCCCGAACAGTTGTCGTGCACCGAGGATCGGGTGGTGGACGCGGCCCTGGCAGTGCTCGACGAGGGCGGGGCGGGTGCGCTCACGGTCGAGGCGGTTGCGGAGCGACTCGGCGTCGACCCGGCCGCGCTGGCTTGCGATCGGAGCGGACTGGAACGGGCCGCCATCGAACGCGTGCTCTCGAACGTGCGGCTCGGGCCGCTCTACGACCGGGGCGTCGAGTGGGTCTCGGCGGTGATCCAGTTGGCGCTGAGTATGCGGTCGCGGCTGTGGGAGCATCCGGCGGTCGCGGTGCTGATGATGTCGGGTCCGCACGACGGTCCGGCGGCGGACGGGCCCGCCGCACGCGATATCGAAGAGGCGTTGTTCGCCTGCTTCGCGCGCGGTGGTCTGCATACGCAGATGCGGGCGCACGGGGTGTACGCGGTGCTCGTCTATGTCCTCGGTTCGACGGCGCTCGATATCGCCGAGACGAACGGAATTCCGCCGCTGCCTACTGATTCGGAGCGGATCGCGCGGCGGCGCGAGCAACTCAGGGACCTGGACGTGGATCGCTGGACGCGTACCGCCGCGCATGTGGACGAGATCGCGGCGTGGACATCCGTCGACCAATTCGTCTGGGGGCTGAGGGTTCTGCTCGTGGGTATGACGGCGAATTGAGTTGCTGCGACCCGGAGGCCACGCGAACTCACCAGGGCTCGGCGGACAACCCGGCCTTCGACAGCACGAGATCCGCTGCAGCGGTGAGTGATTCGTGTGTGTCCAAGCTGACGAGCGCCAGCGTGTAGGTGTCGGCCAGACGGGAGAGGTAACCGGAGAGGCGAGTACGTGGAAAATCCGTGATGCCCGGATGGATCGCGCGGGCGGCCACGCGGGTGCATTCGTGCGGGCCGACAGTGCGCAGGGCGTCGGGCATTGTGCCGATATTGGAGCACAGGATGTCGCGCTCACCAGCACCTTTGCTGAGCTTGTACGCCAAGCGATCAGGGAGTACCTGCAGGATTTCTTCGGGCAGCCCGGCGGGCGCCGACATGCGGCGTAGATAGGCGTCGCGGGCTTTGACGCGAATCGTCTCCGGGGTGTCGGCACGGTAGATCCGGATCTCGGTCACGGCGAGATCGTTGTCCACGCGCGGTTCGTCGCGGGTATCCACCGGCAGGCTCGCAGTGATGGTGTCGGCACCGAAGCCGTTCTCCCACAGAATGTTCGCGACCAGATAGATGAACAGGCTGTTCGGTGTGCCACCGGCTTCCGCTGCGACGGAATCCCATCGTCCCGCGTCGAAAGCCAGCAGGGAGCTGCGGACGGTGCGACCTGGAGCCGCCGCGGGAACGATGGTCTCGGGCGGTCGGGGAACACCGTTGCGCAGTGCGCGCGCGGTCCCGCCGAGCACCGTGGCCCACTGCGTCCGAGCATCGGCCCAGTCCGAACGGGCCTCGTCCGCGGACCGTTCGCGGCGCTGGTCTCGTGCGGTGGAGGCGACCGCAGTCGACGCATGCTCTGTAGGTGTGCCGTTCAGCGATCGCAAGGCCAGCGCGACGGCGTGGATCAGTCCGCGTGCGTCGGCGAGGGCGTGCGAACAGGTCAGAGCGACAACGGTTCCGCCGTCTGCCAGAGGCGCCGCTGACAACCGCCAACCGGGGAAGAACTCGGGATCGAGGTCGGCGCCGAGCGTATCCGCCCACGGCAGGATTTCCCCCTCACGCAGGGGAGCGCGGTCGGCATCGGCCGCGAGGTAGTCGAGCGGGTGGGCGCGGACGGTGGGTTGCCAGGCACGTCGGGCGCCGGGAACGCGGACGCGGACGACTCTGCGGCCCAGCGGACCATGACTCAGCTCGTGGTGGATCTGTCGCAGCAGAGCCGGACCCATCGTGTCCGGCGTACGCCACAGTCCCTGCAGGGCGATCGGCGTGCCCATTCCCCGATGGGTACGCAGGAAGATCTCGTCGACGACGGTCAGGCGGTCCATTACGACGTGGAGGCGGCGCCGTGCCTGCCCGCGCCCGCGGCGAAGCGGGCCGCACCCTCGAGCGCACCATCGGCGAGAGCCTTGACACCGTGCGCGAATTCGATGCGTAGGGCCTCGTCCTCGGAATGACCGACCTGGTCGTACACGGATTCGCGGTCGGAACGCAGGCAGGTCTGCGGGAGCGCCGCGAGTTGCCCGGCCAGCTCCTCGGCTACCCGACGCGCATCCCCGGTGGGAACCACGCGGGTGACCAGCCCCATCTGCAACGCTTCGGGCGCGCCCACCGGCCGACCGGTGAGAATCATGTCCAGCGCCCGCCCCTCGCCGACGATGCGCGGCAGCCGCACCGTTCCGCCATCGATGAGCGGCACTCCCCAACGGCGGCAGAACACGCCGAACACGGCGTCCTGTTCGGCCACCCGCAGGTCACACCACAGCGCCAGCTCGAGGCCACCGGCTACCGCGTGCCCGGACACCGCCGCGATCACCGGTTTGGACAGCCGCATCCTGGTGGGGCCCATCGGTCCGTCACCGTCGGGCGTCGCCTGATTGCTGCGGTCGGTGCCGAGCGATTTCAGATCGGCGCCGGCGCAGAACGTGCCGTGCTCGCCCCACAGCACCGCCACCGAGGCTGTGGGGTCGGCGTCGAACGCGCGGAAAGCGTCGGCCAGGGCGCGGGCCGTCGGCCCGTCGACGGCGTTGCGGGCGTGGGGACGGTTCAGGATCACCGTGGTGACGGGCCCCGCCTTCTCGACACGCACCGAATCGGACGCGAGACCTGAGCTCATTGCTCGACCATACGACGAAACCTACCCTTGTGTGAAGAGGTGAATCGGTGGTTCACTTCTTCGTATGGTGTACCGGAGGACGCCCGCCGTGCAGGCCCGGCTCGACGCGCAGCGAGCGCTGATCGTGCAGGGTGCGACGGCCGTGCTCTCGCGCGACGGGTTCGCCGGCTTGTCGATGGCCGCGGTAGCGGCGGAGGCGGGTATCGCCACCGGCACGGTGTACAAGCAGTTCGAGAACAAGGCCGCGCTGGTGTCGGCCGTGTTCGAGAAGGTCGTCGCCCGCGAGGTCGCCGCGGTGCGCGCGGCGGTCGCCGAGGGCGACGTGGTGCAGCGGGTCAGCGCGGCCGTCGAGACCTTCGCCGGGCGTGCGCTCAAGAACCCGAAACTCGCCTACGTGCTGCTGGCCGAGCCCGTCGACGCCGCCGTCGACGTGCAACGCCTGGAGTTCCGCCGAGCCTTCACCGCCTCGTTCGAAGCGGCCATCACCCACGGCGTCGCCGAAGGCGCGCTGCCGCCGCAGGATTCGCACCTGTCCGCGGCCGCGCTCGTCGGCGCCATCGGCGAGGTGCTCGTCGGGCCCCTCGCCACGGCCCCGCCCGCCGAGTCCGTCGTTCCCGAACTGGTCGCTTTCGCCGTTCGCGCGCTCGGTGCGCGCCCGGAATCGTTGTAGCCCTAAGGAGTTCCGCCGTGATCACCCATGACGTGTTCAATCAGGTACCACCGCTCGTCCCCTTCGACGCCTCGCGTAATCCCGCGCTCATCGAGGGCCTGCACCGGGAGGGTGCGGGCTGGGCCGAGGCGGAGGTACGTGAACTCGGCGCTCTCGCAGGCGGTTTCGCCGCACAGGAGTGGGGCAGGCTGGCCAACGAGTACCCGCCGGTGCTGCACACCCACGACCGGTGGGGACACCGCGTCGACGAGGTCGAGTTCCATCCGCACTGGCACGACCTGATGAATGTGGCGGTGACGCACGGCCTGCACGGCGCACCGTGGCTCGACGAGCGCCCCGGTGCGCACACCGCCCGCGCGGCCAAGTTCTACACCTGGGGTGTGGCCGACGCCGGGCACATGTGTCCCATCTCGATGACCTACGCGGTGGTTCCCGCGCTGCGCCACAACCCCGAACTCGCCGCCCGCTTCGAGCCGCTGCTCGGCTCGCGCACCTACGATTTCGGATTGCGTGAGCCCGCCACGAAAGCGGGGCTGATCGCGGGCATGTCGATGACCGAGAAGCAGGGCGGCTCGGACGTGCGCGCCAACACCACCACCGCCACACCGCAATCGGACGGGTCGTACCGCATCGTCGGGCACAAGTGGTTCACCTCGGCGCCCATGTCGGACATGTTCCTCACCCTCGCGCAGGCGCCGGGCGGGTTGTCGTGCTTCCTGCTGCCGCGCGTGCTGCCCGACGGCACCCGCAACCCGATCCGGATCCAGCGGCTCAAGGACAAGCTCGGCAACAAGTCGAACGCCTCCTCGGAGATCGAATACGAGAACGCCACCGGGTGGCTCGTCGGCGCCGAGGGTGCCGGGGTGAAGACGATCATCGAGATGGTCAATATGACCCGCCTCGACTGCGTGATCGGCTCGGCCACCGGCATGCGGGTCGGTGCGGTCACCGCCGTGCATCACGCCAGGCATCGAGAAGCGTTCGGCGCGAAGCTGATCGACCAGCCCGCCATGCGCAACGTGCTGGCCGACCTGATCGTCGAATCCGACGCGGCGACCACCGTGATGATGCGTCTGGCCGGGGCCACCGACCGCGCGGGCAGCGACCCGGCCGAGGCGGCGCTGCGCCGGATCGCGCTGGCCATCACCAAGTACTGGGTGTGCAAGCGGGCCCCCGCGCATGCCGCCGAAGCGCTGGAATGCCTCGGCGGTAACGGGTATGCCGAGGAATCGGGGATGCCGCGTCTGTACCGGGAGGCGCCGCTCATGTCGATCTGGGAGGGGTCGGGCAATGTGGCTGCGCTGGATGCCCTGCGCGCCATGGGGCGTCAGCCCGAGACCGTCGAGGCCTACTTCGCCGAGGTCGGTCTGGCTCGTGGCGCGGACCCGCGTCTCGACGACGCCATCGACCGGGTCGGCAAGGAACTCACCGACCTGTCCGATATCGAATACCGGGCGCGCCGGGTGGTCGAGTTGATGGCGCTGGTGCTGCAGGGTGCGCAGTTGGTACGCCACGGTCATCCGGCCGTCGCCGATGCATTCTGCGCGACCCGGCTGAGCGGTGACTGGGGGATCGCTTACGGCACCCTGCCGGTCGGTGTCGACACCGGTGCGATTCTCGAACGGGGGTTCGTCGATACGCACTGAGCCGACTCCGGCCGGTCCTTCGCATGGCCGGGCTGGCGGTACCGTGACCGCGTGGCTCGAGCGGACGATGTGTTGACGGCAAGGGACCTCGCCGGGCTGGTGCCGACGCGCGCGGACCGGTTTCTCCTCGGTATCGCGGGCCCGCCGGGAGCTGGTAAATCGACGCTCGCGCAGCGCCTTTGCCACGAGCTGAATCGTCTCGGGCGACCTGCGGTCGTTGCGCCGATGGACGGCTATCACCTGCGCAACGACGTACTGAGAGCCAGGGGTGCGCTGGCGCGCAAGGGCGAGCCCGACACCTTCGACGCGGCCGCGTTCGTCACCGGCCTTCGCCTGCTCCGGGAAACACCCGTCGGCGAACCGGTGCCGTGGCCGCTGTTCGACCGGGCCGTCGACGAACCGACCGAGGGCGGTGTGGTGGTGCGCGACGAGCGCGTGGTCGTCGTCGAGGGGAACTACCTGCTGCTCACCGACGCACCGGGTTGGGCGCCGGTACGCGGACTGCTCGACGAATGCTGGTATCTCGACGCGCCACGGCAGGTGCTCACCGAACGCCTGCTCGACCGGCACATCGAAGGCGGGCGCACCCAGGATGAGGCGCGGGTGAAAGTGATGGACAGCGACCTGCGCAATGCCGACCTCATCGCCGCCACCCGAAGCCGCGCGGATCGGGTCCTGATCGCGACGGGCCGTGGATACGCCCTGGACTGACCGCCCCAGCCCTTCGCGCCGCCCCACCCTTCGCGCCGCCGCACCCCTTCGCCGCGTGGTACTGCCTCGCCCCGAGGCACCCCTTCGCCGCGTGGTACTGCTTCACCGCGGCACGACACCCCTTGCCGACCGCGGCACGCCGGGCGTGTGTCGCGCGGAAAGCGGCGGACTCGGCGCAATCATGGACTGATGAAGCGACGAGTCCCCGTGCACGCGGTCCGCAACGGCGCGGCAGCGGCCTGCGCGCTGGCGCTGTACTACAGCGTGCCGGTGGGGTGGGTGTTCGCACTCGACTCGTGGCCGGGGCGGGTCGTAGGGGTCGTCGTGTTCGTCGCGAGCGTCGCCGGACTCGGCTGGCTCGTGTGGCGGCGGATCGAGCACCTCCTCGAGGAGTCGACCGCGTTGGGCGAGCGGGTCGATGGGGTGCTGCTCGTGCTGTGCATCGTGTGCGTGGTGTTCGCACTCGTCTACTACCGCATGGAGCAACTACATCCGAACCAGTTCGCCGGGCTCGAGACGCGAACCGACGCACTGTATTACACGCTGGTCACCCTCGGGACCGTCGGTTACGGCGACATCCACGCCGTCGGCCAAGGCGCACGCATCGTCACCATGGTGCAGATCGTGTTCGACCTGGTCGTCCTCGGCACCCTGCTCGCCATCGTCACCACCAGCGTGACCAGCCGGATCCGCGCCGCGAGCGAGGTCAGCGCCGCCGCGCGCGATACCACTCGATGAGCGCGTCGGTCGACGAGTCACCCACCGACTCGGGCTCTTCCGGACCGCTCAGCAACGGCGTCAGGGCCAGCGCCTGCTGCTTGCCGAGCTCCACACCCCACTGATCGAAACTGTCGATGCCCCAGATGATTCCCTCGACGAACACCTGGTGCTCGTACAGCGCGATCAGCTGACCCATCGTCGACGGCGTGAGCTCCGGCGCCATGATCGTGGTGCTCGGCCGATTGCCGGGCATCACCTTGTGCGGCACCAACTTCGGATCGGTGCCCTCGGCCGCGATCTCTTCGGCGGTCTTGCCGAACGCGAGCACCTTGGTCTGCGCCAACAGGTTGCTCATCAGGATGTCCTGCATGCTGCCGGTGCCGTCGCGGGTCGGCAGGTCGTCGGTCGACCGGGCGAAACCGACGAAATCGGCCGGAATCAACCGGGTGCCCTGATGCAGCAGCTGATAGAAGGCGTGCTGGCCGTTGGTACCCGGCTCACCCCAGAAGATCTCACCCGTCGACGACGTGACCGGACTGCCGTCGGCACGCACCGATTTGCCGTTGGACTCCATCGTCAGCTGCTGCAGATACGCGGGGAACCGCGCCATATCGTTCGAATACGGCAGCACCACACGCGATTCCGCGCCGAAGAAGTTCGAATACCAGACGCCGAGCATCGCCAGCAGCACCGGACCGTTCGACTCCAACGGCTGCGACGCGAAATGCCGGTCGACGGCGTGCATTCCGCTGAGGAACTCGCCGAACCGTTCCTTGCCGATGGTCACCATCACCGAGAGACCGATCGCCGAATCCACCGAGTAGCGGCCGCCGACCCAATCCCAGAAACCGAACATGTGTGCGGTGTCGATACCGAACGCCGCCACCCGCTCCGCGTTCGTCGACACCGCGACGAAATGTTTGGCCACCGCGTTCTCACCGAGCGCCGCGACCAGCCAGCGCCGCGCCGCCGTCGCGTTGGTGAGGGTCTCCAAGGTGGAGAACGTCTTCGACGCGACGATGAACAATGTGCGCGCCGGATCGAGCCCCGCCAGCTTGGACACCAGATCGGCCGGGTCGACATTCGACACGAACCGGGCCTCGATCTCCGGATCGGCATAGTGCCGCAACGCGCGATACACCATGTCCGGCCCCAGATCCGAGCCACCGATACCGATATTGACCACCGTGGTGATGCGCTCACCGGTCGCCCCGCGCCACGCACCCGAGCGCACCGAATCGGCGAACTCGCCCATCCGGCGCAGCACGTCGTGCACGGCGGCATCGGCGTCGGTGCCGTCGATGTCGAGCTGCTCGCCCACCGGCAGACGCAACGCGATGTGCCCCACCGCGCGGTCCTCGGAGGTGTTGATGTGCTTGCCGGAATACATCTCGTCGCGTCGCTGCGGCACACCGGCCGCGCGCGCGAGATCCACCAGCAGACGCAGGGTTTCGCGGGTCACGCGATGTTTGCTGTAGTCGATGTGTAGATCGGCGACCTGCACGGTCAACTCCCGGCCGCGCGCCGGATCCTCGGCGAACAACTGCCGCAGATGCAGAGGTGCGACAGTGCGGTGATTGGTTTGCAGTGCCTGCCAGGCCGCCGACGCGGTGATGTCGCTGCTCACCCCGCCGAGCGTACTGTGTTGTCGGAGCGCTGGCGCGCTCGAGTTCGCGGCCCCGCCGGTCCCGACGATCAGGCGCCGTTGCTTGCTCCTTCGTCGCGTACGCCACGGCACCTGATCGTCGGGACGGCCGCGAACCGCCGACTTCGTCGGCGATCCCTCCTCGAGGTCGGGATGTACGGGGCTGGGGATGCGGTTATGGCGGCATTCGAGTTGGTGGCCGAGGGTGGGTTCGGGTGGTCCTTCTGGGTTATTCGTGTGGCGTTTGGCGGCTTCTCGGCCGGGGGGTCGGCATAGGGTGGGGGCATGGTTTCTGAACGGGACGTGATCGAGTTCGTACCAAAGGGTTTGTGGATCGGGTCGGGGCCGGTGGAGGCTACGGGCGGGGCCACATTTCCCGTGCACAATCCGGCCGACGGGTCGGTGATCACCGAGGTGGCGGATGCGACGCCCGAGGACGCGATGCGGGCGCTCGACGCGGCGGTGGCGGCCGGGCGGGAGTGGGCGGAAACGCCGTCGCGGGAACGCGGTGAGATCTTGCGGGCGGTGTTCACCGAGCTCACGGCGCGGGCCGAGGAGTTCGCGTTGCTGATGACGCTCGAGATGGGCAAGGCGCTCGGGGAGAGCCGCAACGAGGTGCGCTACGGCGCCGAGTTCTTCCGGTGGTTCAGCGAGGAAGCGGTGCGGGTGCACGGGCGGTATCTGCACGCGCCGTCGGGCACGGGGCGGATCATGGTCGCCAAACAACCGGTGGGCCCGTGCCTGGCGATCACGCCGTGGAATTTCCCGCTGGCCATGGGCACCCGCAAGATCGGTCCGGCGCTGGCGGCCGGCTGCACGATGATCGTCAAGCCCGCGTCGGCGACGCCACTGACCATGCTCGCGCTGGCCCGCCTGTGCAGCGAGGCCGGGCTGCCCGACGGTGTGCTGTCGGTCGTCACAACCAGCCGTTCCGGTGCCGTCACGGGCCCGCTGATCGACGATCCGCGCCTGCGCAAGCTCACCTTCACCGGGTCGACCGAGGTGGGTAAGAAGCTGGTCTCGTCGTCGGCGAACCGGCTGCTGCGCACCTCCATGGAACTGGGCGGCAACGCGCCCTTCGTGGTGTTCGACGACGCCGACATCGACAGCGCGGTGGCCGGTGCCATGCAGGCGAAACTGCGCAACGGCGGGGAGGCGTGCACGGCCGCCAACCGGTTCCACGTGCAGCGCGGCGTCGTCGCGGAATTCACCGAGAAGCTGGTGGCGGCGATGACCGAATCGGTGGTGCTCGGGCCGGGGACGGACGCGTCGACGACGCTCGGACCGCTGGTGAGCGCCGAGCAGCGCGAGACCGTCGCCGAACTCGTCGACGACGCGGTGAAAACCGGTGCGAAGCTGCTGCTCGGCGGGGAGACCCCGGTTGGGCCGGGCTGGTTCTACCCCGCCACCGTGCTCGCCGAAGTGCCGCCCGCCGCCCGCATCCTGCGCGAGGAGGTGTTCGGTCCGGTCGCGCCGATCGTCGCCTTCGACACCGAGGAGGAGGGCGTCGCCGCCGCCAACGACACGCAATACGGGCTGGTCAGCTACGTCTACACCCGCGACCTGGATCGTGCGCTTCGGGTGTCGGAGGCGATGGAGACCGGCATGGTCGGCGTGAACCGCGGTGTCATCTCCGACCCGGCCGCGCCCTTCGGCGGCGTCAAGGAATCGGGCTTCGGCCGCGAGGGCGGGACCGAGGGCATCGAGGAATACCTGGACACGAAGTACATCGCCCTCACCTGAGCGAAAAAAATAACCGCCCCGGGGATGTTGTCGCACCCGGGGCGGCTTTTCGTGAGCGGCGATCTGGACGACCGCCGCGTGGTTCGAGTTCGGCCTAGCGGCCGAGACGTCCGCGACCGAGGCGGAGCAGGAGCATGGCGAGGGTGTGACCCTCCTGGCCGAGCTCACTGAAGCGTTCGAGCACTTTCATCTCACGGCTGTGCACCAGCCGGGGCCCCCCAGAGGCCATCCGGGTGCGCCCGATGATCCGCGAAATTTCGCTCCGGCGTTTGATCGCGGCGAGGATGGTGGCGTCGAGTTCGTCGATTTCGAGGCGAAGCTTCTCGATCTCCGCCTCCGATTGCGGCAGTGCCGCCTCTGACCCGGCGGTTGTAGCAGGGGTGCTCATCATTCATCTCCTCGTGTCAGAACTGGGATCGGTCGATACGGACGTCGTGTTACCGATCTGTTCCTTCACCCTGAAAAACTTTCCGGCTGGGCGCCTGCCGCCACGATATCGGATCGATTGCCGATCCGGACAGGCGAAGCGGCGCTGACCACGCGGCCCAGTCTGCCACGGGTCGGTAGGTATGCAAAACAGTTGTGTTTGTGAATCCGCTGAGAACATTCACACGGGTGGGTACGACACCGGTCGTCATCCGGTTCACCCGCGGTTTGCCGGCCGGTGGCCGCGCCGACGGCGGTTGGCCGCTTGTCGGTGCCCGCCGGTAGCGTGG
Source organism: Nocardia sp. GTS18 (assembly GCF_013839555.1). Lineage (NCBI taxonomy): Bacteria > Bacillati > Actinomycetota > Actinomycetes > Mycobacteriales > Nocardiaceae > Nocardia > Nocardia sp. GTS18. The sequence goes on along the minus strand of NZ_JACBIU010000002.1, from coordinate 315,313 downwards.
ACAGACGATGGATATCACGGTCGCTCCCTCCGCAGACGAAACATCGTCCACCGCGCCGAACACCCCGGTCGCGGCACCAGACAGCACCGCCGCACCGCAGGGTGACGGCGGTGGCGGTGGTGTGGCTCGCAGCGGTCTTGCCGAGGCGGCGGCCCGGCACAGCGCCGAGCAGGAACAGCGCCGCAAGGAGCGCGAACAGCGTCGCGCCGAGGAAACCGAGCGGCTGCTCGACGGGCTCAACCCGCAGCAGCGCGCCGCCGTGGTGCACGCCGGTTCGCCGCTGCTGATCGTGGCGGGAGCGGGCTCGGGCAAAACGGCCGTGCTCACCCGCCGCATCGCCTACCTGCTCGCCGCACGCGGAGTGCAGACCGGACAGATCCTGGCGATCACGTTCACCAACAAGGCTGCTGCCGAGATGCGGGAGCGGGTGGCCGGGCTCGTCGGTCCGCGCGCCGCGAGCATGTGGGTATCGACTTTCCATTCCAGCTGTGTGCGCATTCTTCGCATGCAGGCGGCTTTGCTGCCGGGTCTGAATTCGAATTTCTCCATCTACGACGCCGACGATTCGCGCCGATTGCTCACGATGATCAGCCGCGATTTCGACATCGACACCAAAAAATATTCGGCGCGGCTGCTGTCGACGGCCATCTCCAATTTGAAGAACGAATTGATCGGGCCCGAACAAGCCGCCCGCGACGCCGAGGCCGACGACACCGAACTGCCCGCACTGGTCGCCCGCGTGTACGGCGAATACCAGAAGCGGCTGCGCGCGGCCAATGCCCTCGATTTCGACGATCTGATCGGTGAGACGGTCGCGCTGCTGCAGAACCACCCGCAGGTGGCCGAGTACTACCGGCGCCGGTTCCGGCACGTTCTCGTCGACGAGTACCAGGACACCAACCACGCCCAGTACGTGCTGGTGCGCGAACTCGTCGGCCACCACGGCCATTCCGGCGACGAGCAGGTGCCGCCCGGCGAGCTGTGCGTCGTCGGCGACGCCGACCAGTCCATCTACGCCTTCCGCGGTGCGACCATCCGCAATATCGAGGAATTCGAACGCGATTTCCCCGACGCCGAAACCATTCTGCTGGAGCAGAACTACCGCTCCACCCAGCACATCCTGTCGGCGGCCAACGCCGTGATCGCCCGCAACGAGGGCAGGCGTGAGAAGAAGCTGTGGACCGATTCCGGTGAGGGCGAGCTCATCACCGGCTACGTCGCCGACAACGAACACGACGAGGCCTCGTTCGTCGCGAAGGAAATCGACCGGTTGGTCGACGCGGGCGAGGCCACCTACGGTGATGTGGCGGTGTTCTACCGCACCAACAACAATTCGCGTGCGCTGGAAGAGATCTTCATCCGCATGGGGCTGCCGTACAAGGTGGTCGGCGGGGTCCGCTTCTACGAGCGCAAGGAAGTGCGCGATGTGGTGGCCTACCTGCGCGTGCTGGAGAACCCCGACGACGCCGTGAGCCTGCGCCGCATCCTCAACACCCCGCGCCGTGGCATCGGCGACCGTGCCGAGGCCTGCGTCGCGGTGCACGCAGAGCAGCGCGACATCGGTTTCGCGGCGGCCCTGCGCGACGCGGCCGACGGCAAGGTGGCGCTGCTCAATACCCGTGCGCAGCGGGCCATCGCCGGTTTCCTCGACCTGCTCGACGAGATCCGGGCCGCCGGACAGCGCGCCGACAGCGAGTACCCCGATGTGGGCAATGTGGTCGACGCGGTGCTCGACCGCACCGGCTACCGCGCCGAACTCGAGGCCTCCGACGACCCGCAGGACGGCGCGCGGCTGGACAACCTCAACGAATTGGTCAGCGTCGCCCGCGAATTCAGTTCCGAGGCGTTCAACAACGCCGAGGCCGCGCGCGAGGAGGGCCTGCTGCCCGAGGTGGGCGACGGTGAACCCGAACCCGGTTCGCTCGCGGCGTTCCTCGAACGGGTGTCACTGGTCGCCGATACCGATCAGATCCCGGACGAGGGCTCCGGGGTGGTCACCATGATGACCCTGCACACCGCCAAGGGCCTGGAGTTCCCGGTCGTTTTCGTCACCGGCTGGGAGGACGGCCAGTTCCCGCACATGCGGGCGCTCGGCGATCCGAACGAGCTGGCCGAGGAACGCAGGCTGGCGTACGTGGGCATCACCCGCGCCCGTCAGCGGCTGTACCTGTCACGAGCCGTGGTTCGGTCGGGCTGGGGGCAGCCGGTGTCGAACCCGGAATCGCGGTTCCTGCAGGAGATTCCGCAGCATCTGCTGGATTGGCGCAGGCTCGAACCGGTGGTGTCGCCGGTGCAACGTGGTCGCAGGCGCGGCGATGACAGCGGGTTCGATCGGGACTGGACGCGCGGCGACGGCTGGGATCAGCGGCCGGGCGTGCGCGGCGGTACCGGCACCCGCAGACCGGCGCCCGGCGGTGCGGTGAAGCGCAACAACACCGATCTCGTTCTCGCCGTGGGTGATCGGGTCACCGACGACAAGTACGGCCTGGGCCGGGTGGTCGCCGCCGACGGCGTCGGCCCACTGGCGACCGTCACCATCGACTTCGGCACCGCCGGAAAGATCCGCTTGATCCCCCAATTCAGCCGAACCATCGTCAAGTTGTGAATTGGTGGCCAACCCACTGAACCACCTCCCGGCCCTCACGGTCCGACGTGAGCCCGACTGCCAGCAGTCGAGCTCCGGACGGCACGCCTAATTCGCGGGGAGGCGGGCGGGGAGCAGGTCGGTGAGGGCCTCGTCGAGGGTGGGGTACTGGAAGGTGAAGCCGGTCTTCGGCAGCACCTCCGAAGTGGCGTGGCGGCCGGTGAGACCGAGTGCCGGATCCGACCGCAGCACCACGGCGCCCACCGACAGGATCGCTTTCGGCGTCGGCGGGGCAGCGGGGCGATGCAGGATTCGGCGCAGCGTCGCCATGAGTTCGGCATTGCGGACCGGGTTCTCGGTGGCGGCCACCAGGATGCCGTCGGGGATGCTCACCTCGGGATCCAGTCCGAGGCAGGCCCGCACGATGCGCAGCCAGTCCTCGATGTGGATCCAGCTGAACCATTGGTCGCCGGGGCCGACCCGTCCGCCGAGCCCGGCCTTGGTGAGCTGGCTCAGGCGTTTGAGCGCCGGGGCGTCCGGATCGAGCACGATGGATGTGCGCAGGATGGTCCAGTGCGCGGCCTGGGCCGGGTCGAATGCCTGCTCCCACGGCTCGGCGACGCCGGTCATCTGCGGCAGCCCTTCGGGCACGGGTGTTGTTTCCGTGCAGCGCGTTTCGCCCGCGTCCGACCAGATGGCGGTGGTGCTGGCCTGCACCCAGTAGTCGACCGGGGTGTCACGGGTGCGGGCGGCGGCGACCAGTGCCGTGGTGGAATCGACGCGGCTGCTGCGCAGTTCGGCGATATTGCGTTCGGTCGGCCTGCAGTCGACGAGTTTGCCCGCCAGGTTGACGACCGCGATCCGGCCGGGTTCGCGGAGTTCGGCGGCCCAGGCACCGACCGAGCGGCCGTCCCATTCGGTCTGCCGGAACGGTATTCCGGGGTTGCGGCGCCGGGTGAGCAGGGTGACGCGCGGACCACGGCAGGTGAGGTCGGCGGCGATCTGCACGCCGAGCGCTCCGGTGCCACCGGCGATCACCACGTTCAGGGCGTCGTCGGCCGGGACGAGGCCGGCGAGCCGGGCCAGGCGCGAGAAGTTCACGCGGGCTCCGGTTTCGATGAACGGTCCGGCCGCCGCCCGCATCGCCGCTGCGGACACACCGCTGAAGCGCAGTTCCTGAGTGACCTCGGTTCCACCCGCGCGCGGTTCGAGCCGCCAGGTGAGCACCATGCTTCCGGCGGGCTCGGGCTGCTCGATGGTCAGCTCACGTTCGGGCACAAGAGTTGTCACGGTGAACGGGGCGCCGAACCGCTCGTGCACCCGCGCGGACAGTTTCCCGTTGGGCACATAGTCACCGGTCGCACCGACGGCGACAGGCCCGTGCATCCGCACCGCACGCACACCCGGATTCCATTCCGGCCACTGCGTGAGATCCCCCAGCACCGCCCACACCGATTCCGGTGGCAGGGCAATGAACTGCGTGTACTTCGTCGTACCAGCCATACGAAAACGCTACCCCGCTAACGGGAAAGCGGAACCGTGCTGCTGGTCACCCGTCCTCAGTCGCGCTGGGCGCCCAGGCTGATACCACGGGTGGCGAGCCACGGGATGGGGTCGATCTTGTCGGTGCCGTTCTGCCACACCTCGAAGTGCACGTGCGGGCCGGTGGAGAAGCCGCGGTTGCCCATGGTGGCGATCTGGTCGCCCGCCATCACCCGTTCACCCTGCGAGACCGTCGCGGTGTCGATGTGACCATAGATGGTGACGGTGCCGTCGTCGTGCAGGATGCGCACCCACATGCCGAAACCGGAGGCGGGGCCCGCTTCGATGACGGTGCCGTCGGCGACCGCGTAGATCGGGGTGCCGATCGGACCCGCCACGTCGATGCCGAGATGCTGCACGCCCCAGCGGGCACCGAACCCGGAGGTGTAGTTACCGGTAGTGAATTTGGCGAACAGGGGCCGCAGCTTGGCGGACTCCTGGGCGGCCAGGTCTTCGGCGAACTTCTGGCCCTTGGCGAGGATGTCGTCGAAGTGGCTCATGTCGGCCACGGCGGTGGCGTCGAGTACCTGCGGCGACGAGCCGGTGACGTGGTCGGCGACCTCGGTGGTGCTCATCGACTGGGCGGCGATCTCGTGGATCTGACCCGCGGCTTCGTAGTCGACGCCGGAGTCGGTCTGCTGCGGGGAGGCCATGGCGGCCTGGCCGGCCGCGACGACCGCGCCCGCGGCGACGGCGATGACGGCGGCGCGGCCCTTCAGCGCGGTGGGCGGTGCGGGCACGCGGTGGGCGCCGCCACGCCGCTCGGCGCGACGCGGTTCGGGTGCCGGGGTCTCGGGTTCGGCGGGCGCCCAGTCTGTTTCGTAGGTGCCGGAGTCGTAGGAGCCCGACTCGTCGGCGGTCCATTCGTCCTCGGCGGGCGTCCACGCGGCGTTGTCGGACCAGGCGTCGTTCCCGGACCAGGAGTTCTCGGTGTGCCAGGAATCGGTGCTCGGCCAGGCGGGCTGCTGCGGCTGTGGCGCGGCGGCGCGGGGGCTGCGCGGGTGTGAGGTGAACTCGTCGGCATACCGGTAACGGCGGCCTGAGCTGTTGCGATCTTCAACTGGGAAGGTGGAGCGGTGGTTCATCGGCTACGCCTGACGTTCCTCAAGCTTGTCGTCCTCCTCAGTCCTGACCTGCCAGTCGTGACCTGGTTGTCGTGACCTGGTTGTGACATCGACCGCATTGACGGTAACGAAGCGATTGCAGAGTGGCAAGCGCTGGTCGAGAACCTACACTTGTCTGTGAGATTCGTCACCGTATTGCTGCAGAATAACTCACCGATTCGCGACACTTCGGGTGAGGTCGATCGACGACATAACGTAGTAGATGGCGGGGTGTTCCCCCTTTAGGTGTTCCGACCTGCCACGGCACCGAAAAACTACTCACCAGTAGCCTTGGCCAGCGGTTTTGGTGACCTCCCCGCACCCGTCGTGACCTGCGCCACTTAGGATGAATGTGGTCGTTTAGCCCTCCCCGTGACTAGTTAGAGTCCGACCGACCCGCTAGCTGACCCCTCGAGCGACCTGCAACCAGTCGCTACGGCAAGTCGGGCCGCCAACAAAGACGTTGTCATAGCAACGCAGACGAGACGGTGAGTACATGGATCTCTTCGAATATCAGGCGAAGGAGCTCTTCGTTAAGCACGGAGTGCCTTCGTCCGAGGGTCGTGTTTGCGACACGGCCGAAGAAGCACGCGCCATTGCCGAGGAAATCGGCAAGCCGGTCATGGTCAAGGCGCAGGTCAAGGTAGGCGGTCGCGGCAAGGCGGGTGGCGTGAAGTACGCCGCCACCCCGGAAGACGCGTTCACCCACGCGCAGAACATCCTCGGCCTCGACATCAAGGGCCACATCGTCAAGAAGCTCCTGGTCGCCGAGGCCAAGGACATCGCGGAGGAGTACTACATCTCCTTCCTGCTCGACCGCTCCAACCGCACCTACCTGGCCATGTGTTCGGTCGAGGGCGGCATGGAGATCGAAGAGGTCGCGGAGAAGACCCCCGAGCGTCTGGCCAAGATCCCCGTCGACGCCGTGAAGGGTGTCGACCTGACCTTCGCCCGCGAGATCGCGGAGAAGGGCCACCTGCCCGCCGAGGTGCTCGATGCCGCGGCCGTGACCATCCAGAAGCTGTGGGAGGTCTTCACCAAGGAAGACACCACCCTGGTCGAGGTCAACCCGCTGGTGCGCACCCCGAACGACGAGATCCTCGCCCTCGACGGCAAGGTCACCCTGGACGAGAACGCCGAGTTCCGTCAGCCCGGCCACCTCGAGTTCGCCGACGTCGACGCGACCGACCCGCTCGAGCTCAAGGCCAAGGAGAACGACCTCAACTACGTCAAGCTCGACGGTGAGGTCGGCATCATCGGCAACGGCGCCGGTCTGGTCATGTCGACCCTGGACGTCGTCGCCTACGCGGGCGAGAACCACGGCGGCGTGAAGCCCGCCAACTTCCTCGACATCGGCGGCGGCGCTTCGGCTTCCGTGATGGCCGCGGGTCTGGACGTGATCCTCGGTGACGCGCAGGTCAAGAGCGTGTTCGTCAACGTCTTCGGTGGCATCACCGCGTGCGACGCCGTGGCCAACGGCATCGTCGGCGCGCTCGAGGTGCTCGGTGACGCGGCCACCAAGCCGCTGGTCGTTCGCCTGGACGGCAACAACGTCGAAGAGGGTCGTCGCATCCTCGCCGAGGCCAACCACCCGCTGGTGACGCTGGCCCAGACCATGGACGAGGGCGCCGACAAGGCTGCCGAACTCGCCGCAGCGAAGTAAGGAACAGCGAACATGTCCATCTTCCTGAACAAGGACAACAAGGTCATCGTCCAGGGCATCACCGGCGGCGAGGGCACCAAGCACACCGCGCTGATGCTGAAGGCGGGCACCAACGTCGTCGGTGGCGTCAACGCGCGCAAGGCCGGTACCACGGTCAAGCACACCGACAAAGACGGCAACGAGATCGAGCTGCCCGTGTTCGCTTCGGTGGCCGAGGCCATGGAGAAGACCGGCGCCGACACCTCCATCGCGTTCGTGCCCCCGGCCTTCTCGAAGGACGCCATCATCGAGGCCATCGACGCGGAGATCCCGCTGCTCGTGGTCATCACCGAGGGCATCCCGGTGCAGGACTCCGCCTACGCGTGGGCCTACAACGTCGAAAAGGGCGAGAAGACCCGCATCATCGGCCCGAACTGCCCCGGCATCATCACCCCCGGTGAGGCGCTGGTCGGCATCACCCCGAACAACATCACCGGCAAGGGCCCGATCGGCCTGGTGTCGAAGTCGGGCACGCTGACCTACCAGATGATGTACGAGCTGCGCGATTTCGGTTTCTCCACCGCGATCGGCATCGGCGGCGACCCGGTCATCGGCACCACCCACATCGACGCCATCGAGGCGTTCGAGAAGGACCCCGAGACCAAGATCATCGTGATGATCGGCGAGATCGGTGGCGACGCCGAAGAGCGTGCCGCGGCCTACATCAAGGCCAACGTGACCAAGCCGGTCGTCGGCTACGTCGCGGGCTTCACCGCCCCCGAGGGCAAGACCATGGGCCACGCGGGCGCGATCGTGTCCAGTGGTGGTGGCACCGCGCAGGCCAAGCAGGAAGCGCTCGAGGCAGCGGGTGTGAAGGTCGGCAAGACGCCGTCCGCCACCGCCGCGCTCGCTCGCGAGATCCTGGAGAAGGCGTCCATCGCCTCTGCCTGACCCGCGAATCACATTGTCGAAGGCCGCTTTCAGGTTTAGCCTGGGCGGCCTTCGTCGATTCATCCACAGGCGGTGGTTTATCCACAGCCTGCATCGGTAGGTGATGACCGCGGGCGTGGCGTGCAGTAGCGTCAGGTATCGGATCAGGCACCAGTCAGTTCGACGCGACCGATGCGCACGACTCGACAAGGAGACGACGACATGTCCTACCCGACAGGGGGCTCCGGGTACAACGCACCCGCGACACCCGCCGCGCCCACACAGGGCCCGAGCACCGGAGCCGCCGCGGCTGCGTCCGTGGACGACGGTGGCGCCAAGGGGCTGCCCTTCATTCTCACCGCCGCGGGCGCCGGACTCGGTGTTGTCACCTTCCTGCTCGGCTTCGCGCCGTTCATCGGTTTCTCCCTCGGGGCGAAAACCGAGACCAGCAGCATGTTCGACTCCAGTGCGGGCGGTTACGCGGCGCTGATCCTGGCCGCCGCGATCGTGGCCGGTCTGTCGCTGCTGCCCAAGCTGAACAACCTCCCCGTGGCCGTCGCTCTCGCCGCGGCCGGATTCGTGGGCGTCGTGGTGGCGCTCATCAGCATCGAGAGCGCGGAACTGCAGTGGGGCGCCTTCGTCGTCTCGGTCTTCGCTTTCATCGTGACCGTTCTGCTCGTGGTCGCGCTGCTGTTCCAGCTCGGCATCATCAAGCCGCCGGCGCCCAAGCCCGCGCAGCCGCAGCAGCCGGGTCAGTACGGGCAGTACGGCCAGCAGGGTTACGGGCAGCAGGGATACGGCCAGCCGGGTCAGCAGCAGTCCTTCGGTCAGGGTGGTTACGGCCAGGCCTCGACCGGTGGGCAGTACCCCACGCAGTCGCCCTACGGTCAGCAGAGTTCGCCGTCGATGCCGCAGGCACAGCAGCCGTCCTACGGTCAGCAGGGTCAGCAGCAGGGTTACGGTCAGCCGCAACAGCAGTCGCCGTACGGCCAGCAGTACGGCGCCGCGCCGCAGCAGCAGCCTTACGGTGGGGCCCCGCAGGCGCAGCCGCGTCCCGATGAGAGCGCCACCCAGACCTTCGGCGGCCAGCCGACCGGTCAGCCGGGTGGTCAGCCGTTCGGTGCGCCCAATTACGGTGGTGCGCAGCAGGGTTCGGCCCCGCAGCCCGGGCAGAGTCAGCCGTTCGGTGGCGAGCAGAACGCCGACCCGGCGGCCGACGCGACCACCGCGTTCCGTCCCAGCGACGACCAGAAGTAGGAAAACCGACGGCTGGTTGTGGCCCCAGGTTTCGATCGCGAGCCCACAGGTGTGCCTGTGGGCTCGCGGCGCGCCTGACCCGCGCTCGCCGGGGAAGCTGCCACGCTGAATTGTCATGAGCTCCCGTAACGCCCTCGTGCGCCGGACCTCCGGGTCACGCGGCGGGGAGACTACCACCGCACCCTCCGGCCCGGAACACGCCTGGTGGTCGCTGCCACCGGACCGGGCGCGGACCCTGCTGCTCGTCGCCGCCCGGCCGACGATCTGCGCGCTGACGGCCATGATCGTCGTGGTGCTGCTGGTGATGCTCACCTCGGGCACCGAGCTCACCAGTGCGCCGGGCGCGGTCGCGGCGACCTGGCTCGCGGCCCATCAGATTCCGCTCACCGTCGGCCGGACCACCCTCGGTCTGCTGCCGCTGGTGCCGACCGTCGTGCTGGTGTGGCTGTCCGCCCGCGAATGCGCACGGGCCGTGCCGGACCGACCGACGCCGGTCGACCTGGGCTGGCTCACCGCCGCCGTACTCGCCGGGCCGCTCGTCATGACTTCGGTGTGCCTGGCTGTTGTCGGCGATGCCGCGGGCGTCACGCCACTCGAACCGCCCGGTGTCGTCACCGCTTTCGGCTGGGTACTGGTGCTGTACCTGGCCGCGGCTGCCGCCGGGATCTGCGCCCGCGCCTGGGATTCGTTGTGTGCGCTCCTCCCCGTTGATATCCCGGAGTGGGCCGTACTCGGTGCGCGCGCCGCCCGCCGCACCGTGCTGCGCATGCTCGGCTGCGCGGCGCTGGCGACCGTGATCTCGTTCTGCACGCACCTGTCCCGCGTCGGCGAGACGTATCAGCAGGCACACGATGTGACCGATGTGCTCGGCATGACCCTGCTCTCGCTGCTCTACCTGCCGAACGTGATCGTCGGCGCCGCCGGGATGCTCAGCGGCGCCGCGGTGCAGTTCGGGGTCGGGTCGGTGGGGTTGTTCGGTGTGAGCGCCGGGCAGGTGCCGCCGGTGCCCGCGTTGATCCCGCTGCCCACCGGTCCCGCCGCCGCGTGGTGGCCGGTGCTGCTGCTCGTGCCGCTGGCCGTCGGCGTGCTCGGCGGTGTGGAACTCGGCCGCACGAGCGACGATCGCCCCGGTGCGCCGTGGGCGACGCTCACCTGTGCCGGCCTGTCGACCCTCACCTTCCTGATCCTGTCGATCCTGAGCAGCGGTCAGCTCGGCGCCGTCGGTTTGGTCGGGCCCGATCTGTTGATGCTGGTCGTGCTGATGGTCACCTGGTTCGGTTTCGGCGGCTTCGTCGGCATGGTCTTCGCCCGCCGCTTCCTCGCACCGGCCGTCGAATACGACGACTACTCCTACGACGAGGACGACGACTACTACTACGAGGACGACGAAGGCGAGCACGACGAAGGCGACGACGACTACGCCGACGATCACGACTACGCCGACGACGACCACGAATACCCCGCCGAACCGGCCGTGGAAGTCGACGCCGAACTCGTCGAGGACATCGACGACGAGCCCGAGGTGAGCATCGCCGCCCCCGGCTCGACGACCCCACCGACCGACGACATCGTCGACGCCGAGGTGGTGGAGCCGGACCTGCCGGAGGGTGACGGGGACACCGGTCGTTAAGCTCGACCCGGCGCATTGTCGATCGCCGCCACCCGACCACACGCAGGAGTAGAGCGCTGACGTCCTCGTTTGCCCAGTGGAAGCCCGCCCGGACCCCGGCTACCGTCGTCGTCCTCGCCTCGGGCACCGGCTCGCTGCTCAACGCACTGCTGGCCGCCGCCCGTGAACCCGGTTACCCGGCGAAGATCGTCAGCGTCGGTGTCGACCGGGTGTGCCAGGCCACCGAACATGCCGAGGCCGCGGGCGTCGACCACTTCCGGGTCGCGGTCAAGGATTTCGACGACCGGGCCGCCTGGGACCGCGCGCTCGCCGACGCGGTCGCGGCCTACGAACCCGACCTGGTCGTCTCGGCCGGCTTCATGAAGATCGTCGGCCCCGCGTTCCTGGAACGCTTCGGTGGCCGATTCATCAACACCCATCCCGCGCTGCTGCCGTCGTTCCCCGGCGCGCACGGTGTGCGTGACGCGCTGGCTTACGGCGCCAAGGTCACCGGCTGCACGGTGCACCTGGTCGACGGCGGGGTCGACACGGGCCCGATCCTCGCGCAGGAGGCGGTCGAGGTGCTGCCCGGCGACGACGAGGCCGCGCTGCACGAGCGCATCAAGGTTGTCGAGCGACGGTTGCTGGCGCAGGTCATCGCCGCCGTCGCGACGCGAGGCATTGTCTCCGACGGACGAAAGGCAGAGATACCAGATGAGCGAGCACACCGGTGAGTGAACGTAAGGCGATCCGCAGGGCGCTGGTGAGCGTCTACGACAAGACCGGGCTCGTCGAGCTGGCCACCGGACTGCACGCCGCGGGCGTGGAGCTGGTGTCGACCGGTTCGACCGCGGGCAAGATCGCCGAGGCGGGCATTCCGGTCACCCGGGTCGAGGACCTGACCGGTTTCCCCGAGACCCTCGACGGCCGCGTGAAGACGCTGCACCCGCGCGTGCACGCCGGCATCCTGGCCGACACCCGCCGCGCCGAGCACCTCGACCAGCTCGTCGAGCTCGGTGTCGAGGCCTTCGAGCTGGTGGTGGTCAACCTCTACCCGTTCACCCAGACCGTGGCCAGCGGCGCCGGTGTGGACGAGTGCGTGGAGCAGATCGACATCGGCGGTCCGTCGATGGTGCGTGCCGCCGCCAAGAACCACCCGTCGGTGGGTGTGGTCGTCGACGTCACCGACTACGACGACGTGCTCGCGGCCGTGAAGTCGGGCGGATTCACCCTCGCCGAGCGGACCGCGTTGGCCGCCAAGGCTTTCCAGCACACCGCCAACTACGACGTGGCCGTGGCGAGCTGGATGGGCTCGGTCGCCGTGCCCGCCGTGCAGCCCGAGACCGAGCAGTTCCCGAGCTGGGTCGCCGGTTCGTGGGAGCGGGCCGCGGTGCTGCGCTACGGCGAGAACCCGCACCAGGCCGCGGCGCTGTACACCAGCAACGACGGCACCGTCGGCATCGCGCAGGCGCAGCAGTTGCACGGCAAGGAGATGTCGTACAACAACTACACCGACGGTGACGCCGCCTGGCGTGCCGCGTTCGACTTCGACGAGCCCGCCGTGGCGGTCATCAAACACGCCAACCCGTGTGGCATCGCCGTCGGCGCCGACATCGCCGAGGCTCACCGCAAGGCGCACGCCACCGATCCGGTGAGCGCCTACGGTGGCGTGATCGCCGCCAACCGCGAGGTGAGCGTCGAGATGGCCGAGCAGGTCGCCGAGATCTTCACCGAGGTGATCGTGGCCCCCGGTTACGCGCCCGGCGCCGTGGAGGTGCTGCAGCGCAAGAAGAACGTGCGCGTGCTGGTCGCCGAGCCGCCGCGCCGCAAGGGTGTGGAGCTGCGGCCGATCAGCGGCGGTGCGCTGCTCCAGGATCGCGACGTGCTCGACGCGTCGGGCGACGACCCGGCCAACTGGACCCTCGCCGCCGGTGATCCCGCCGACGCCACCACGCTGGCCGATCTCGAATTCGCTTGGCGCGCTTGCCGTGCGGTGAAGTCGAACGCGATCCTGCTGGCCGACGACGGCGCCGCTGTCGGCGTCGGCATGGGGCAGGTGAACCGGGTCGACTCCTGCAAGCTCGCCGTGGAACGCGCGGGGGAGCGGGCCAAGGGTTCGGTCGCCGCCTCGGATGCCTTCTTCCCGTTCTCCGACGGCCCGCAGATCCTGGTCGCCGCGGGCGTGCGCGCCATCGTCCACCCGGGTGGTTCGATCCGCGACAAGGACACCGTGGAACTGTGCAAGGAAGCGGGCGTCACGCTGTACCTGACCGGGGCGCGTCACTTCGCGCACTGAGTTCGCTTGCCCCGCAACGGGTGCCGCGCCGTCACGGTGCGGCACCCGCTGCTGTTTCAGGCCGCGTCGACGACCTGCCGGGAGCCCAGCGGCGCGTCGAGGGTGATCTCCAGCGTGCCGAGGACGGCCTCCATCGTGCACATCCGCCCGACGGCGTCGGCGGGGGTACCGGCACGCAGTGCGACGGTGACCGTGTCGGCCGTTTCGGTGACGGTGGCGTCGACGCCGTTGCACTGGGGATTGCCGGTCTGGAAGTCGACCGCGATGGTGGCCTCGCCCACCCGGCGCCACGCGGTGAACGGCAGTGGGCGTGGGTCGACCAGGTTCGGGTCGGCGGTGAACGGCCGACCGATGTCGGGCCCGGTGCTTTCCGGGCGGGTGTTCGTCGGTGCCGAGGTGGGTGTGGTGTCCCCGGAACTCGCGCAGGCCGGTGCGAACAGCACGGCCAGGCTCGCGACGAGGGCGAAGCGGCGCGACAACGGTCTCATGGCGTCCACCCTAGCCACGGCACGAAAACGGCCCCGGAGCACCAGCTCCGGGGCCGTCTGTCACGAGCTCACTTGGTGGTCGTGAACGGCAGCAACGCCATCTCGCGCGCGTTCTTCACCGCGACGGCGACCTGACGCTGCTGCCGCGGGGTCAGCCCGGTGACGCGGCGGCTACGGATCTTGCCGCGATCGGAGATGAAGGTGCGCAGCAGGTTGACGTCTTTGTAGTCGACGTATTCGATGCCCGCGGCGATCAGCGGGTTCTTCTTCGGCTTGCGGCCCTGCTCGGCGCGTGCCTTCTTGGACGGTGCTCGCTTCACTGCCATGGGATTTTCCTTCTCACGAGATCAGTGGGTGTCTACCAGCTCGATTTGTGGACCCCAGGGAGCTCGCCCCGGTGGGCCATCTCGCGCACACGTATACGGGAGAGCCCGAACTTGCGGAGATGACCGCGTGGCCGGCCATCGGCTGCATCCCGATTGCGCAATCGTACCGGACTGGCATCGCGGGGCTGGGCGCGCAGTTCGGCCTGGGCCGCGGCGCGCTCGTCGTCGCCGGTGCTCGGCTTGCGGATGATCTCCTTGAGCTCGGCACGGCGCGCGGCGTAGCGCTCGACGATCACGCGCCGCTGCTCGTTGCGGGCGATCTTCGACTTCTTCGCCATCAGCGCTCCTCGCGGAAGTCGACGTGCTTGCGCACGACGGGGTCGTATTTGCGCAGGACCATCCGGTCGGGGTCGTTGCGGCGGTTCTTGCGGGTGACGTAGGTGTAGCCGGTGCCCGCGGTGGACTTGAGTTTGACGATCGGCCGCAGTTCGGTCGATTTCGAGGCCATGGGTGCTCCTAGATCTTGTCGCCGCGAGCGCGGATGCGGGCCACTACGGCCTCGATCCCGTCGCGGTCGATGGTCTTGATGCCCTTGGCGGAGACCGTCAGCGTGACGCGGCGGCCCTCACTGGGCAGGTAGTAGGTCTTGCGCTGGATGTTGGGGTTCCAGCGGCGGTTCGTGCGCCGGTGCGAATGCGAGACGGCTTTTCCGAAGCCGGGCTTGCGTCCGGTGACCTGGCAGTGGGCCGACATGCGACCTCCCTCCACGGTTATGACAACCATTTTCGACAATGCTTATTCCGCACTGTACCGTTGCCCTTGAAGTAAATGAAAATCGTTATCGAAAGGGGTACCGGGTGCTTGACCAGTCCGACCGGAGAACACCCGTGGTGCTGCTGGCCGGTTTCGCCGGACCCGCCATGACCGGCGTCGAGCACATCGCGGCGGTGCTGAGCGAGGATGCGGGCACGGTCGTCGTGCAGCACGACCTCGCCGAACTGCGCGAGGGCGTGGTCCGGCGCACGGTGCGCACCGCGGGCAACGTGACAACGACGGTGCTCGAACTGGCGCACGGCTGTGTGTCGTGCACGCTGCGCGCCGATCTGCTGCCGATGCTGTGCACACTCGCCGCCCGCGAGCCGGTGCGGCGCATCGTGCTTGCCCTCGACCCGGCCATCGAGGCCGAGGCGCTGTGCCACGCGATCGAGACCGTCGAGGTGACCGGTGTCGCCGACCGGGTCGACGGCCCCGCGGGCCGGAACGTGCGCATCGAGGCCGTGCTGACCTGCGTCGACGGCAACCAGTGGCTCGCCGACGCCACGGGTGACGAGGCACTGGCCGACCGTGGTCTCGCCTCCGCCGACGACGAACGAACCGTCGCCCAGGTGGCCGTCGGTCAGGTCGACTTCGCCGACGCGCTCGTGGTGCTCGCCGACGGTGTGGAGCCCCTCGACCGCGAACGCCTCGACGCGGTGCTCACCCGGCTGGCGCCCGGCGCACCGACCGCCTGGCTCGGCGACCTGTCCGGCTTCGACGCCGTCGAGGTGGGCGCGCTGCTCACCCGCGTGCCCGACGATGCCCGGCGCGGTCACATCTTCGACGCCCACGCGCCGCTGCTGCGCGGTCAGCCGCCACTGAGCACCGACTGCGGTGTGTCGATCGTCGAGTTCGCCGCCCGCAGGCCGTTCCATCCGGCCCGGCTGCACGACGCCCTCGACGTGCTGTTCGACGGTGTGGTCACCGCGCGCGGCCGGATCTGGCTGGCCACCCAGCCCGACCAGGTGGTGTGGCTCGAATCGGCAGGCGGTGGGCTGCGCGTCGGAGGGGCGGGCAAGTGGCTGGCCGCGATGACGCCCGAGGAGCAGGCCGAGGTCGATCCGGCGCGGCGCGCGATGGCGGCGCTCGGCTGGGACGACCGGTTCGGCGACCGCGATGTGTCGCTGGTGATCCTGGCCCACGACGCCGACCCCGCCGAGATCCGGCACGCCCTGCACTGGGCGCTGGTGGAGGACGACGAACTGCTGCTCGTCGATCGCGCCCCCGAGCGGGTCGCGTTGTGGGAGGACCCCTTCGGCGAATGGCACGAAGACCCGTGCGCCGACCCCGCCGAGGCTCCGGCCACGGCGAGCGAGCGCACCAACCCGAGAGGAGAAACGGCATGAAAGCGGGCATCCACCCCGACTACCACCCGGTCGTGTTCGAGGACGCGAGCACCGGCAAGAAGTTCCTGACCCGGTCCACGGCGACCAGCGACCGGACCGTCGACTGGGAGGACGGGAACACCTACCCGCTGCTCACCGTCGACGTGACCTCGGATTCGCACCCGTTCTGGACCGGCACCGCGCGCAATCTCGACACCCAGGGCCGCGTGGAGAAGTTCGAGCGCCGCTACGGCAAGCGTTCGCGCCCGGGCAAGGAGGGCTGAGGCATGGCGGTTCCCAAGCGCCGGATGTCGCGCTCGAACACCAGGAGCAGGCGTTCGCAGTGGAAGGCCGAGGCGCCCCAACTCGTCCCGGTGACCGTGGCGGGTGTCGAATATCGGGTGCCACGTCGTATCGTTGGTGCCGTACGGAAGGGCCTGATCGATCCCGCGCGGATCTCCTGACCTTCCCAGGGTGTTCGAGAGCCGGTTCGGAGGGGACAACCCGAAGCGGGGTATCGGACAAAATGCAACGGCCTGCCGGGGTGTGAACCCCGACAGGCCGTTGCCATGTCAGCCGGTTACTTCTCAGCCTTCTTGCTCGGCGAGGGCGACCAGTGCGACGGCGAGCTTGATGTACTTGTTGGTGCCGAGGTCGGCGATGGTCTTGATCTTCAGCGCATCGAGCAGCTGCTGATCGACGCCTGCGGCGAGCCCGGCGAGGGCCGACGGCGGCGCGGACAGAATTTCCTTCAGCGTCTTGTTCTCGTATTCCTTGTCGAGAACTTTGTCGAGCACCACGTTGACGGCCATGCGAACTCCTTCGAACGAACCTTGGATGTGCCGGGCGAGACGAAAGCGCCCTGCGGGGACGATAACCCGCGCGAGGCCCGGATGTGGGCCTAACGCACCGTCCGCCGTGTGAGCTGGGAAGCAGGGTGTCCAGGGGGCTTACTGGCCACCTGTAATGCCTGGTCAGGGGCCCGCTCGGGAGGCCGGGGCAATCGCCCGGTTACCGGTGTGACGCATGCCACGTGGACTTGCCGCTCCGGAAAGCTTGCCGAGCGATTGCTGAACGCCCAGATACCAACTCGGGGTTTGTTTTTCGGCACAGGAAAATTCCTGAATGACTGATGCGGAGTCCTGCACGGGTATGTACTCTCGTGCGGGAGGGCGGGTTCTCCTACCAAGGAGAACCCGCTCATCGCCACTTCAGGGGCGGTTTTCGCTCGAATCCAGCACCGCGGGACCGCATTCGGGCAGCGGGGCGCAAGACGGTAAAGATTCCGGCAAACCGGACGTTAGCCAGTTATCGCGCACCGACGGTTTCGGCCTTCTCGGCGGCCTCGATGGCGTCGCGCCGATCGGGCGCCACCAGGATCGCCGTGATGGGCACCGTGAGGCCGAGCGAACCGAGCACGAACATCGGGAACACCAGGTCGAACAGCTGCAGCCCGTCGGGCGTGCGCG
The DNA here is from genome assembly GCF_013839555.1 of Nocardia sp. GTS18. Lineage (NCBI taxonomy): Bacteria > Bacillati > Actinomycetota > Actinomycetes > Mycobacteriales > Nocardiaceae > Nocardia > Nocardia sp. GTS18. The sequence continues at coordinate 297,926 of NZ_JACBIU010000002.1, read as the reverse complement.
CACCGGGGTTCACGTCGAATTCCAGCGCGCCGACCGCCGTGTAGTACAGCGCCGCGACCCCCACGGCGAACAGCAGCGACAGCACCACGCGCAGGCCGATCAACCGCACCGTCTGACCGGCCCACAGCACGCCGGTGCACAACGCCATCGACATCAGCAGTACGAGCCCGATGAGGCCGAGCGACTCCGCCACGGTGCCCTGCACCGCGAGTGCGTCCAACGTGAGATAGGTCGACAGGCCGACGCCGAGCCCCATCGTCAACCCGCCGATCACCAGCCGAGGCAGATCGAGACGCCGCCCGCCGATCAGGAACCCGGCGAACACGGCGATCACCGCGATGGCGGCCGAGGCCGTGCCGAGGGCCAAGTTGTAGCGCACCGCGCTGCCCTCGACGTGAATGCCGAGCAGCGCGACCGAATTCGCCAGCCACAGACCGACACCACCGAGCGAGACGGCGGCCATCGTGAGCCACACGATGCGGAACCGCACCGAGTACTTGGCGTGGCGCACACACGCGAAGGCGACGACCGCGCCGACGGCCGACAGATCGAACGCCAGCCACGCCACGCCCGTACCGCGACCGAACACCTCCGCTCCGGTCGCGAGCAGATCAACCACGCCTGCCAGCTCCTTCGAACTGCTGCGGCTCGAGCTGGGCGATGGCGTATTCGGTCACCGCCGCCAGCGCCTGACGGACCTCGACGGCGTTGCGGGCGTCGATGTCGACGATCGGGATGCCCTCGCGCACCGAGAGCGCTTCGCGCAGTTCGGCGATCGGGAAACGCGGGGCGTTCGGGAAGCGGTTCACCGCGATCAGGAACGGCAGCCCGCGCGCCTCGAAGAAGTCGACGGCGGCGAAGCTGTCTTCCAGCCTGCGGGTGTCGATCAGCACCACCGCGCCGATGGCGCCGCGGATGAGGTCGTCCCACATGAACCAGAACCGCTTCTGGCCGGGCGTGCCGAACAGGTAGAGCACCAGGTTGCCCGGCAGCACGATGCGGCCGAAGTCCATCGCGACGGTGGTGGTCTCCTTCTCCGGCGTCTCGGCGAGATCGTCGATGCCGTCGGAGAAATGGGTCACCATCGCTTCGGTGCGCAGCGGAACGATCTCCGACACCGAGCCGACGAAGGTCGTCTTCCCGGCGCCGAAACCGCCCGCCACCACGATCTTCGTCGAGGCGACCCGTTGCTCGGGTGCCTGCTGGCGCGGTGCGCCCTCAGAGGCCACGGAGTCCACGCAAAGTCCTCTCCATCAGTGATCGGCGTTCGTCGTAGCTCGCCTGCTCGGTCAGCGTCGAGTGCACTCGAAGTATCCCGCCCACAACGAGATCGCCGATCATCACCCGGACCATACCCAGTGGGCGTGACAGGTATGCCGCGATCTCGGCGACCGAGAGGCGATGTGTGGCCAGGCGCACTATCTCACTGCGTAAATCGCCTGCGGGCCATTCCAAGTGTGCGGTATAGGAGACCGTCTCCACGACCGCCTCGAGTGGCAGCGCGATCGCGGGTTCGGTGCGGCCTGCGGTCAGGGCATAGGGCCTGACGCGTGTGGTCGGCCGGATTTCGGATCCGTACGGGCTCGACATCTCACCTCAGCCGGCGGAGCGGGCGGTGGCGGTGACCGCCGAGCCCACCCGGTCGACGAGCAGTGCCATCTCGTAGCCGATACGGCCGATGTCATGGCTCTTGTTGGCCAGAACCGCCAGGTGCGAACCGTTTCCGACGCTCATCACCAGCAGGTAGCCGCGCTGCATCTCGACGATCGACTGCATCACCTTGCCGCCGTCGAACAGTTGCGCCGCACCGGCGGACAGGCTCGCCAGACCCGCGGTCACCGCCGCGAGTTGTTCGGCGCGGTCCGAGGGTAGATGCGGGCTGGTCGCCTGCAGCAACCCGTCGGCCGAGACCAGCACCGCGTGCGAGACGCCGGGCACGTCCCGGGTGAAGCGGGCGACCAGCCAGTTCAGATTCTCGTCTGTGGGGTGCGCGTTGCTCATTCGAGGCCTCCGTCGTTGTACTGGATCTCGGCACGGCCACTGCGGACGCCGCTGAGATGTCGGGTCAAGTTGTTGCGGATCTCCTCGGGATCGCGGGCGCCCGCTTCCTCGGCTGGTGCCAGTCCGCCGGGCACCAGCTGGGCGCCCGGTTTACGGATCGGCAGTCCACCGGAGGTGCGTGCGGAGGTCGGTGGCTTGTCCGCACTGGCCGCCGCCGTCCATCCCGCGTCGCCGGGGGAGCTCCATGATGCCCCGTTCGACGCGGATTCGCTTGCGGCTGTGGAAGGTTCGACGAGCCACTCGGAAACCATGCGCTGATAGATCGGCGTCGGCGCCTCACCGTTGACCGGCTGCAACCTGGTCGAGGACGTGGGGACGGGGTCCCCGGCGGTGTCCTCGACGGGCTCGGCCGACTCGGGCCGTGCTTCGTCGAGCGGCTGCAGGCGTGCGGGGGAATCCTGTCGCTGCGCCGACGAGCTGGGCTCGTCGACCGGTTGCACGACGGCGGACGGGGTCTCCTCGGAGCGGTCGGCGTCCGAGCCGCTGCCGTCGAGCGGGTGGAGGCCGGTCGACCGGGCCGTGTCCGGGCCGGAGCTCGATCCGCTGCCGTCGAGCCGGTGGAGATCGGCCGAGGGCGCCGGATCGCGGCGCTCGTCGAGTGGACCCGCGTGGGATCGCTGTGTCGCGTCGTCGGTGTCGGCGCGGCTGCCGCCCGACCGATGCGGGAGGGCCGACGGTGTCGCGTCGGCTGGATCGCGGCGACCCTCGGAAGGTCGTGGGTCGGGCGAGGCCTGCCCGCTGTCGAGTGAGCGCGGGTCGGCCGCATCGGTGCGAGCGCCGCCGAGCGGTTGCAGGCGCACGGGAGCGGCCGGGCTCTGCGCTTGACGCCCGTTCGAATCGTGCTGGGGCGCCTCGTCGGAGCGGTTGCGGGTAGGTAGGGGCCAGGCGGCCGTCGGCTGACCGGTGGTCGGCCGGACAGGCGGGGGGACCTGCCAGGACGCGGACGGGGTGCGCTGCGGAAGCCCGGTGTTCTCGGCCTTCGGCTCGGGTAGGTCCTCGATCGGGTGCTCGGCCCACAGCCCGCTCGGCGTCTCATCGACCGGTTCGGATTCCGGCGCTGCCGACGGAACCCGTTGCGGCAGACCCGCCTTGGTGAGCGGCGCGCGGTATTCGCTGGCGTCGTAGGCGCCGGTGGTCGAACCGTACTGCGGCGGCACGAGCGGGTTCGCCACCGGGCTCAGCGGGTTCGGTGCGCCGACCGGCATGATCGGATTGGGTCCGGTGATGTCGGCGGCCGTGAGCGCCGACGGGACAAGCGGATTCGGTCCGGTCGACACCAGCGGATTGGGCCCGGTGGCCGGACCCGAGGAGGGCGGCGGGGGAGCGACGAGCGCACTGGGCAGATGCACGCTCGCGGTGATCCCCGGCTGCGGCGCCGAACCGTTGGTGCGGCGCAGGCTCACGGTGATGGTGTGCCGCTTGGCGAGCCTGCCGACCACGAAAAGACCCATCCGGCGGGCGGTTTCGATGGTCACCTCACCACCGGAGGCGAGCCGTTCATTGGTGGTGCGCAGATCGTCGGCCGACATGCCGAGGCCGCGGTCGGTGATCTCGATCAGGTACCCGCCGTCGACGGCCCGGCCGACGATCACCGCCACCGAGGTGCTCGGCGGCGAGTAGCGCAGCGCGTTGTCGATGAGCTCGGCGAGCAGGTGCTCGATGTCGACGGCCGACTCACCGGCGACCACGCCGTCGGGCACATTCCCGATCTCGACGCGCTGGTAGTCCTCCACCTGCGACACCGCGCTCCAGAGCATGTCCGACAGCGGCACCGGCGGCAGATGACCACGGCGCAGCGCGGTACCGGCGAGCACGAGCAGGTTGTCGCCGTTGCGGCGCATGCGGGTGGCGAGGTGGTCGAGGCGGAACAGGGTCTGCAGGCGCGAGGGGTTGTCCTCGTCGTGCTCGAGTTCCTCGATGAGCGCGAGCTGCTGCTCGACCAGCGACTGGCTGCGCCGCGACAGCGTCTCGAACATGTTGCCGATCTGCAGACGCAGTCGCGCCTGGTCGGCGGCCAGGTTGAGGGCCTGCTCGTGCATCTCGTCGACGGCGCGGGCGAGCTGACCGATCTCGTCGGTGGAGTGCACACCCACCGGCGCGATCTCGGGGGTCGCGCCGCCGCTGCGCACCACGGCGAGCTCGTCGGGCAGCTTCACATGGGCCACCTCGAGCGCGTCGCGGCGCAGCCTGCGCACCGGGACGACCAGGGTGCGCGCCACCGCGAGCGCCAGCGCGAGACCGGCGAGCAGCATGCCGAGGACCAGGGTGGTCTCGCGCAGCGCGGCGGTCTGGGCGGTCGAGGTGTTGAGGTCGAGGGTCTTGTCGATCTCGTCGAGCAGACCGGAGATGGTCGCCGCGTAGGTATCGGCGCTGACCTGCAGGGTGTTGAGCACCGCCGCGTTGGTCGTCGGGTCGCCGTTGTTCTGGCTGAACACGCTGATCCTGGTCTGGACCGCGTCGAGCAGCGAGGCCATGCTGCCCGCGTTGCCGGGCAGGATCATCGCGTAGGTCTTGATCATGGTCTGCTCGGAACCGAGCTCGACCAGCATCCGCGCACGAGCGCTCTGGCTCGTTCCCGCGTCGGGGGACACGACCAGCGTGCGTTCCCGGGTGAGCACCCGCCGCGCCTGGTGCAGCGCGGTGAGCTGCAGGAAGTAGCGCTGCACGACGTAGTCCTCGACCACCGGGGTCTTGGCGAGGGCGTTGCCGATGCGTTCACCGATCTCGTCGGTCTGTTCGCCGACCATCGCGGGCGATCCGCTGCGCACGGTGTTGCGCAGGGTGGCACCCGTGGTCGTGGCGGCGGTGAGTTCGTCGGCGACGGCCCGATCGATGCTCGCCATGCGCAGCGCGCTCTGTACCTCGGCGAGGGCTTGGTCGTAGGTGGTGAGCGCGGCGTCGGTCTGTGGGTCGGCGATCGCACCCCAGTTGGCGGTCGCGGCGACGGCGAGTTGTTCGGTGGCGGTGGCGAATTTGACGACGGGCCGGATGACGGCGGCCTGTTCGGTCGCCGCACCGAGTTGGGTCATGGTCTCGAGTTCGGCATTGATGCGCAGCACGGCGAACGTGGTCGCGAGCATCACCGGCAGCACGAGAACCACACCGACCTTGCGCGTTACCGACCAGTTCGACAGGCTGAATTGCCAGGAGCGCGATGCAGGTTCCATCCGCGTGCGTTGCCTCTGCTTCCACGTGTGACCCCGGCCCGCGCGGGGGAGGTCGCGGACCGATGCGAGCGCAGAACCAACTGAAGGTCTTCTTTTATCGCAGGAAAGATACCGTGCCGGGTGGTCAACGGCAATCCGGGCAGGACAGCCCGAAATCGCCGAATATGTGCTGACGCAACGCTGACCACCGCCACCCTCTCAGTACGTTCTCAGTCGCTAACGGCAAACTGAGCACATGCGCATTCTGGTTGTCGACGACGATCGTGCGGTGCGGGAATCACTGCGCCGATCACTGAGCTTCAACGGCTACACCGTCGACCTGGCCGTCGACGGCATGGACGCTTTGGAGAAAGTCACAACAGCCAGGCCCGATGCGCTCGTTCTCGATGTGATGATGCCCCGTCTGGACGGCCTGGAAGTGTGCCGCCGGCTGCGCAGTACGGGCGATGATCTGCCGATTCTCGTTTTGACCGCGCGCGATTCGGTCTCCGAACGCGTGGCCGGGCTCGATGCGGGTGCCGACGATTATTTGCCGAAGCCTTTCGCGCTGGAGGAATTGCTCGCGCGTTTACGCGCTTTGCTGCGCAGGCGGGCGCCCGATCTCGGCGAAGCATCCGAAGCGATGGTGTTCGCTGATCTGTCGCTGGACCCGGTCACTCGCGAAGTTTCGCGCGGTGAACGTTCGATCAGCTTGACTCGTACCGAGTTCTCGCTGCTGGAGATGTTGATGGCCAATCCGCGCCGGGTGCTCACCCGAGGGCGGATCCTGGAAGAGGTGTGGGGTTACGACTTTCCCACCTCCGGCAACGCGCTCGAGGTCTACATCGGCTATTTGCGCCGCAAAACCGAGGCCGACGGCGAGGAACGCTTGATCCACACCGTGCGCGGCGTCGGGTACGTGCTGCGCGAGACCCCTCCCTAGGCCGCGGGCATGGCACACAAGGAACCGGTGGTCGCCGGACTCGGCCGTCCGCTCGACTCCGGCGAGATGCGCCCACCGATGCCGCTCACGCGCTCGGTGTCGCTGCGCTGGCGGGTCACCCTGCTGGCCGCCTCGGTGGTGCTGATCGCGGTGGCCGTCACCTCCATCGCGGCCTACGCGATGGTCGCGCGTGCCCTCTACGCCGACGTCGACGCGCAACTCGAGGCGCGTGCGGCGACCATGATCAACAACAATTTCGAGTCGATCGGGTTCCAGTCGATCGTGCTCGCCGGGTTGTACTCCAACGAGGTCGGCGTCGCACTGATCTATGCCGATCACAAGCCGTATATGCCGCCGCAGCAGACGATTCCGCCGGTCGGCGCCCAGGAACTCGCGGTGGCCGACGGCAAGCTCAACTCCTCGCTGCGCACCGTCGGTGACCAGCGCGTCCTCGCCGCGCGCACGCACAGCGGCGCCACGCTCATCATCTCCCAGAAGCTCTACCGCACCCGCGAGGTGCTCGACCGGCTGGCGTGGCTGCTGTTCGTCGTCGGCGCCTGCGGTGTGGTGCTCGCCGCCGCGGCCGGTACCGCCGTCGGCCGCACCGGTCTTCGCCCGATCGCGCGCCTGACCGCCGCGACCGAGCGGGTCGCGCGCACCGACGACCTCACCCCGATCCCGGTCACCGGTGACGACGAATTGGCAAGGCTCACCGAGAGTTTCAACACCATGCTGCGTGCCCTGGCCGAATCCCGGGACCGGCAGCGCCGTCTCGTCGCCGACGCCGGACACGAGCTGCGCACCCCGCTCACCTCGCTGCGCACCAATATGGAACTGCTCATCGCCTCGAGCAGGCCGGGTGCGCCACGGGTGCCCGACGAGGACATGGTCGAGCTGCGAGCCGACGTGGTCGCCCAGATCGAGGAGCTGTCCACACTCGTCGGCGACCTCGTCGACCTGGCCCGCGAGGACGCCCCGGAAACCGTCTACGAGCGGGTGGATCTCGGCGAAGTGGCCGAGCGGGCGCTGGAGCGCGCGCGGCGGCGTCGCGCGGGCATCACCTTCGTCGCCGACCTGCGCCCCTGGTTCGTCTACGGCCACGAGGCCGGCTTGGAACGCGCGGTGCTCAACGTGCTCGACAACGCGGCCAAGTGGAGCCCGCCCGACGCGGTCGTGCGGATCACCATGCGCCCGGCAGGCCCGGGACTGCTGGAACTCGCCGTCGCCGACGCGGGCCCCGGCATTCCGCCAGGCGAACGCGAGCTGGTGTTCGAACGCTTCTACCGGACCACCGCGTCCAGGTCGATGCCCGGTTCCGGGCTCGGGCTCGCGATCGTGAAACAGGTGGTGACCAAGCACGGCGGAACCATCGCCATCGACACCTCCGATCGCGGCGGTGCCCTGGTCCGCATCGTCCTGCCCGGTGAGGCGGCGCCCGCGGCAGTGGAACCGGACGAGGCACCCTGAACCGAGTCTCGGGCAACTGACGGGCCGGTCTCAGGCGCTTCTCAGTAGCCGTCGCCAAGCTTGTCGGCAAGCGTGAGAGAAGGTGACCATGAACGACGATCCCCAGCAGCGGCCCGCCGACCACCCCCTCGGCGGCCACGGCCCGGGACAGGCGGATCACCCCGCCACCGTGCCGGGTAGCCACCCGTATGGGCCCGCGCAGCACGGCTACGGACCCCAGCCGTACCCCCAGCAGCCCTACACCCCCCCGCCCGCGGCCCCGCGAAAGCCGTTGCGGCTCGGCTTGATCGCCGGAGCCACCGCACTCGCGCTGGTGAGCGGTGGCGTCGGCGGTGTGGTCGGCGTGCTCGCCGCCGACTCCGATCCGGCGCCGGTGACCAACGCGCTCGAGGCGCCACGACCCGAGGTGAACAACGCCGCCAACGCGCCCGCCGGGTCGACCCAGGCGGTCGCGCAGCGGGTGTTGCCCAGCGTGGTGATGATCAAGGTCGCGGGCACCCGCGCGTCCGGTGAGGGGTCGGGGGTCGTGCTGTCCTCGGACGGGCTGATCCTGACCAACAACCACGTCGCCGCCGGTGCCGGATCGGGGGCGAAGATGGAGGTGGTGTTCAGCGACGGCAGCACCGCGCCCGCCACCATGATCGGCGCCGACCCGGTGTCCGACCTGGCCGTCATCAAGGCCGACAAGACCGGCCTCACCCCGATCGAACTCGGCACCTCCGACGGACTCGCGGTCGGCCAGCCGGTGATCGCGATCGGTTCGCCGCTCGGCCTGGCAGGCACCGTCACCACCGGCATCGTCTCGGCGCTCAACCGGCCCGTCTCCACCAGCGGTGAGGGCACACCGAGCCAGGTGAACCCGGTCATCGACGCGATCCAGACCGACGCCGCGATCAACCCGGGCAACTCCGGCGGCGCGCTCGTCGACGGCCAGGGCAAGCTCATCGGCATCAACACCGCCATCGCCAGCCTCGGCGGCGAGATGTCGGGTGCGCAGAGCGGATCCATCGGCCTGGGCTTCGCCATCCCGGTCGACCAGGCGCGCCGCGTGGCCGACGAACTCATCAAGACCGGCAAGGCCACCTACGCCCAGATCGGGATCAAACTGCGTCCGCTCGACACGGCCGCCCGGGTGCTCGAGGCGACCCCGGACGGGCCTGCCGCCAAGGCGGGCATCCCCGCGGGCGCGATCATCACCCGCCTCGACGACCGGCCCATCGATTCCGGCGACGCGCTGATCGCCGCCGTCCGTTCCCGCCAGCCAGGAGACACCGTGAAGATCACCTACACCGACGAACAGGGCGGAAACGCCAAGACCGTGGACGTCACGCTCACGGCCGCCGCGGCGGAGAGCGGCCGATGATGCGATCGAACGCGGCACTGTCGTGCGTAGGCGCTACGGTGATGACCATGGACATCGATGCTCCCGTGGCAGGGCGGGCACTTGTAGTGGTCGTCGACGACCGGACGGCGCACGGCGGCGTCGACTCGCTCGGCCCGCTCGTCACCGAATTGCTCAACGAAGCGGGCTTCCTGGTCGACGCCTCGGTGACCGTGCAGGCCGACGAGGTCGAGATCCGCAACGCGCTCAACACCGCCGTCATCGGCGGTGTCGACCTGGTGATCTCGGTCGGCGGCACGGGCATGTCGCCGCGTGATGTCACCCCCGAGGCCACCGCCCAGGTGCTCGACCGGGAACTGCCCGGCATCACCGAGGCGCTGCGTGCCTCGGGCCGCGTGGCCGGTTCGCTCGACGCGGGTCTGTCGCGCGGCGTCTCCGGTATTTCCGGCAGCACCCTCGTGGTGAACCTGCCGGGCACCCGCTCCGCGGTGCGCGACGGCATGGCCACCCTCGGCCCGCTGGCGAGCCGGGTGATCGGCGAACTCTCCGGTCTGGACGAGTGATTCGATGAACGCGTCGGACAGCACATCGCCCGAGGAGCGCGAGGCCGCGCGGCGCAAGGCCGCCGAAGCGGCTCGGCTCGCGCGGATCTTCGGCGATGTGCTGCCCGAAACCACCGCTGACGAGCGCGGCGACGGTTCGCGCGGTTCCGATAACGACGAGTGGCTGCGTTCGCAAATACCGCCCCACCACGGGTGACCGACCCGTTATCTGCCTTTCCCGCTACGTGATAGCCAACCGGGGTTAATCCACTATTAACCCATTGCGAAGCGGCTACATTTTCCGAGGACCACACTTGAAGTGTGGTCCTTTGTCGTATAAGCGACGGTTTGCGGTCCGGGAAGCGGAGCTGTTCATCCCACTTGACAAACCCGAAGCTCAGGGCATCTATGCACGTCAAAGCATGTGGCGATGTATGAACTTGTGCCGGGCGTCACAGTGAAATTTACGAACTCTACGGTTGCTGGAACTAGAACGCAGCGTTTAATGTTCGCCATCCAGACCCACCACAATCGGTCCCCGCAGTACTCAACTTCTGTGCGTTGAACATCCGGTGCAGCCCTACCCTCGGGTAGCTCCGCCGACCCCGGCCGTATCGCCGAAATAACAGTCGGTTACGTAACGGCAACAAAGGGGCGACACACTGAGCTGGGCCTGTGAGGTCCACCCGTCCGGTCACGAAAGTCGAGACCGGCTGCTAGAGAACACTGATGAGGGGAAGTATGAGCGAGAACCGCACCACCGGTGTGCGCCGCGGCGCCCGTGCCGCGGGCGTCGGCGCTGCCGCGGCCGCCATGGCCATCGGCCTGCTGTCGACCGGTGCCGCCAACGCAGACACCTTCGTACCGTTGCCGGACGGTCAGAAGGCAGGCCCCGGGGTGACCATCACCCGTACCGGCGAGAGCGCCCTGATTTCGCCGTCGATGGCGGCCAACGGCGCAGGTCGCGTCGTGTGGGTGTCGGGCTCGGCCATCGCCGACGTCACCGCGACCCCCGAGGGCGAGGCAGGCCCCTGGAACGGCCCGAGCGGCCGCGACGGCTCCAACAACTCTTCCTCGCACGGCACCTCCATCCTCAGCACCGGCTACATCGTCGGTTGCCAGGTGAGCATCGCCGACGACGCGATCGGTGCCGGTGTGTCCGGCGGCGTGAGCACCGGCGGCGTCAACGCCGGTGGCTCGATCGGCGTGAACCTGGGCCCGGGCGAGGTCAAGTTCGTGCAGATCAACTCGAAGGACATCGTCAAGGCGGGTGTCTACGCGATCGATTACCAGGACGCGGAGATCGAGATCCAGGGCTGCGCCGGTTACGCGCAGGCCCGGGCGTACACCGTGGTCGAGATCATCGGCGACCACTACTCGAAGACCACCCTGTACGGCATGCCGTTCAGCATCGGCTGACGTCTTTCGAACCGGTACGAATCCTCTTCTCGCTACGGCGAACTCACTCCTCGAGGGACAAATCCTATGATCAACCGTAAGTTCATGGCGCGGATGGCGGGCGTCGGCGCCGCGGCCTCCGTGGCCGTCGGCCTGCTCTCCACGGGCGCGGCCAATGCCGATACCTTTGTGCCGCTGCCGGGCGGCCACATCACCAAGACCCTGTCCGACGGCACCGTCGTCGACATCAGCCTGGTCGGCGAGTCGGCCCTCATCAGCCCGTCGATGGGCTCCACCCCCGTGCACCGCAACGCGTGGGTGTCGGGCAGCGCGCAGGTCACCGTCTCCACCGGTGGCGCGGGCAAGATCTACCCGGGCTACACCGTCGGCTGCCAGGTGAACATCGCCGGCGGCGGTGTCTCCGGTGAGGGCAATGTCGAGTCCGACTGGGAAGGCAAGGTCGACGGCGGCGTCGGCACCGGCGGCGAGCTCTCGCTCGGCCCCGGCCAGGCGAAGTCGTTCTACGTTCTCGACATCGAGAAGGCCGACGACTACGGCAACGAGTCGCACAGCAAGAACAACAAGTTCAAGAACGGCAGTGGCTCGGTGACCTGGTCGGACACCACCATCGGCCTGTCCGGCTGCGCCGGCTACGCGCAGGCTCGTGCCTTCGTGAGCGTCGAGGTCGAGACCGACAATGTGATCAGCTGGGTCACCCTGTGGGGCCAGCCCTTCAGCCTCGGCTGATCTGTTGTCCCGCCTCCCCGCGAATTCAGGCCAGACCTGGGCGCGGGGAGGCTTGCGTCGGCGGCCGGACCAGGATGGTGGCGGGGTCAGCCCGTCCCCGGCGAGTTACCCCTGTTGGTGCGAGATCAGCTGATCGGTAAGCGAAAGGGCCCGTGCGTGTGCACGGGCCCTTTCGGCGTTCGCTGGACATAGCCAAGGGCTCTCATTATGTTTGTTGCGAATCGACTGCTCTCGCGGTCGGATTCATCCGCGTTTCGTTCGCCGATCGGCTCAGCTCGCGCCGATTCGGTGACCGCAGGCTTCTCGATCCACCTCCCGGCAGGACTGTCTGTCCTGTTGCCAGCGGTGCTGTGCCCTTGTGGCACACCTCAGCTGGGGCCGGGTGCGTTACAGATATCGACCTCGATGGTCGAGGTCGATTTTGCGTATACCTCGAGGGGAACAATGAGCGAGAACCGCACCAATCGTGTGCGCGGCGCCTGGAGCGCAGGCGCCGCGGCGGCGGTGACGATCGGCCTGCTGTCGGCCGGTGCCGCCAACGCCGATACCTTTGTGCCGCTGCCCGACGGTCATAAGGCCGGGCCTGGTCTGAGCATCACCCGCGTCGGCGAGAAGGCGACCATCTCGCCCTCGCTCGCCGCCAACGGCGCGGGCCGGGTGGCCTGGGTGAGCGGCAGCGTCGTGGCCGACGTCCAGCAGACACCCGAGGGTGAGCCCGGGCCGTGGAACGGTCCGTCGGGTCGTCCCGGCTCCAATAATTCGTCCACACACGGTACTTCGCAGCTCAATACCGGTTACATCGTCGGCTGCCAGGTGAGCATCGCCGACGACGCGATCGGTGCCGGTGTGTCCGGTGGCGTGAGCACCGGCGGCGTCAGTGCCGGTGGTTCGATCGGGCTCAACCTCGGCCCGGGTGAGGTCGCGTTCGCGCAGATCAGTTCGAAGGACATCACCAAGCCCGGCGTCTACGCCATCGACTACCAGGACGCCGAGATCCAGGTGCAGGGCTGCGGCGGTTATGCCCAGGCCCGCGCGTACACGGTGGTCGAGATCATCGGCGACCACTACTCCAAGACCACGCTCTACGGCATGCCGTTCAGCATCGGCTGAGCGGGACGACCGCCGAAAATCCTGCCAGCTCGATCGAATTCACCCTCGAGGGGTCTACTGAGATGATCAATCGCAAGAGTACGACGCGGGCGGCGGGCGTGGCTGCCGCCGTGTCCTGCACCATCGGGCTGTTCTCCGTCGGCGCCGCCCATGCCGACACCTTCGTGCCGCTGCCCGGCGGCGAGATCACCAAGACGCTGTCGGACGGCACCGTCGTGAACATCAAGATGGTCGGCGAATCGGCCACCATCAGCCCGTCGATGGGTTCGACTCCGGTGCACCGCAACGCGTGGGTGTCGGGTAGTGCTCAGGTGTCGGTGTCCGGTGGTGGTGACGCGTCGGGCGGCAAGATCTACCCCGGCTACACCGTCGGCTGCCAGGTGAACATCGCCGGTGGTGGCGTGAGCGGCGAGGGCGAGGGCGCGGTCGATGACGCGGGCGAGCCCTCCGCCGGCATCGGCACCGGTGGCGAACTGTCGCTCGGACCAGGTCAGGCGAAGTCGTTCTACGTGCTCGATCTCGAGAAGGCCGACGACTACGGCAACGAATCGCATTCCAAGAACAACAAATTCAAGGGTTCCAACGGCTCGGTGACCTGGGCCGACGAAACCATCGGCCTGTCCGGCTGCGGTGGGTACGCGCAGGCGCGCTCGTTCGTGAGCGTGGAGGTCGAGACCGACAATGTCATCAGCTGGGTGACGCTGTGGGGTCAGCCCTTCAGCCTCGGCTGACACGGCTGCTGTGTAACGACCTGCCTCGCAGGCGAATCGGGGTCGCTCTTCGGAGTGGACCCCGATTTCGCTGTAGGGGACAGGCTTCGGGACCTGACAGTCCGTCATCGTGTGGACGGCCGGTTAGTGGAACACCACGGTGAGCGCCGTGCGTAAGGACGCTCCGGCCACTGCGGTCGCGTACTCGGTGGCCAGTGCGACGAGCACCACCCGCTCGGCGCGCCGGTCGGCGGTCGCGGTGACGAGTACGACCGCCGCGTCGGTGGCCAGGGTGCGCGCCGGTGCGTCGGCACCCGGCCCGCCCGTGTCGTCGACACCGACCACGTCTACCCGGTCGCCGGCGCGCAGCACCTCGGCTACCGCCGAATCGGCCAGTCGGATCGGCACGATCCGGGCGTCGTCGGTGCCCGCGGCGGCCGCGGCCAGGCGGGGGCCGATCACCCGCAGATCGGTGAACATCTCACCCGCACGCATGGCACCGGTGAGTGTCGCGCCGAGCAGGGGAGCGGCTTCGGCGGCGAAACCGGTAGGGAGCGTTCGGGTTTCGTGCCGATCGACGCGTACATCGTCGGCGGTGAGCACCCTTCCCGGCGCCAGATCACGGGCCGCGACCACCACCGGTTGTGTTGCCGCACCGGGATCGCCGCGCACGAACAGGACGACGGCGACAACAGCGAGCGCGGCGGCGAGGATGCGGCGCGCGAGCAGGGCATCGGCCCAGGCGGGGCGATTACCGAGGGCGAACCGCCAGGAGCTGCCACGTCCCAGATCGGCAAGGCTGCGAGTCATGCCTGAAGCCTAGGAACGCGGCGGCATCACCGACAGCGGCGAAGGGCCGCCTGTGGATAACTCGGGGGTGTGGAGAACTCTTCGTTCAGCTCGCGGCGGCGGGAGCGGCGGCGCTCGACGACGAACCGCTCGCGGACGACCCGCTCGACGAGGAGCTGCCGTTACCGTCCGAGGACTTCGCCGGCTCGCTCGCGGTGGACGCGCCACCACGGCTGTCGGTGCGGTAGAAACCGCTGCCCTTGAACACAATCCCGACCGAGTTGAACAGCTTCCGCAGCTTCCCCGTGCACTGCGGGCATTCCGTCAGTGAATCCTCGGAGAAGGACTGAACGATGTCGAAGCGGTTGTCACACTCGGTGCACGCGTACGAATAAGTTGGCACAGGATCCTCCGCAAGTCTCGTCGATCTAGCACTCTACCGCCGACACTGCCAACCTCGCCAATCGCCGTTTCATTCCGCCGCTCGCGCGCGGGGATCGCCCAGCTCGCTCAGGCCCGCCTCGGGCGTCAACGCCCAGCCCATCCGATGGTCGTGCGGTTCCTCGGGCAACTCGACCACCAACTCCACGTCCCGGACCACCGCGATCAACCGCGCGCCCGCACTCGCCGCGCCGAGGGTGCGGTCGTAATACCCGGCGCCGCGTCCGAGTCGCACACCACGCCGGTCGACCGCGAGCGCCGGGATCAGGATCGTGGCGGCCTCGGCGACCACCGGTGGCGGCAAGGTCTCGGTGATCGGTTCGAGCAGGCCGAAGCGCGCGGGGCGCAGCGAATCGGCCCCCGCGTAGTGCGCCCAGCTCAGCGGCCCCGGCTCTCCGGTGACGGGCAGCAACACTGTGGCGCCGCGCTCGCGCAGGGCATCGAGCATGCGCAGATCGCCCGGCTCGGTCTTCGTCGGTACGTAGGCGCACACCACCTCATCGGCCCCGGCCAGCAGGGCCGCGGTGGCCGCGAGGGCACTCGCCTCACGAGCGTGTTCGGCGGGTCCCACGGCGGCCCGGGTGGCCAGGATCTCACGTCGCCACGCATATTTCGTGCGCTCACCGGGCATCTCCACAGCGACCACCCTAAGCTCTTGCCGACGCCGGATCGTCGCGACGGGCGATCGGACGGCACGCTGAATGGATAGGGTATGCGCATGACAGACAAGACTTCCGGTTTCCGCACTGCGGTTGTCCCCGCGGCCGGACTCGGAACGCGGTTTCTGCCTGCGACCAAAACGGTGCCCAAGGAACTGCTGCCGGTAGTCGACACGCCCGGCATCGAACTGGTCGCCGCCGAGGCCGCGGATTCCGGTGCCGACCGCCTCGTGATCGTCACCTCGCCGGGCAAGGACGGCGTGGTCGCCCACTTCGTCGAGGACCTCGTCCTGGAGAGCACCCTCGCCGAACGCGGCAAGTTCGCGCTGCTCGAGAAGGTGCGCAAGGCGCCCGGTCTGCTCGACGTCACCTCCGTCGTGCAGGAGGAGCCGCTCGGTCTCGGTCATGCCGTCGCCCAGGCCGAGCCCGTCCTCGACGCCGACGAAGACGCGATCGCGGTGCTGCTGCCCGACGACCTCGTGCTGCCCTGCGGTGTGCTCGAGACGATGAGCCGGGTCCGTCGGGAGCGCGGCGGCACCGTGCTGTGCGCGATCGACGTGCCGAAGTCGCAGGTCAGCGCCTACGGTGTGTTCGACGTGGAGGATCTGGCCGAGGGTGCGGAGGCCGATGTGCTCCGGGTGCGCGGCATGGTCGAGAAGCCCGACCTGGCCGACGCGCCGTCGACGCTGGCCGCCGCCGGCCGCTACCTGCTCGACCGCGCGATCTTCGACGCCCTGCGCCGCATCGAGCCGGGCGCGGGCGGCGAGTTGCAGCTCACCGACGCCATCGCCCTGCTCATCGCCGAGGATCACCCGGTCCATGTGGTCGTCCATCGTGGGTCGCGCCACGATTTGGGCAACCCGGGCGGCTATCTTCGAGCTGCCGTCGATTTCGCCCTCGAGCGGGACGAATACGGGCCGCAACTGCGCGAGTGGCTGAAGTTCCGGCTCAGCCCGGAATGGGACCCGCAAGCGCCGGTCGCGTAAAACGATGGGAACCGGCGAAGCCGTCGCCGATACACACAGGAGCTCGATGCGCTCGGTTGAGGATCAGCTGATCAAGGTCACCGCGGCAGCGGTCGCGCCCCGGCCGGTCCGGGTGGCGATTTCCGAGGCCCAGGGTTTGCTGTGCGCCGAGGACGTGGTCACCGAACGACCGCTGCCCGGCTTCGACCAGGCCGCCATCGACGGCTACGCGGTGCGCAGCGTCGACGTGAGCGCCGCCGGTGCCGAGGTGCGCGACGAAGAGGGCGAACTCATCGACCTCACCCTGCCCGTGGTCGGCGAGGTGGTCGCGGGTTCGCGGCAGCCGATCCGGCTGCAACCGAGGCAGACGGTGCGTGTCGACACCGGCGCACCCATGCCGACGCTGGCCGACGCGGTGCTTCCGGTCGAGTTCACCGACGGTGGCCGGGCCAGGATCAAGGTGTTCGAGCCGGTGCGCTCCGGCGACTACGTGCGCCGCGTGGGCGACGACGTGCAGCCCGGTGACGTGGCGGTTCGCGCCGGAACCATCATCGGCGCGGCCCAGGTGGGTCTGCTCGCCGCGGTCGGCCAGGACAAGGTGCTCGTGCATCCGCGCCCCCGGCTGTCGGTGATCTCCATCGGTGGCGAACTGATCGATATCGACCGCACACCCGGCCCCGGCCAGGTCTACGACGTGAACTCCTACGCCCTGGCCGCCGCCGCACGTGACGCCGGTGCCGACGTGAACCGGGTGGGCATCGTCAGCGCCGACCCGCGCCGGCTGCGCGATGTGGTCGAAGGTCAGCTGGTGCGCTCAGAGGTCGTGGTGATCGCGGGCGCGGTCGGCGGCTGGGCGTCGGAGCAGGTGCGTGAGGCGCTCGACGGGCTCGGCGAGCTCGAGGTGGACCGGGTGGCCATGCACCCCGGGTCCGTCCAGGGCTTCGGCCGGCTCGGGCGCGACGAGGTGCCGACCTTCCTGCTGCCGTCGAATCCGGTGAGCGCGCTCGTGGTGTTCGAGGTGATGGTGCGGCCGCTGATCCGCATCGCGCTCGGGCGGCGTCAGCCGATGCGGCGAATCGTCAACGCGCGCACCATCACTCCCATCACCTCGATGCCGGGCCGCAAGGGCTATCTGCGCGCCCAGCTGCTGCGCGACGAGGCCACCGGTGACTACCTGGTGCAGCCGCTCGGCAACGGCAACGGCGGCTCCTCGCACCTGCTCGCGACGCTCGCCGAGGCCAACAGCCTGATCGTGGTGGAACCCGACGACACCGATTTCCGCACCGGTGACGAGGTGCGGGTCGCGTTCCTGGCGCAGCGCGGCTGAGAAGTGGAGTCCATGAACGTCTTCCGGGCCGGTCAGCATCCCGGGTGGCCTGCTCGTCTCGGTCCGGTGATCGTGGCGGGCGGCCAGGTCACCTTGCGGCCGGTGCGTTTTCGCGACGCCGCCGCCTGGAGCCGGATCCGGCTGCGCGACCGCGACCACCTCGAACCGTGGGAACCGACCGGCCGCGGCAGTTGGGAGGCGCGCAACCACGCCTCCAACTGGCCGTCGCTGTGGACCAGCCTGAAGGCCGAAGCGCGGCGCGGGGCGATGATTCCGCTGGTCATCGAGGTCGACGGGCAGTTCAGTGGGCAGCTCACCATCGGCAATATCGTGCGCGGGGCGCTGCGTTCGGCCTGGATCGGGTACTGGGTGGCCAAGGATTTGGGCGGCCAGGGGGTGGCGACGGCGGCACTCGGGCTCGGGCTCGACCACTGCTTCGGGCCGGTCGGCCTGCACCGGGTGGAAGCCACGGTGCGGCCGGAAAACCTTGCCAGCCAAGCCGTTCTGCGCAATGTCGGGTTCCGGGAAGAGGGTTTGCTGCGTCGTTACCTCGACGTCGACGGCGCCTGGCGCGATCACCTGCTGGTGGGCTTGACTGTCGAAGAGGTCATGGGCACCGTCGTAGATCGCCTGGTCAGGGAGGGTCGAGCGGCGCTGCCGTGAAAATTCTGTTACTCATGTGGCAGGTGTGCACGGCGCGCCTGCCACACGGGCGCGCGTGCCCGAATTAACCTACGGACGTCGGTAGTGCGTCCACGGACGGACAACACGTTGGCGGGGACGGGAGGTGATGACCGCGATGCCTAATTCGATCCTGTGGATCGGACTGGTCGTTCTGTGGGTATTCGTCCTGTTCCCGATCCTCGCGGACCGGCATCCCCGGATCCGCCGCACCACCGACGCTGCACTCGCCACGCGCGTGCTGCACCGTGGCGGGGCCGAACGACGGATTCGCATCGGGGCGGCGGGCGGACACGAGAGTGACCCCGACTATCGCCCCCGTGTGCTGACCAAGCGCCCCCACCGTACCGATTCGGAGGATCGGATGACGACCGATGAGCCCGTCACCGAAGGCGATGACGAAAAGCCCACCGTCACAGCAGAACTCGACGACATCGAACACGGCCCCGACGAAGAACCCGGCGACGACGCCGAACTCACCGCCACCGAGGCCGACGACGAAGCGGCCGAACCGGATTCGGTCCAGGCCGCCGTGGAAGAACCGCCGGTCTCGGCGCGCATCCCACCCGCACCACCCGCTCGCCTCGACGACCTACCCGAACCCGTCGACGACGACGAGGACTTCGTGCCGTCGCGGCGCGGACGCGGCGGCTACGACCCCGAGGCCGACGCCATCGCCCGCGCCGCCCGCTACAGCTTCCGCCAGCGCGCGGTGCTCGGCCTCATCATCGCCGTCATCCTGTTCGCGGCCTTCGGTCTGCTGCTGAACTCGATGTTCTGGTGGGCCTGCGGCCTGTCCGCCGCCGTGCTCGCCGGCTACCTGGCGTACCTGCGCAAGCAGGTGCACGTCGAGGAGGAGATCCGGCGCCGCCGCATGGCCCGCCTCGCGCGCGGCCGCACCCGCGAAACCGCCACCGCCACCCCCGAGGCGGCCACCACCCGCCGCACCATGGACCGCGACACCGCACGCGCCCTGCGCCGCCGCTCCACCCTGCTCGACACCGACGACGAGGACCCGATGTTCGAACACCTCGAAACCTTCGATCCGGCCACCGCCCGAGCCCTACGTCACCGGGTCTCCGACCTCGGTCGAGCCGTCGGCGAATAACCGGCAAAACAGCAGGTCAGCACACCGATTCGGTATCCGGCCGCACCGCCTGATACAGTGTCACAGCGCGGTTCGCCAGAGCCGCACGGGGCTATAGCGCAGTTGGTAGCGCGTCTCGTTCGCATCGAGAAGGTCAGGGGTTCGATTCCCCTTAGCTCCACAGTTCGAGTCAGGCCGGGTTCCGAAGAAATTCTTCGGAACCCGGCCTGACTCGTTTCCCCACTACGTCACCCGTTGGTTGAAGTGAACGAAACTTGGATGCTCGCCCTGCCGAGGTCGATCACCGATGGGCGATTATTTCGATCCGGCCGATGTCCTCGTTGGTCACGTAGAGATGATGGGTGGCGGGATCCACTGCAGCTCCCCAAGTGGACGAACCGTATTCGGTGGACGGGGTGATGCCGGAGAGGCGTGCGGCGGTGAGCGTGCGGGTAGGTGTATCGATCATCGACACAGTGCTGTGTGCCATACCGGTGAGGAAGACGGTGTGCTCAGCGGGATCGATGACGGCCGCGTAGCCGGTCACCCGATCGCCCAGCGAGACGCTTCCCGCTGGCGTGCGGCTCGCGGTATCGAACAGCGAGACCGAGTGCCCATTGAAATGGGTCACGTAGGCGGTGTGCGTTGGGTGGTCGATGGCGATGTGCACGGGATCCTTCCCGACAGCGAAATTGGTGCTGACGGTGTAGGTCGTCGGGTCGATGACGGAGACGTTGCCCTCTTTGACGACCCACAGGTGTGTGTGTTCGGATCGACCGCCAGGCCGGTGGGATAGCCGTCGACCGCAATCGTGGCGCGGACAGTTCGAGTGATGGTGTCGATGGCGGTGACGGTTCGGGAGAGGCGATTGGCGACGTAGAGGGTGCTGCGGTCCGGATCCACTACGACTGCGAAGGGGTCACCCTCGAAGTCGATTGTCGTGGTGACAGTGTCGGTATCGGGACTGATAACCACCACCTGGCCTGCCGAGTTACCGCAGACAAGGTAGACGAGGTGGGTGACCGGGTCCACCGCGATCGACTGGGGCCCGTGCGGATACACCTTGCCCACCGGTATTCGGGCGGCGACGTCCCGCGTGCGGGTGTCGATCACGGAGACTGTCTGCTGATCGGTGGAGTCTGCGTAATGGGCCACGTATGCCCTGTGTGTTCCGGGATCTATCGCAACGCTGCGTGGGTTTTCGCCCACAGCTACCGTCGCCTCCACTCGGTACGGGCCGGGACCGATACTCGAACCGCCGATGGTGGCCGGATCGGTGGTCGTAGGTGCGGCAACGGAGGTTGTCGATGGCTGGGTGGCTGGCCTCGGTGCGCTGCACCCGGAGAGGGAAATCCCCACCGCTACCGCCAGACCGAGTACAGCCACGAGCCTTGTCTTCGAGAGCATTTGCCGAAACCTATCAGCGAACGCGCTAACCAGCCGACCGTGATGTGGAACTCCGGGACAGCCGCGGACCGAGGTTGTCAGCGGGTGAGTAGGGTGCGGATTTCTGTGGCGACCAGGGCTGGATCCTGTTCGGCCATGAAGTGGCCTGCTTCGACTGTGCGGTGGCGGAGGTCGGGGGCCCATGCCTGCCAGAGGGTGGTGGCGTCGTAGCCGAGCGCGGCACCCCAGTCCTGTTGCAGCACGGTGACCGGCATGGTGAGGGTATTGCCCGCTGCTCGGTCGGCGCGATCGTGATCGACGTCGACGGTGGCCGAGGCGCGGTAGTCGGCGACGATGGACGGGACCGCTGCCCGGCACGCGGCCAGGTAGGCGTCGCGGACCTCCGCCGGGAGGGTCTGCGGATCGAGGGTCCAGGCGTCGAGGAAGTAGCCGAAGAACTCGTCGGACGCGGCCGCGATCATCCGTTCCGGTAGGCCTGGCGGCTGCGCCATCAGATACAGGTGGAAGCCGACCGCTCCTGCGGTCCCGTGCAGCGCATCCCACATGTCGAGGGTGGGCAGTACGTCCAAGCAGGCGAGATGAGTGATGACCTCCGGGTGATCCAGCCCGGCCCGGAAGGCCACCAGCGCACCGCGGTCATGCCCGACCAGCGCGAAGCGATCATGGCCGAGCGCTCGGGCCAGCGCCACGATGTCGGCGGCCATGACGCGCTTGCTGTAGGTGTCGCCGTCGTCGAGCGGCTTGTCGCTGGCGCCGTATCCGCGCAGGTCGGGGCAGATGACGGTGTGTTCGGTCGCGAGGTCGGCGGCGACGTGCCGCCACATCAGATGGGTCTGCGGGAAGCCGTGCAGCAGCACGATCGGGCTGCCCGAACCGCCGACAGCCGCCGACAGCCGCACCCCGTCGGCTACCTCGACGATATGGGTCTCGAAGTGGGGGAAAGTCATGGTTGCTCCATTCGTTCGGTCCGGTCCAGAGTGCGTGCCGCGAATGAGCAACCGATGAGCGTCGGTACGGTACGTCGGGTGGAGATCGGTGTGTTCGGGGCGGTGCGGGCGCTCGACGCGGCCGGTGCGCCGGTCGCGCTCGGTGGGCCGCGACAGCGCGCCGTACTGGCCAGACTGGTCGCCGCCCACCGCCGGGTGGTCCCGGTCGACGTGCTGGTGGCAGACCTGTGGGCGGAACCGCCCCGCGACCCTGTCGGCACGGTGCGCACCTTCGTCGCCGCGTTGCGCCGCGGCCTCGAACCCGAGCGCGCACCACGCACGCCTGCCCGTGTGCTGGTCACCGAGGGACCTGGCTACGCGCTGCGCCTGCCCGACGACGCGGTCGACGTGTGGCGCTTCGCCCACACGGTGGAAGCACTCGGCGACGCGCCACCGGCCCGCGTGGTGACCGGGCTCAGCGAAGCGCTGAGTTGGTGGCGCGGACCCGCTTATGCCGAAGCGGGCGACGCGCCGTGGGCGCTGGCGCCGCGCAGCCGGCTCACCGAACTGCGCTCGCTCGCGGTCGAGCGGCTGGCCGCGGCGCGGATCGAACTCGGTGACACGGCCGCCGCCGTCGCCGATCTGGACGCGCACGTCGTCGAACACCCGTGGCGCGAGGACGCCTGGCACCTGCTTGCGCTGGCGCTGTACCGCGCCGGTCGGCAGGCCGACGCCCTCACGGTGCTGCGGCGCGCACGGGCGATGCTGCGCGACCACCTCGGCCTCGAACCCGGCCCGCGCCTGTCCCGGCTGGAACAAGACATCCTGCGCCAAGCTGGGTACCTGGACCGCACCGGTGACGCTGCCCGGCTGTGGGCGCAGGCGACCGCCGCCTACGACAGCACCGTCTCCGACCGCGTCCGGCTCGAATCCACGGTCGGTTTGATGCGCGACCTGGCCGTCACCGGCGGTGCGGGACTCGATGCGGCACAGCGGCATCGGGCCGCGGCCGTCACCGCCGCCGAACAACTCGGCGACCCGATCCTGACCGCACGCGTGATCGGCGCCTACGACGTCCCCGCCGTGTGGCCCCGCTCCGACGACCCGTCCCGGGCCCGGTCGCTGGTCCGCAGCGCCGAACGCGCGCTCGCCGCGATTCCGGACGGGCCCGCCGCGCTGCGCTGCCGACTGCTGGCGACGATCGCGGTCGAATCCCGTGGCGTCGACGCCGGACCGCGCGCCGAACACGCCGCCGGCGAAGCCGAACGGTCTGCGCGCGAAATGGGGGACGCGCCCCTGCTGGCCTACGCCTTGAACGGTGTCTACATGCAGAGCTTCGCCCGCACCGGGCTGGCCGCCGAACGTGCGGTGCTCGGAGAGCGTTTGGTGGTCCTCGGCGAGGAGCACGGCTTGGTCCGCTTTGCCGTCCTCGGTCGCCTCATCAATCTGCAATCTGCCTGTGCCACAAATGATCTCACGCTGGCCGACACCCAAGCCCAGGCGGCCGACGAGCTGTCTGCCCGGCACGACCTGCCGCTGGTCGGTGTCTTCACCACCTGGTACCGGGCCCTGCGCACAGCGGTCACCGAGCCCTTCGACCAGGCGCGCGACGCGTACCTGCGCGCCGCCGAACTCCTGCCGGGATCCGGGATGCCTGGCCTGGCCGACGGACTGCTGCCCCTGGCACTGCTCGGCCTGCACCTGCAACACCACCGCTCGTTCCGGCCCGAGCCGGGCACGGAGTGGGGCCCGGCAGAGCCGTGGATCCGGCCGCTGCTCCTGGCAGAGGCCGGCGACCTCGCAGCCGCGCGCCTCGCCCTGCGCGGCCTGCCCGATCCACCGAGAGATCCGCACGCCGAAGCACTCTGGTGCGTCCTCGGCCGCACCGCGCTGCTGGTCGGTGACCAGGACACCATCGCCCGCGCCCACACCGCCCTGCTACCCGCGGCCGCCGAATCCGCAGGCGCGGCAGGCGGATTGTTCACGGCCGGTCCCGTCGCCGACTACCTCGCGGAACTGGAAGCAGCCCGGAACTGAGGACCTCGCGCACCCCGCGACGGGTCCACTGTCGGGGTCGGAGCGGTCGAAGACGACCTTCCAGTCATGGGGGCGAGGTTCGAGGGCGGGGAAGACCACCGCCGGTGACTTACCATTTGGTCAATTCGCTGGAGAGTCGCTGCGAGGCAGTCGGCCCCACTCACCTCCGATCCAGGGCAGGCGCAATGAACAATCCCGTGACGAAGGTTCTTCTCAATCCCGCACCTTCCGCCAAATCCGTGCTGGGTGCGGCTCTTTCGGGGCCGGTCGACCTCAGCGGGAAAGTTGTCGTGCTGACCGGGGCGTCGTCGGGGATCGGTGAGACCACCGCGCATCTGTTGGCGAGCCACGGTGCCCACATCGTCGCCGTCGCCCGCGATCGGGAGCGGCTCGATCAGGTCTGCGCCGACATCGCCGCCGCGGGCGGGAGCGCGC
The DNA here is from genome assembly GCF_013839555.1 of Nocardia sp. GTS18. Lineage (NCBI taxonomy): Bacteria > Bacillati > Actinomycetota > Actinomycetes > Mycobacteriales > Nocardiaceae > Nocardia > Nocardia sp. GTS18. The sequence goes on along the minus strand of NZ_JACBIU010000002.1, from coordinate 273,706 downwards.
ACGCGGTGCCGTGCGATATGACGGACGCCGATCAGGTCAGCGAACTGGCCACGACGGTGCTCGACCTGTTCGGGGTGCCGGACATCATCATCAACAACGCGGGACGCTCGATCCGGCGCACGGCGCTCGACGCCGCCGAACGGGCGCACGACTACGAACGGACCATGGCGGTCAACTACTTCGGACCCGTCCGGTTGACGCTGGCGATGCTTCCCGCGCTGCGCCTGGTGAACCGCGGCCACATCATCAACATCGGTACCTGGGGAACCACCGCCGGGGTGATGCCGAAATTCAGCGCCTACCACGCTTCCAAAGCCGCACTCGCCGCCTTCGGCCGCAGTGTCGGCGCGGAATGTCACGGCACCGGCATCAAGGTGACCACCATCGGATTCCCGCTCGTGCGCACTCCGATGATCAGTCCCACCGCCGAGTACGACAGCCAAGCGGCCCTCACTCCCGACCAGGCCGCGCAATGGGTGCTCACCGCCGTCCGGGATCAGCCGGTCGAGCTGTACCCCGTCTACGCCGGAGTGCTGCGACTGATGTCGGCCCTTTCCCCGCGCCTCACCGACGCTGTCGTCCGAGCCGCCGGGATCTGAGCCGGGGGTCAGAAGACCAGGTAGCGGAGGGTCAGGAAGCGGGCCAGGCCTACGGCGGCCATGATCGCCAGCATGGCGCCGGCCTGGGTGAGGTCGTCGAGGGTGGGGGCGAAGGATTCGAGGGCGGCCAGGGCGGCTGTGGTGATGCCGAGGCCGATCAGTGCGAGGCCGCCGCCCTGATATTGGGCCGTGAACCAGGGGACAGCCGTGGTGCGGAAGGTGAGGCGGCGGTGTAGTTCGTTGGCTATCACCGTGCTCACCACGGAGCCCGCGACATTGGCGGTGAGGGGGCCGAGGCCGGTGCAGGACATGAACAGCAGCACGTAGGCGATGTTGCTGACGCCACCGACCACCGCGAAGCGCAGCAGCTGGGCGACGGCGTGGTCGCCGAGCGCGAACTGGCGGCCCCAGGCGTACAGACGGGACCAGTCCGGCGCGGGGGCGACGAGGGGACCGAAGACGGGGGCGATGGCGATGCTGTTCACGAGAGGAACCGTCGCCCGGTGCGCTGACGCGGACCTGACGCGGCACTGACAGACATCGCACACGGCATGACGCTGATGTGTGTCAGGGGAGGTGTCAGGTCGCCGTCAGCGCGATGTCAGCCTGCCCGGCGACTGTTGTCGGCATGAACAGCACAGCAATCGCCGCCTCGGGGCTGCGGAAGTCCTACGGGGACAAGAAAGTTCTCGACGGTATCGATATCACCGTCGAAGCGGGCAGCATCTTCTCCCTGCTCGGCCCGAACGGCGCGGGCAAGACCACCACCGTCAATGTGCTCACCACGCTGCTTCAGGTCGATGCGGGCACCGCGCGGGTGGCGGGCCACGACCTGATGGCCGAGACCAAGGCGGTCCGCAAGGCCATCGGCGTCACCGGGCAGTTCGCCGCCGTCGACGACCTGCTCACCGGTGCGGAGAACCTGCGGCTGATGGCCGACCTGCACCGCCTGCGCGGCGCCGCGGGTAAACGGGTGATCGCCGACCTGCTCGAGCGCTTCGACCTGGTCGAGTCGGCGAACAAGCAGGCGGGCAGCTACTCCGGCGGTATGCGCCGCAAGCTCGATCTGGCGATGACGCTGGTGACCAAGCCGCGGATCATCTTCCTCGACGAACCGACCACCGGTCTCGATCCTCGCAGCCGCCGCACCATGTGGGACATGGTGCGCGAACTGACCGACGAGGGCGTGACAATCTTCCTCACCACCCAGTACCTCGAGGAAGCCGATCAGCTGGCCGACAAGATCGCAGTGCTCGACCATGGCCGCATCGTCGCCGAAGGTACCGCGAGCGAACTCAAGCGCCGAATTCCCGGCAGCCACATCAAGTTCCGCTTCAGCGCCGCCGCCGAACTCGCCGCCGCCGCGCGGGCTCTGGCCGGCTCCACCCCCGACGAGGAGTCGCTCACCCTGAGCGTCCCCGGCGACGGGGGAACGAAAAACCTTCGCGCCCTGATGGATCAGCTCGCCGCCCACGACCTCGAGGCCGACGAGGTCTCCATCCACACCCCCGATCTCGACGACGTTTTCCTCGCCCTCACCGGGCGCGCTACCCAGGAGGCCGAAGCCCGATGAGCACCACCACGTCCAACCCGCTGTCCAGCGCACTGTTCGATTCGTCGGTCATGTTGCGGCGCAACTTCACCCACATCACTCGCAGTCCGGTGACCATCTTCAATGCCGCGCTGATGCCGGTGATGATGATGCTGATCTTCGTCTACGTCTTCGGTGACGCTTTCGATGTCGGCGAGAACTACATCGACTACGCGGTGCCGGGCATGCTCATGCTCGCCATCAGCTACGGCCTGTCCGGCACGGCGGTGTCGGTGAGCTCGGACATGACCAAGGGCGTCATCAACCGGTTCAAGGTGATGGATGTGTCGCGCGGTGCCGTGCTCACCGGGCATGTCGCGGCGAGCATCGTCACCAATGTGATCGCCCTGACGGCCGTGCTCGGCGTCGGTTTCGCGCTCGGGTTCCGTTCACCGGCGAGCGCGGTGCAGTGGCTCGGCGCGCTCGGTGTGCTGCTGGCGACCGCCTTCGCCGCCGCCTGGCTGACCGTCGCCCTCGGCATGGCCGCCAAGACCCCGGAGGCCGCGGGCATGTCGGTGGTTCCGCTGCTCATGCTGCCCTTCCTGAGCAGCGCGATCGTGCCCGCCGAGAAGATGGGGCCCGGTGTGCGGCAGTTCGCCGAGTACCAGCCGTTCACCCCGATCATCGAATCGGTGCGCGGTTTCCTGGCCGGTACGCCGTCGGGCGGCCACACCATCGCCGCCTTCGCCTGGTGCGCGGGCTTCGCGGTGATCGGCTATGTGTGGTCGCGCTCGACCTTCAGCAAGCGAGTGTGAGCTCGACCAGTTCGGTGACATCCGATTCCGACCCCCGAGCCACCGCCTCGGCGAAGTCCGCTTCGCCGAGGCTTCGGCGTGCCTGCTCCTCGATGCGGGCGGCGTCGGGCAGCGACAGGTCGGGCACGCCGCGCGTGACAGTGGCGGCACCGAGCAGCCGGGCGGCCTGCGCGGGTTGTTCGGCGCGCAAGGCCAGATCCGCGATCCCGACCAGGATCTGGGCCAGCAGCGCCGCGTGACCGGCGCTCGATGCGGCGTGGAAGGCCGCGCGGTGGCTGGTACGTGCCTCGTGGAGATCGGCGGCGAGATAGCCGCGCAGATCGTGGGCCATGGCGCTGACCACCGGTTGCCCGGCCTCGTCGCCGAGCAGTTTCTGTGCCAGTTCCATCTGCTGCTGCGCGAGTACGGGTTCGCCACTCCACCTGGCCAATTCGGCGCGGACGAGCGCGACCTCGGCCAGCGAGGTCGGCCAGCCGGTGCGGTCCGCGCACTCCTGCGCGTGCGCCAACGCCGCCTCGCTCGCCTCACTGTCGTCGAGCAACCAGTACAGCTGGGCCTGGCGTGCGCGCATCCGCACCACGGCCTCCAGCGTGCCGACCTCGGTGACCACCGCGATCGCCTCGTCGAAAAGCACGCAGGCGGCATCGAATTCGCCGCGCATGGCCGTGCGGTTGGCCAGCTCGGTCAGCGCGAACGACATACCCCAGCGCTCGCCGATGACACGGAATTCCGCGAGCGCCTGCTCGAGCAGTTCGTCGGCCGCGCGGCCCGGATGGCCGAGCACGGTGCGCAGCTTGCCCAGTTGGAGCCGGGCCAGTGCGCGCACCCACGGATCATCGTCGGCGAGCAGCGATTCGAACGCGGGCAGATAGTGCTCGGGGCCGGCCAGGATGCGCTCCAGCGCACCGGCGAACCGCAGCGCGGGATGTCCGCCCCGGCTGTCGCGGCCGTACCGGCTGGCCTTGCGGATCCATTCTCCGACCTCGTGTTCGCCACTGCGACCGCCGCTGAGGAAGTGCACGACCAGGGCATACACCGTTGCCCGTGTCTCGTCGTCCACGTCGCCGGACAGTTCGGCGGCGGCCAGGACGAACTCGGTGCCCTCGCCCTTGTAACCGGCCAGCCACCAGTACCAGCCCGCAGCGGCGGCCAGGCGCATCGCGGCATCGGCGTCGGCGGCGAGGGCCGTGCGCATGGCGACCGCGAGGTTGTCGTGGTCGGCCTCGAGTACGGCGAGCCAGTCGAGCTGCTCGGCGCGGCGCAGGTGTGGTTCGGCGGTGGCCGCCAGGGTGATGAAGTGCGAGATGTGCGCTCGGCGTGCGGATTCTGCGTCGCCCGCCTCGTCGAGGCGTTCGGCGGCGTACTGCTTGATGGTCTCGAGCATGCGGTAGCGCGGCTGTGGATTCTCGGACACTGTGAGCAGCGACTTCTCGGTCAGCGTGGTGAGGTGTTCGAGCACCTCCCAGTCCTGCACCGTCGCACCGTCGGCGCAGACGTGTTCGGCCGCCTCGAGACTCGCACCGCCGGAGAACACCGCGAGCCTGCGCAGCACCGTCTTCTCCGCGTCCGACAGCAACTCCCAGCTCCAGTCGACTACCGCGCGCAAGGTGCGGTGCTGGGCGATCGCGGTGCGGCTGCCGCCGGTGAGCAGGCGGAACCGGTCGTCGAGGCGGTGGGCGAGCTGCTCGAGCGACATGGTGCGCAGCCTCGCCGCCGCCAGCTCGATGGCCAGGGGAATACCGTCCAGGGCCCGGCACACCCGGGCCATCGTCGCCAAAGCCGTTGCATCCGAACCGAGGTCGCCGCGCACCGCACTCGCGCGGTCACGCAGCAGGACGACGGCGGGGGAGGACTCGATCGCCTGCGGGTCGGCGTTCTCCCTCGGCACCGTGAGCGGCGCGACCTGCCACAGCGCCTCGCCGGTGATGCCGAGCGGTTCCCGGCTCGTCGCCAGGATGCGCAGACCCGTGCACTCACCCAGGATCCGGTGGGCGAAGGTGGCGGCGGCCTCGATCACGTGCTCGCAGTTGTCGAGGATCAGCAGGGTTTCCCGGTCGCCGATGGCGGCGACGAGCCGGTCCATCGGTTCGGCGTTCGGGGTGTCGCCGATCAGGGCGTCGCGCCGGCCGAGTGCCGCGAAGGCCAGCTGAGCGAGGTCGCCGCTCGCGTCGGTGGCGGCGAGTTCCACCAGCCACGCGCCCTCGGGGAGGTCGTCGAGCATGGTGCGGGCGGCTTCCACCGCCAGCCGGGTCTTGCCCGAGCCGCCCGGGCCGGTGATCGTCGTGAGCCGGTGTGTCGCAAGGAGTTCGCGCACCACGGCGATGTCACCGTGCTTGCCGATATAGCTGGTCAGCTCGGCGCGCAGGTTCGTCGAGCGCTGCGCGGGCCGGGCGCCGACCTCGCCGCGCAGCAGCGCGACGTGCAACTCCGAAAGCTCCGGTGACGGGTCGACGCCGAGTTCGTCGGCCAGTGCCTCGCGGGTGCGCTGGTACACCACCAGCGCCTCGGCCCCGCGACCCGCCGCGCCGAGCGCGCGCATCAGCGCGGCAACCAGTCGCTCCTGAACCGGATGCCGCGCAACGACTTCGGTGAGTTCGGCGACGACCTCGGGGCCACGACCCAGTCGCACCTCGGCCTCGTACCGGTCCTCCATCGTGGCCAGGCGCAGTCCCCGGAAACGGGTGACCACCGGGTCGAACGGAGGGCTGTCGGCGACGTCCTGCAGGGGCTCGCCACGCCAGAGTTCCAGTGCCTCGCGCAGCAGTTCGGCCTGGCGCAGGTCGTCGGTGCCGCGCGCTTCGTCGAGCAGCCGTTCGAAGCGCACCGCGTCGACGGCGCCGGGCTCGACGGCGAGACGGTACCCGCCCGCCTGCACCTCGAGTGAACCGTCGGGCAGCAGTCTGCGCAGCCGGGAAACCAGCGCCTGCAAGGCATTCGCGGCGTCGGCCGGTGGTTGTTCGTCCCAGATCAGGTCGACGAGCCGTGTCTTGGGGATGGCGCGGCCCGGTTCCAGCGCGAGGGAGATGAGCAATGCCCGCAGCCGGGCGCCGGGTATCGCTATCGATCCACCGTCTGCTGTCCGGATCTCCAGCGGCCCGAGCATTCCGATCTGCACGTCGCCCATTGTGCACCGGGCGACCGGGCGATGCCCACCACAGCTGGTCGCCTGTCCGGATATGGTGTCCCCGGGTGCGTCAGGGTGGTGTCAGCCTCGTGTCAGCGCCGGTCGCGACAGTATGGTCATCAACCGAACGGATCCACCGAGGAGCACCCGATGTACACCTTCGCCACCACCGCACCGGTCACCGTCAGCGTCGATGTCCTGTCGGCAGGCGTCACCGTCATCGCCTCCGACCGCACCGACGCCGTCGTCACCGTCGCGCCGTCCGATCCGGGCAAGAAGGGCGACGTGCGCGTCGCCGAACAGACCGAGGTGAACTTCGCCGACGGCAAGCTCACGGTGGTGACGCCCAAGAGCTGGCGCACCCACAGCCCGTTCGGTGGCAACCCGTCGATCGAGCTGACCATCGAGGTGCCAACCGGTTCACACCTCACCGGGACGGCCGGGGTCGGACAGCTGCGTGGCAACGGTGCGCTCGGCGCCTGCGACCTGACGATCTCCCTCGGCGACATCGTCCTCGAGCGCCCCGCGGGTCCGGTCACCGCCAAGGTCGCCAAGGGCGACATCCGCATCGGAGAGGTGACCAGCGGCGAGATCCGGGTGGAGACCTCCATGGGCGAGCTGGAGGTGGGCATCCGCCCCGGCACCGCCGTGCAGCTCGAGACCGAGGCGACCGTCGGCGCCGTGCGCAACACGATCGTGCCGGTTGCTCCCAACGGTCGATCGGTGCGCCTGCACGCGCGAAATACCGTCGGGGACATCATCATCCGTCCCGCGGCCTGACCGGCCGGGAGAACGACGAAGCCCCCGTCCACGAGGAACGGGGGCTTCACGGGGAACAGGTCAGTTCTTGACCAGCTCCGGGGTTTCCTCCTCGGCGTCCTGCACCGCCGGGGCGGCGTGCGGGTCGGCCGCCGCGCGAGCGGGCAGCAACACCGCCATCGCGATGACGATCAGGGCGAGGACGGCGGAGACACCGAAGGCCAGGCGCATGCCGTCCAGCCCCGCCGTCGCCGGGTCGGTGCCCGCGTCGATGAGCGAGGTACTGCGCGCCGACATCACGGTGACCACCAGCGCGGTGCCGAAGGCCGCGGCCACCTGCTGCAAGGTGCCGAGCATCGAGCTGCCGTGCGAGTACAGGTTCATCGGCAGGGCGCCGAGGCCGAGGGTGAACACCGGGGTGAACGTGGCCGCCAGCGACACCATCATCAGGATGTGCAGGCCGAGCAGCTGCCAGTAGGGCATGTCCATCGAGATCTGGGTGAAGCCCGCCAGCGAGACGGTGATGCCGATCGAACCGGGGATCACCAGCACGCGCCCGCCGAACTTGTCGAACAGCTTGCCGACGGTCGGCCCGAGCAGACCCATCGCCAGACCACCCGGCATCACCAGCAGGCCGGTCTCCAGCGGGCTCAGGTGCCGCAGGTTCTGCAGGTACAGCGGCAGCAGGATCATCGAACCCATCATCGCCAGGAACGCGACCGACATCAGCACGAGCGCCTTGGTGTAGGTCCCCGCCAGCAGCACACGCAGGTCGAGCAGCGGAGTGCCGGTTCGCTGCAAGCGGATCTGACGCAGCGCGAACGCGGCGATCAGAGCCAGGCCGACAGCGACGATCGCGATCGCGGTCGTGTAGTCGTCGCCGTGGAACTTGCTCAGCCCGTACACCAGCCCACCGAAACCGAGCGCCGCCAACGCGACACTGAGCAGGTCGATGGCCCCGGCCTCCGGCTCGCCGACGTTCTCGAGCTGGCGAAGACCCAGCCAGGTGACGATGCCGGTGATCGGCAGCATCAGCACGAAGAGCAGTCGCCACGAGTCGATCTGGGGCACGCTGATCTGCAGCACCAGGCCGGACACGACCGGACCCATCGCGGGCGCGACCGAGATGGCCAGGGTGACGTTGCCCATCACCCGGCCGCGATCCTTCTCCGCGACAACGGTCATCAGCGTGGTCATCAGCAGCGGCATCATCACCGCGGTGCCACCGGCCTGGATGATCCGGCCGATGAGCAGCACGGCGAAGGTCGGCGCGACGGCCGAGAGCACGGTGCCCGCCATGAAGGTGGCCATCGCCGTGGCGTAGGCCGTCCTGGTCGTCACCCGCTGCAGGAACCAGCCGGTGGTGGGGATGATCGCCGCCATGGTGAGCATGAACGCGGTGGACACCCACTGCGCGGCCACCTCGGTGACCTTCAGATCCTCCATCAGGCGGGGGATCGCGTTGATCATGATGGTCTCGTTGAGGATCACGACGAAGGTCGCGAGTACCAGGACCCGGATGACAGTGGGCGTCCGCTCCTTCGCGGCAGGTGCGGATATATCGGCTGGCATTCGGGTAAACCTCCGGGGCGGGGAACGGCGGGTGTGCGGGCACCACAAGAAAGAAGACGGGGGCCGTCGGTCCAACTCATCGGGCGCGGGCAAGTATTCCGTTCACCACCGACACAAATCATCTGGTTTTCCGGGCGCCGAGAGCTCGGCTATCGGCGGAAACAGCAGCTCACCAGCGCCTCGTAGGTCATCCGTCCAAGCCGCAGTGACCCTGGTCACCATCCGGTGGCGGTGTCGGCCGAGCGCGTGTGATTCCGTGTCGAACCCGCGAGCAGGGGGTATACCGGATCAGTGACTACATCGAGGTTGTGGCTTGCTGTGGTGTGCGCGATCGTTGCTGTTGTCGGCGCGGGCCGGGCGACAGCCGATCCGGGGGCTCATGTGACGGGGGAGGCGCCCTTAGGTGGGCGGGCCGCCCAGATCGACGTGTACTCGCCCGCGATGGGGCGGGTCGTGCAGAACAAGGTGATCAAGGCGGCAGGCGCGGGTGCGCCGACGCTGTACCTGCTCACGGGTGCGGGCGGTGGCGCCGACGGCATCTCCTGGTGGGACAACACCGATGTGCGGCACTTCTTCGCCGACAAGTTCGTCAATGTGGTGATGCCGGTCGGTGGTGCGTTCACCCTGTACACCGACTGGATCTCCGACGATCCCGCCGTCGGGCGCGTGCGGTGGGAGACCTACCTGACCGAGGAACTGCCCGGCGTGATCGACGGCGCGCTCGGCACCAACGGCCGCAACGCCATCGCCGGTGTGTCGATGAGCGCGGCGTCGGCCCTGGATCTGGCGATCCAGGGCGGCCCGAGGTTCTCGGCGGTCGCGGCGCTGAGCGGATGCCCGTGGGCGGCCGACCCGATGGGCATCGCGATGGCGAGCGCCCAGGCCGTGCGCGGCGGCGGCAACCCGGGCAACATGTGGGGCGTGCCGGGCGGACCCACCTGGCGCGAGCACGACGTGTTCGCCAATGCTGGTCGGCTCGCGGGCAAGTCGATCTTCCTCGCCGCGGCGACAGGCGCACCGGGCGCCGCCGACCGTGGTCTGCCGATGCCGCCGCTCGAGACCATCGCGGGTGCCTGCACGGCTGCCTTCGCCGGGCGCCTCGCCCAGCTGGGCATTCCGGCCGTGCACGTGCACCGGCCGACCGGTTCGCACACCTGGGGTCAGTTCGAGGCCGACCTGCACGAAGCCTGGCCGCACCTGGCCGCCGCGATCAGCTGACCGCGACGTGGGGGCGCTCGGCGGTCGGCTCCTCGATCGCCGGTTCGTCCTCGCGCCGGTACCACCAGTGCAGCGCCGCGATCCCGAGCACGGCGAGCAGTGCCGCCGTGAGGCTGATCGACAGGCCGGGCGGTCGCCAGGTGATGGTGAGCTCGGCATTGTGCGTGCCGGGCGGAATGTCGACGGCGAGGAAGGTGCCCGCCACCGCGCGGGTCGGGATCTCGCTCGGGCCGAGGGTGGCCGTGTAGCCGGGCCAGGCCAGGCGTGAGAACACGATCCGTCCGCCGGTGCCGGAGGAGACGGTCGCGCGGTTGGTGAGCCCGGCCTCCGGCATCACCGTGGCGTGGACACCGGATTCGTGCGCGATCATGTCGCCGGGGGAGGGCAGCGGATTCACGCGTTCCAGCACCCAGATCTGGTGCTCGTGGCCGGGGTAGCGGACGAACGCCCAGCCAGGGGGTGCGGGTTTGTCGCCCGCGTCCGGGTACTGCGCGCGTTGCAGCACAACGCGATCCAGTCGCATGAGGTCGACGATCGGTGTGTCGGTCGATGGTTCGACAGCGAACACCCGGCGATAGGCGTCCGGGCAGGTACCACCGTCCCACGCCATGCACAGCAGTCCCGCGAAGGCGGCGTGCCCGACAGGTGTGTACCCGTTCACGTACTGCAGGCCCATGTTCTTGGCATAGCTGCCGAGCGCGATCGATCCGTAAGTGCCTGCGAGCGTGCGTTCCTCGTCGCGCACCGCGATGCGGTCGGCCAATTGCAAAGTGCGCCCGCCGAAATCGGGGAAGGCGGCCAGCATCTCCGAGCGCCGCTCCGGGAACCCGTAGGACAGTGGGGTTTCGGGAGCCGCGGCGACCTGGGCGAACGCGATGGGCATCGTCGCGGCGATCATCGCCACCGCCGCGGCGGCCACGCCACGATGGCGCGCGAGCCACAGCGCGCCCGCGCCCATCGCCACGACCACGACGACCGCGAGCGCATGCCGGACCACGAGTTCCGGTGCGGCCGAGAAGGACCGGATGAACAGCAGCCCGATCAACGCGCCCGCCGCCGCGTACCGCCGCCGCGACGAGGCGAACACCCCGTACCTGCTGAGCAGCACACAGACGAGCAAGAGCACGGCGATGGCGAGCATCGGCAGCACCCGTGCGGGCCAGCGCAGCGGCCCGATCGCGCCCGGTCCCGCCGTCCACATCAGCGTCGCCACCCCGAACAGCGCGATGCCGCTCCACTCGCTCGCCGTCTTCGCCGCCGCCTTCCAATCGATGAAGGCCAGCGCCGGAATCACGAACCACGCGATGTAGACCATCGGCAGTGGCTGCACATGTCCCCACCACGCGGTGAACGCCGGAACCGTGCTGGGCAGACTGGCATTGAGCGATTCCGACCACGGCACCGTGAGGAACGGATCGTTGTGGATGGTCGAGACGTCGCCGCGCCAGGTGGCCTGGGACGACAGCAGCAGCGGCAGATTCGCGATCAGCGAGGCCAGCGCGGCGAGACCGGCGGCGGTGAGCATCCGCAGCACCGGCACCCACTTGCGCTGGTACAGGTACTCCCCGGCGGCTACGGCCACGATCATCAGCGCGGCCTCGACCGCCGGGAAGACGTATTGGATCGTCAGCGCCAGGTACAGGAACACGAACAGCGGGATCGGGCCGGATCGTTTGCGCGCGTATAGCACCGCCGAGGCCCAGGCGTGCACGAGCCACGCGGTGCCCGTCTGGGAGGTGAACCAGCTCGCCTCGTCGAAGAACAGGAACCAGCCGCTGAAGGGGAACGCCACCCCGGCCAGTGCCGCCCACGGCGCCCGCGCGCCGTAGGCCAGGCAGATGCGGAACACGCCGAGCGCCGCGATCGCGGAGAACACGAACTTCACGGCCGTCGCGTAGCCGGCCAGATTGTCGAACGAGGGTGCGAGCAGATACACCAGTAGCTGGGCCGGGTTGTAGAGCCCGGCCTCCTCGAGGCTGTAGTTGCCTGCCATCCATTCCCACGGGACCATCGCCGGGAACCGGCCGGCGCGCAGTTCGGCGCCGAGCAGCTGCCACATCGGCACGTACTGCGCCTCGGTATCGTCGGTGTAGAAATGGCGCGCGTCGCCCAGCAACACCGCGATGTACCCCGCCAGGACCGCGACAACGACAAGTCCTGCCCACCGCATCACTTGTTTTCGCGGTTCGAGCGCCGCGCGTACCCACACGAGCGCGGGAGCTTAGGGCATGGAGGTGAATCGGACAATGCCCCGCGTGGTGATGGACGTTTGACCAGCTCAGCTGTGGTTAGGTGGGGTCGACCGATGTTGATAGCATGGCGCAACCGTGCCGACCTTCGAGAGAGTCATCAATGCAGTTCGAAATCGTCGAGCGGGACGAGACCTGGGTGGCCGGTTTGCCGGTCCGCAGTCCCAAACGCGCACTCGGTAAGCTGCGCGACCACGACCTCGAAGCCGCCTGGTCGGCGGTCCTGCACCAGGATCTCGGCGGCCCCCTGGCTAGCGCCTACACCGATTTCAGCGGCGAGCTGGGCACCTACAACACCCAGATCGTCGGCTATCAGTGCGATTCGCTCGACCAGGTCACCCGTGGCCATCTCGCCGCCCGGCTCCCGCGCGGCGCCTACGCCCGCTTCTCCTCGGTCGGTAACTTTCCCCAGGTGATGACGGATCTGTGGACCCAGATCGCCTACGCCGAGGAACACAACCAGATCAAGCGCACCTTCACCGGCGATTTCGAGTGCTACCCGCACGCGTACAAGATCGACCTGTACCTGGCGGTCGATCCGCGATGACGTACACGATCGTGGTCCGCGGCGGGGCGCTCTACGGCGGCCTCGTCGTGCCGCGCGTGCATCCCAGTTTCAAGGTCTCCAACAGCGATCTGATCGAGTTCCTCAAGGACCGCCTGCGCGACCGTCCCGGCGGCCGCGAACCGCTGCACACCGTCTACGTGCCGGACCCGGCGGGCAACTGGAACGCCCTGGTCGCCCGCGAATTCGCCGCGCCCGACGAGGTTCCCGTCGGTGACCTCATGGTCGGCGTGCCCAAGGGCATCTACGCCCGCTTCGCGCCCAACGGCGACTACCACGACCCGGTCGAGGACGTGTGGGCCCAGGTCGACGACGCCACCGCCTCCGCCGAGATCTCGCGCGCCTACCGCGAGGAGATCGAGGTCTGGCACGGGCCGACCGACGTGGAGCTGTTCGTGTCCATCCAAGTCGATAACTGACGGGTAGCTGCATTCGGACCGTACGGTCTGCGAAAATTTACTCAGTGCACCCTAACCGCTTCTGACCTGCAGTTATTTCAACTGGCTCAGAAGGTTTCCGGGAAATTAGCCACTTGTCTGGTGGATTCGTAACCGATGACGGATACTGCACCAGTCGGCATCTATGGGACGCCGACCCCTTGCGGGCGTGAAGCATGGAGTAGGAACCCGATGGCTGTCGATGCAGCATGCGGCGAAACGCGGTTGCGGCGGATTCACCGTCACACCGCCGCGGTCGCGACGGCACGTTTTCGTGGGGTCGATCGATAGATGAACGAACCAGCACCACAGACGGCGGACTACCGGCCACGTCTGTTCGATCCGCGCGACCCCATCGACCGGGCAACCTTGCGGCAGCTCGCCGACACCCCTGGCATCCAGACCGTCGACCTGCGCGCCGGGTTGCGCGCCGAACTCGATCAGCTCACCGGCCCACCGCCGGGTCTCGACCCCGGCGAGGAACGGTGGGTGCACTACCCGTGGCGCAACGCGCTGGTCGCCGTCCTCGGGCCCGACGCCTTCGCCGCGATCCGCTCGGACCGCAACCGCAACAAGCTCACCCGAGCGGAGCAGCAGCGGCTGCGGGAACTGCGGGTCGGCGTCGTGGGGCAGAGCGTCGGCCATTCGGTGGCCTACACGCTGGCTCTCGAGGGCACCTGTGGGCTGCTGCGCCTGGCCGACTTCGACACCATCGAGCTGTCGAACCTCAACCGGGTGCCGGGCGGGCTGTTCGACATCGGCGTGAACAAAGCGGTGGTCACCGCCCGCCGCATCGCCGAACTCGACCCCTACCTGCCGGTGGAGATCTGGCAGACCGGTGTGCTCACCGAGACCGCCGACGAATTCCTCGACGGGCTCTCCCTCGTCGTCGAGGAATGCGATTCGCTCGACATCAAATTCGCAGTCCGCGAAGCCGCGCGCCGCAGGCGCATCCCGCTGCTGATGGACACCAACGACCGCGGCCTGTTCGACGTGGAGCGCTACGACCTCGAACCCGACCGGGAACCCTTCCACGGTCTGCTCGGCGCGACCACCGGCGCTCAACTCGCCGGTCTCGATACCAGGTCCAAGGCGCCACACGTGTTGCGCATCCTCGACCCGGCCCAGCTGTCCGCACGCATGGCCGCCAGCCTGGCCGAGGTCGGCGAAACCATCACCACCTGGCCGCAATTGGGTGGTGAGGTGCAGCTGGGTGCCGCGATCGTCAGTGCGGCGGTCCGCCGGATCGGACTCGGGGCGAAGCTGTCGTCGGGACGAACCCGCATCGACCTCGAGGCCGCCCTGGATTCGCTCGCCGAACCGTGCTGCCTCGACGATGACGCCGACGACCACGCCACCGAACTCGACGACGAGCAACCACCCGCCGACGCCATCGGCGCCATCCTCGCCTGCGCGCAGCGCGCGCCGTCGGGCGGCAATGTGCAGCCGTGGACCCTGCGTGGCGACGACGAGCTCATCGAGATCGCCCTCGATCCGACAGACACGACGGCGATGGATGTCGACCTGCGCGGTAGTGCGGTCGCCGTCGGTGCCGCGTTGTACAACGCCACGGCGGCCGCCGCGGCACACGGTTTGCTCAGCGATACGCGACTGCTCGTCGACGAGCCGTCGGCACCCCTGATCGCCCGCCTGCGCCTGCGTGCAGGCACCGACGCCGAACTCGCCGCCGACTACCCGCTCGCCTGTGCACGCCACACCAACCGGCGCCTCGGCAACGCCGCCGACCTCCCGGATTCGGTGCTGCACGCCCTCGCGCAAGCAGCGGGCGACCAGGCGATCGTGCACGCGATCACCGGGCGCGAACGCCTCGCCGAGGCGGCGGAGCTGCTCGGTGCCAGCGACCGCGTCCGCTATCTCACCCCGCAGCTGCACCAGCAGCTCTACGCCGAATTGCGCTGGCCGGGCGAGGATATCCGCACCGGCATCGATGTGCGGACCCTCGACCCGGCGCCGGACGAACTCGCGAAACTCCAGGTCGGCAGCCGCAGTGATGTGATGGACCGGTTGCGCGAGTGGTCGGCGGGTACCGCGCTGGGCGAATTCACGGTCGATCGGGTGCTGTCGAGTTCCGCGCTCGTCGCCGTCGGGTTCCGGAAACGCGGCGGCGGCGTACCGGATCTGGCGGACTACGCACGGGCCGGTGCCGCGGTCGAAAAGGTCTGGTTGCGGGCGCAACTGCTGGGGCTGGCGGTGCAGCCGGTGTCTCCGGTGTTCCTGTACGCGAACCGGCCCGAGGATTTGCGCCGCGTTTCTCCCGAGTTCACAGATACACTTGCCAGCATTCAGAGGCGTTTCCTGGACATCATGGAAATCTCTGAGGATGAGAACGTGGCATTGGTTCTTCGTCTGAGCTACGCCGCCGCTGCGAGCGTTCGCAGTCGACGGTTGCCGGTGCCTGGCAGTAGGAACGACGGATAGCGCGGATCGGAGACAGCGTGCATCGGCAATCGCTCGACTCACTGGTGACCGAGGTCGCCTCCGAGTTGATGGGTGTCGACGCCACGACCATGGTGGCGGCGAGCGAGCGAGTGCTCGCCGCACTCGTCGAACATTTCGACGTCGATTTCAGCTATCTGCGCCATACCGACCGCACCCGCCGCGCCACCGTGCTCGTCGCCGAATGGCCGCAGCGCGCGGATACGCCGGTGCCCGACCCGTTACGGGTGGTGGAGTTCGACAAGGCCGACTCGGTATTCCGCGCTCTCGAATTCGCCACCGAACCGCTGATCGTTCGGCCCGGTAACGATAGTGAGGACTACCAGGAAACGATCCGCAAATCCTCCGGCATTCCGCAGGTCGCCATGGCCTGTGTGCCGCTGGTTTCGCGGGGAGAGTCCACCGGTGTGCTCGGCTTCGTGAAGATGGGCGACCGCACCTGGACCAAGCGTGAACTCAATGTCCTCAAGGCGATCGCCGCCCTGTTCGCGCAACTGCAGGCGCGCGTGGTCGCCGAGGAGAAGCTGCGCTATATCGCCCTGCACGACGATCTCACCGGGCTGGCCAACCGCCGCGCCCTGCTCGAATACATGGAGCGCAGGCTCGCCCCCGAAAACCCCGGCCCCGTCGCCACCTTCTTTCTCGATCTCGACCGGCTCAAGGCCCTCAACGATTTCCTCGGCCACAGCGCGGGCGACAATTTCATTCGCACCCTCGCCCGCAGGCTGAAACAGAACCTCGGGCCCGACGACATGATCGCCCGCCTCGGTGGCGACGAATTCGTGATCGTGCCCGCCGAGCCGATGGACGCGGTCGCCGCCGAACTCGAGGCCGCGCGCATTCAGCAACTCATCGGGCGCCGCGTGTCGGTGGGCCAGGAGTCGGTGAGCCGTGGTGTGAGTGTCGGTGTGGCACTGGGCATTCCGGGCGAGACTTCGGTGTCGGACGTCTTGCGCCGAGCCGATCACGCCCTCCTGTCCGCCAAATCCGGTGGCGGCAACGGCGTCGCGGTGTTCACCGATGCCATGCGCGCGCAGTTCGAACTCCAGGACGACGTGGAGCTGAACCTGCGCAGCGCGGTCTCCGACGGGTCGCTGATCCTGCACTACCAGCCCGAGGTCGACCTGCGTACCGGCCGGATCGTCGCGCTCGAGGCGCTGGTGCGCTGGCAGCATCCCACCCGTGGCCTGTTACCGCCCGGTGCGTTCGTGTCGGTTGCCGAGGCGACCAACCTGGCGGGCGAGCTCGGTCGCTGGGTGATCCGTTCGGCCTGCTCCCAATTCGCCGACTGGCGGCGGCGTGGCTTGGCGGCCAATGTCGTCATCCGGATCAATGTGTCGCCGGTGCAGCTGGTGAGCGCCGACTTCGTCGAGCGGATCGAGGACATCCTTCGCCTGTTCGAGATCGACGGCAGCTCGGTGTGCCTCGAAATCACCGAACATGTCGTCGTGCAGGACCTGGTGCGCACCCGGGTGACCCTGCGCGGGCTCAAGCGGATGGGCGTGCAGATCGCCATCGACGACTTCGGCACCGGCTACAGCTCGCTGTCGCATCTCAAGGCCTTGCCGGTGGACGCGGTGAAGATCGACCGGGGTTTCGTGCAGCGCCTCGGCGACAGCAACGACGACCTCGCGATCGTGAAATCCATTATCGGCCTGGCCGGTTCGTTCGGACTCGGCGTGGTCGGCGAGGGTGTGGAGACGCCGATGGCGGCCCGGACCCTTGTGGGTCTCGGCTGCTACCGCGCCCAGGGATTCCTGATCGCACGACCGATGCCCGCCGAGGAGGTCGAGGTTCAGCTTCGGGAGGGGCGCATTCCGCTCGATCTCGATCTGCCACGTGCCGGACGCGGCGTGGCGCCCAGCTGAATGACCGCCGACGGGTGGTTACTGGTCGAGACCCTGACCGAGGATCTCGAACCGGCTCTTGTCGCCGACGACACGCGGATCAGGGAATGGATCGCCCCCCGACGCTGGTCACGCGCGATCGGTCCCGCCAAGGCGAAACTGCTGCTCGACGCGGTGCGCGGCCGGGAGTCCGCACGTCTCGGCGACACCGTCGTTGTCGTCGAACCGGTGCGATGCGCACTGGGCGGGACTCACGGCGTTCAGGTCTGGATCGGGCAGGCCGACGCGCCCGTGCCGCCACGCCGTCACGTCGCCGCCTGGGATTGGGATGCCCGCACCGAACTCGCCCATCACGGGCCGGGTCTGGAGGAACTGATCTTCGCGCGCGAGCCCGGGGCCGTGCGGGTGGTGCGCACACCGCCCGAGGCGTTCGGGCGCATGGTCCGTTTCGACGGTCGGGTCGACTATTTCGCGATGGCGAGCACCCTCGAGCCCGGCGGGCGCTGGCAGGGAGCGGTCGACGTGCTCGGCGACGACGAACAGGTCCGCCGGTTCCAGATGGTTGCGCGGGCTCGGCCGGAGCTGCGCCGGGTGAGCGGATTGATGCACGCCGTCCCCGAACTCGGCGGCGAGACGGTCGACCTCGAGGTCGCGATGCTGCGCGCCGTGTCCAAGGGAGTGGATGTCGGCGCCGGGCTGATCCTGCTCGCCAGCGGCGTCATCTACGAATGGGTGGCTGATCCACCGCCACCGCTGGATCGCTGGGCCGTCGAACGACCGACCATCGACCCCGCCGATCTGACCGCATTGCGTGCCGCCTGCGCGGAGCTGGTGAACGCTCCGGAAACGCCGCGGCGGCTCATGCTGCGGG
This sequence comes from Nocardia sp. GTS18, assembly GCF_013839555.1. NCBI lineage: Bacteria > Bacillati > Actinomycetota > Actinomycetes > Mycobacteriales > Nocardiaceae > Nocardia > Nocardia sp. GTS18. The sequence goes on along the minus strand of NZ_JACBIU010000002.1, from coordinate 255,662 downwards.
TGCGCTTCGGCGGGGGCGAGTGGATCCGCGCGCACGCCGAGCTGGCGACGGTCACCACCGCCGCGACCGGCCACGGATTGCTCCGGGTCCGGCCCGCGGTCGACGGCGAATCGGGTTAAGCGGCTCTTTCACGGGTGTTCACGTGCCATTCCACGGGCAGGAGCCGCGAGTAACCCGGACGGCTGGACCATCGGCATGTGCGCATCGTGCAGCTAGCGAATTTCTACGGCCCACGATCCGGTGGGTTGCGCACCGCGCTGCACCACCTGGGGGAAGGCTATGTGGCCGCCGGGCACGAGGTGGTGCTGATCGTGCCGGGTCCGCGCCGCAGCGAGGAAGTGCTGTCGACGGGGGCTTTGCGAATCACCTTGCCCGCGTTCGGTATTCCGTTCACCGGTGGATACCGCGCGGCCGACCCGCGGGCGGTGGCCGACGTACTCGCCGGGCTGCGCCCCGATGTGCTCGAGGTGTCGGACCGGCTCACGCTGCGTGGTTTCGGGCGCTGGGCCGGGCGGCGCGGCGTGACCAGCGTGATGATCTCGCACGAACGGCTCGACCGGCTGCTCGGTCAGGTGCTCCCCGGGCCCGCCGCCCGGCGCTGCGCCGACGTGGCCAACCGGCGCACCGCCGACGACTACGACATGGTCGTGTGCACCACCGATTTCGCCCGCGAGGAGTTCCTGCGGATCGGTGCCCCCAACGTCGAACTGGTCCCGCTCGGTGTCGACCTCGACCTGTTCAGCCCGCGCAGGCGCGACCGGCAGCTCCGTGCCGACCTCGGCGTGGACGGTTATCCACTGCTCGTGCACTGCGGCCGGTTGTCGGTGGAGAAACGGGTGGACCGCAGCATCGAGGCGATCGGCGCCCTGCACCGTGCGGGCATGCCGACCCGCCTGGTCGTCGCGGGCGACGGCCCCCGCCGCGAATCCCTCGAACGCCGCGCCCGCACCCTGCCGGCCTTGCCCGGCGGCGAACCAGCCGTGCACTTCACCGGTTTCATCAGCGACCGCACCGAGGTGGCGACCCTGCTCGCCACCGCCGACGTCTCCCTGGCTCCCGGCCCCCACGAAACCTTCGGCCTCGCCGCCCTGGAAGCCCTGGCCGCGGGCACCCCCGTGGTGGCCAGCCGCTCCTCGGCCCTGGCCGACATCATCACCGCCGAATGCGGCGCCGTGGCCGCCGACCGCCCCCGAGCCTTCGCCCGAGCCGTCACCGACGTCCTCGCCATGCCGACCACCGACCGCCGCCAGGCCGCCCGCCACCGCGCCGAACAATTCACCTGGCCCCGGGCGGTGGCAGGCATGCTCGCGGTCCTGAACCGCTGACCGCGTTCGTCCTCACTCGGCGGAGCGGGCGGCGAGTACGGCGTCGTAGAGTTCGCGGCGGGAGGCGCCTCGGCCTGCCGATACTTCCGCGCAGGCGTCTTTGAGGCGCATACCGCTCGCGACGAGGGTTTCGACTTCGTCGACGAGTTGGGCCGGTTCGGCCGAAACCGGTTGGGCGCCTTCGAGAACCACGGTGATTTCGCCGCGCGCGCCGTCGACCGCCCATTCGGCGAGTTCGCCGAGGGTGCCGCGGACGACCTCTTCGTAGGTTTTGGTGAGTTCGCGGCAGACGGCGGCGCGGCGGTCGGGGCCGAGGACGGTGACGGCGTCGGCGAGGCAGTCGGCGAGGCGGTGCGGCGCTTCGAAGAAGACGCAGGCGCGTTGCTCGGAAGCCAAGGTGCGCAACCACTCCCGGCGCTGGCCGCCTTTGCGCGGTGCGAAACCGTCGAAGCAGAAACGCTCGACCGGCAGGCCCGACAGGGCGAGCGCGGTGGTGACGGCAGAGGGGCCGGGCAGGCAGGTGACGGGCAGGTCGCGTGCCACGGCGGCGGCCACCAGTCGATAACCGGGGTCGCTCACCGACGGCATGCCCGCGTCGGTCACCAGGAGCACGGTGAGCCCGCTCGCGATGTCGTCGAGCAGGGCGGGGATGCGGGCGGTCTCGACATGGTCGTAGAAGCTGACGACGCGCCCGGTGATCTCCACCCCGAGCGCCTTGGCGAGCGATTTGGTGCGGCGGGTGTCCTCGGCGGCGACCACATCGGCCGTGCCGAGCGCGTCGCGCAGACGCTGCGAAGCATCGCCGATATCGCCCATCGGGGTTGCCGCTAGGACCAACACGGTGGGGTTCCGCCTCTCCGGGAGTTCGGCCGCAGGCGTGCGTGCGGCGCGCGGTGCCAGTGGATGGCGCGACGTCCATTCTGTCAGGTGACCCGGTCCCGACCGGTGTCGGCTCGGCCCGAGTCGGTGGCACCGCCTACGATCGGGGCGTGATCCCGGTGACCGAAGCCCGTTCGACGCGCCCGGTGTCGGCCGTGGTGAGCCCGGTGCCGCTGCGACCCGCCCCCGATTTCGGGCCGCTCGACACCGCGCGGGGCTGGGCGGTCACCCTGGTGCTCACGGTGATCGCGGGCATCACCCGCTTCCTGAACCTGAACTATCCGACCGACGCGCGCACACCGGTTTTCGACGAGAAGCACTACGCCCCGCAGGCCTGGCAGATGGTCACCGGCGGCGGAGTCGAGGACAACCCCGCCTACGGCCTGGTCGTGCACCCGCCGGTCGGCAAGCAGTTCATCGCCGTCAGCGAGGCCCTGTTCGGCTACAACGCCTGGGGCTGGCGCGGCACCGCCGCCCTGGCAGGCACCGTGCTGGTGCTGCTGGTGATCCGGATCGTGCGCCGGATGTCGCGCTCCACATTGATCGGCGCGTTCGCGGGCATCCTGCTCATCGCCGACGGCCTCACCTTCGTGTCCTCGCGCATCGGCATGCTCGACATCTTCATGGCGTTGCTGGTCACCGCCGCGTTCGGCTGCCTGATCGTCGATCGAGACGAGGTGCGTGAGCGAATGGCCGCCGCGGATCTGGCCGGTCGCGTCGGGCTCACCGATTGGGGTCCGCGGCTGGGGGTGCGCTGGTGGCGTTTCGGCGCCGGTGTGCTGCTCGGTCTGGCCTGTGGAACCAAATGGTCGGGCATCTACTTCATCATGTTCTTCGGGCTGATGAGCGTGGCGTTCGATGTGAGCGCCCGGCGCGCGTACGGGGTGCGCAGGCCGTGGGTCGGCACGTTGGTGCGCGATGTGGGGCCCGCGTTGTACGCCCTCGTCGTCATTCCGCTCGTGGTGTACCTGTCGTCGTATTGGGCGTGGTTCGCCAGTGAGACCGGCACCTATCGGCACGCGGTCGGAAGTCAGGTCGGCACCGGTGGGGCGTTCGCGTTCCTGCCCGACGCCCTGCGCTCGCTCTGGTACTACCAGGGCGAAACCCTGGACTTCCATTCGACTCTCACCAATTCGGCGGGCAATCACCACCCGTGGGAATCCAAGCCGTGGACCTGGCCGATGGGTCTGCGCCCGATGCTCTACTACTACGCCGACGGCACCGTCACCGGATGCGGCGAGGCACAGTGTGTGAAGGCCGTGATGGCCATCGGAACCCCGGCGCTGTGGTGGCTCGCGCTGCCTGCGCTCGGCTGGATGATCTGGCGCAGCGTCACCCGGCGGGACTGGCGGTACGCGGCGGTGCTCGTCGGCTACGGTGCCGGTCTGCTGCCCTGGTTCCTCACCCTCGACCGGCAGATGTACTTCTTCTACGCCGTCGTGCTCGCCCCGTTCCTCGTGATGGGCGTCGCGCTGGTCCTCGGCGACATCCTCGGTTCGTCGCGGCCGGTGGGGATACCACGCAGCCCGACGGGCACCTACCTGCCCGCCCCGGTCGACGAGCGCTACGCCCTCGGGCTGCTGATCGTCTCCATCTACCTGGGCCTGGTGATCGCGAATTTCGTCTGGCTGTGGCCCATTCTCACCGGGATGCCGATCAGCCCCGCCACCTGGCAGGACCACCTCTGGTTACCGAGCTGGCGCTGACCCCTCTCAGCCGAGAGCACGGTGGACGAAGTCGATGGCGTCGCTGTCGGTGAGGCCGAGCCTGCGGATGGTCGTCACATATTCGACGGCGGCGCGGCCGGCGATATCGCGGGTCGGGTCGCCCGACGACGCGATGAAAGAGCCTTGGCGGCCACGGGTTTCGAGTACACCGTCGGCCTCGAGTTCACGGTAGGCGCGGGCGACGGTGTTGGGTGCGATACCGAGGTCGGCGGCCAGCGCCCGCACGGTGGGGATCTTGGTGCCCGCCGTGAGCGTGCCCGCGCGGACCTGTTCGATCACCGCCATCCGCAACTGTTCGTAGGGCGGCTGGGTGGAATCGGCGGACAGCTCGACGTGGAACATCACACCTCGTCTCGGGACAGCGGGCAGGACATGCATCGGGGGCCGCCGCGCCCGGACCCCAGCTCCGAACCCTGGATGGTGAGCACCTCGATCCCCGCGTCGGTCAGGCGGGAGTTGGTCATCTCGTTGCGTTCGTAGGCCACGACGACGCCGGGGGCGAGCGCGAGGGTGTTGTTGCCGTCGTCCCACTGCTCGCGTTCGGCGGCGGGCCCATCGCGGCCGGTGTCGATCACCCGCAGGGTCGGGATACCCATCGCGGCGGCAGCGGCGGGCAGGAACGGTTCGGGGCCGCTGATGCTGATGCGTTCGGTGTCACCACGGCCGGCGAAACCGTCCTCGCGGCGAATCGTGAACGCCTGCAGGGTTTCCCGTACACCGGGATACATCACCACCGCATCGGTGTCGACCATGGTGCACACGGTGTCCAGGTGCATGGTCGCGCGGTTCTGGGCGATCGGCACCACCAGCACGGTGTGCGCGAGGTCGTCGTCGAAAAGGCTGCGCGCCAATGCTTCCGCTCCCGCGGGGGTGGTTCGCTCGCCCACACCCACCGCGACGACGCCGGGAGCGAGCAACAGCACATCACCGCCTTCGATGGGGGCCGTGTGCGACTCGTAGGCCCGGCGCACGCCGAGGAAACGGGGGTGGAAGGCGTAGACGAGGTCGGTGATGGAGGTTTCGCGACTGCGCGCGGGCAGGGCGAGGGAGGTGATGGCCACCTTGGGACCGACCCAGAACGACGAGTCGCGCGTGAACAGCAGGTTGGGCAGTGGGTCGATGACGAAATCGGCACCGTGATGCATCCGCCGCACCAGCGACGTGGAGTCGGGACCGAACGGCAGTTCGTCGAAAGTCATTCCGGCCATGAGGATGTCGGCCAGTTCTGGCGCCTCGACCTTGCGGAGTTCGGCGGCGAGCTGGTCGGCGAGGTCGTGGCCGAGCCTGCGCGCGTCGACGGCGGCGGAGATGCCCTGGATACGGGCGGCGCCGCTGGTCGCGAGGGTTTCGGTGAGCAGGTCGGCGAGCAGCAGCACCTCCACACCGCGCCCGCGCAGGACGGCGGCGAAGGCGTCGTGTTCCTCCTGGGCGCGTTCCACCCAGGGGATGCCGTCGAAGAGCAGCTGATCGTTGTTGCTCGGGGTGAGCCTGCGCAGCTCATCGCCGGGCCGGTGCAGCAGCACCGTGCGCAATGTGCCGACCTCGGAGGTGACAGCCAGGCGCGAGTCCGTTCCCATGCCGAAACCGTAATGCGAGCGGGGCGCGCCTGCCAGGAGGACCCGCACCGAGTCACCCCGTTTTCGTACACCACACAAGTACCTCAAGTATGGTTGAGGTGAAAGCGGGAGGAGACAGGAAATGACGACGGCCGATTGGCAAACGAAGGAGCTGACCCCCGGGCAGCTTTCCGAGCGTAGTGGAGTTGCAGTGTCCGCGTTGCACTTCTACGAACGCGAAGGTCTCATAACGAGTCGTCGAACCAGTGGCAATCAACGCCGCTACGCGCGCGAGACGTTGCGGCGGGTGGCGTTCATCCGCATCTCCCAGCGCGTCGGCATCCCGCTCAGCGATATCCGCTCCGCGCTCGACCGGCTGCCCGAGGGCCGCACACCGACTCGACGCGATTGGGAGGCCGTGTCGACCACCTGGCGTGCGGATCTCGACGAACGAATCACCCAGCTCACGCGCCTGCGCGACAATCTCACCGGTTGCATCGGCTGCGGCTGCCTGTCGCTCGGTTCGTGCAAGCTCGTCAACGAGCACGACCGCCTCGGCGCGGAGGGGCCGGGCGCGCGCGTGCTCGATGTGCACCTGAACTGCCCACCCAAAAGTGGCTGCGCCTAGCCACTGTCGCGCGGCTGGGGCATCATCGCGGGTATGACTTCACTCGAGACCCGCGCCAAGTCCCTGCTCGCGCTGCACCGTCCCGGCGACCCGGTGGTCCTGCCGACGGTGTGGGACGCCTGGTCGGCGAATGTCGCTGTGGGTGCGGGATTTTCGGGACTGACCATGGGCAGTCATCCGGTCGCGGACTCGATCGGTCGGCCCGACGGTGAGGGGATGAGCTTCGACGAACTGCTCGCGCGTGTCGCGCAGGTGACCGCCTCGGTGGAGGTGCCGGTGTCGGTCGACATCGAATCCGGGTACGGCCTCGAACCGTTGCAGCTCATCGACGGCCTGCTCGGGGCGGGTGCCGTCGGCCTGAACATCGAGGACACCGTGCACAGCGAGGGCAAGCGGCTGCGCGACGCCCAGGAGCACGCCGACCTGGTGCGCGGCCTGCGCGAGGCCGCCGACGCCACCGGCGTGCACGTGGTCGTCAATGCCCGAACCGACCTGTTCCTGCGCCAGGACGGCGAGGAAGCCGATCGCGTCGACCGTGCCATCGCCCGCCTGACCCTCGCCGCCGAAGCGGGTGCCGACGTGCTCTACCCCGTCGGCCGCCACAGCGACGAAACCCTGCGCCGCCTCACCACCGAACTGCCGCGCCCGGTCAACGCGATCGGCCAACCCGGTACTCCCGCCAAGTCCTATTTCGCCGACCTCGGGGTAGCCCGGATCAGCTTCGGGCCCTTCCTCCAGGCGGCGCTCGCCACCGAAGCGACCCGTCTGCTCGAGACCTGGAAGTAGGTTGCGAATTTTTCGAATTAACGTCATGCTTGGTCTATGACCAGCACAAATCGCAAGATTCTCAGGAACGGCACCGTCCTGCCGCCAGAAGATCTGCGTGAACTGCTGGACCTTTCCAGATTCCTTGAACAGCACACCGAGACGGCCGCTCTGCTCGGACCCGACGGAGAACAGATCCCGCTGCCGGCCGAGGTGTACGAGGTCTTGGTCCAAGTGGTTGGCGCCATGCGGAAACGCCGGGCCGTCACCATCGCGCCGGTAGAGCAGCGCCTGACCACCCAGCAGGCCGCGGATCTGCTCGGGATCAGCCGCCCGACGCTGATCAAGTTGCTGGAAGCGGGAAAGCTGCCTTGCGACAAGCCGTCCGGCAGCCGCCACCGGCGACTGCTGCTCAGCGATGTGCTCGAGTACCAGCAAAGGCGGCGAGCCGAACGCAGCGGTGTGCTCGACCAGTTGGTCAGCGACGCCGAGGACGACGGCCTCTACGATCCTCCTCCGGAGGACTATCTCCAAGCGATTCGGGAGGCACGCTCAGCGCGCAGTTCCGAGATCTGATGTCAGGATTTCGGGTGGTTCTCGATGCTTGTGTGCTCGTTCCCATCGTGAAATCCGATCTACTTCTCACGCTTGCTCACAGGCATGCGTTCTGCCCGCTGTGGAGTGATCTCATCCTCGATGAGATTTCGCGAGCCGTGGTGAAGGTCAACCCACGCATGACCGAGGAACGGATCGCCCGCCGCGTCGATGGCATGAACGCAGCTTTCGAGGACGCCTGTGTAGAGGGTTGGGAACCGTTGGAGCACTGCGTGACAGGGCTCCCTGACTCGTGCGACAGGCACGTCGTCGCTGCAGCGGTACGGGGCAATGCCGCAGCGATCATCACGGACAACGTCAAGCACTTCCCGGATGAGGCTCTCGAGCGGTGGGGGATCCATGCCATCGCGTCAGACGACTTTCTGCTCGACGTGCTCGATCTGAACCCGAGCGTGGTCCTCTCGAGTCTGATCGAAATGGTTGGTCGGCGGAAGAATCCGCCCGTCACCGTCGATGACATCCTGCGGGCGCTAGACCTCGCGAACGCTCCTCGATTCGTCCGCGAGATCCGCTCGATCCTCGACGAGGGCATCTGACGTTCTGCCCTCAGGTTTCATCTACTCCTTCGGCTCCACGTACCGGGGGAACACCGGTTCCGGGGCCGGGAGGTCGGTGCCGGGGACGAGCGGGGTGGGGATGTCGGCGAAGGTGCGGGCCTCCTGGCCGAGGAGGTCGAGGATCTTCGCGGCGGAGCCGGGCATCACCGGCTGGACCAGGATCGCGACGATGCGGACCACCTCGAGGGTGACGTAGAGGACCGTCGCCATGCGCGCCAGGTCTTCCTCGGTGCCCGACTTGCGCAGGGCCCAGGGTGCATTGGCGGAGAAATAGCGGTTGGTCTCGCCGAGGGTGAGCCAGACGGCTTCCAGGGCAAGGTGCATCTGCTGGGCGTCGAATTCGGTGCGGCACTTGTCGAGCAGGCCCGCCGCGCGGTCGAGCAGGGCGCGGTCGTCGGCGGTGAATTCGCCCGGCGTGGGGACCTTGGCGTCGCAGTTCTTGTTGACCATGGTCAGGCTGCGCTGCACCAGGTTGCCGAATTCGTTGGCCAGGTCGCTGTTGATGCGGCCCGCGATGGCCTCGTTGCTGTAGCTGCCGTCCTGGCCGTAGGAGATCTCACGCAGCAGGAAGAAACGCACCTGGTCGAGACCGTAGGTGGAGACCAGTTCGAGCGGGTCGACGATATTGCCCGTCGACTTCGACATCTTCTCGCCCTTGTTGTACAGGAACCCGTGCACGAACACGCGCTCCGGCAGTTCGATCCCAGCCGACATCAGGAACGCAGGCCAGTACACCGTGTGGAAGCGGGTGATGTCCTTGCCGATGATGTGCACGTTCGCCGGCCAGAACTTGCGGAACCGTTCGGAGTCGGTGTCCGGGAAGCCCACGCCGGTCAGGTAATTGGTGAGCGCGTCGACCCACACGTACATCACGTGGTCGGGGTGGCCGGGAACCGGAACACCCCAGTCGAAGGTGGTGCGCGAGATCGACAGATCCTTCAGCCCGGCCTTGACGTAGCTCACGATCTCGTTGCGCCGGGTGGCCGGGGCGATGAATTCGGGGCGCGTCTCGTAGAGCTCGAGCAGCTTGTCCTGGTACTGCGAGAGCTTGAAGAAGTAGTTCGACTCCTCGGTCCAGGTGACCGGGGTCTGTGTCTCGGTGGACACGCGGGTGCCGTCGTCGAGGAGGGTGGTCTCCTCCTCGGTGTAGAACGCCTCGTCGCGCACCGAGTACCAGCCGGAGTAGTTGTCGAGGTAGATGTCGCCGTTGGCGAGCATGCGTTCCCAGATGGCGACGCTGGCGGCCTTGTGGTCCTCGTCGGTGGTGCGGATGAACCGGTCGAACGAGACGTCGAGGGCCTTGTCCATGGCCTCGAACACGTCGGAGTTGCGCGCGGCCAGTTCCTGGACGGGAACGCCTTCGGCGGACGCGGTCTGCTGCATCTTCTGGCCGTGCTCGTCGGTGCCGGTCATGAAGAACACGTCGTAACCGTCGAGACGCTTGAAGCGGGCAAGCGCGTCGGTGGAGATGTACTCGTACGCGTGCCCCATATGCGGCGCACCGTTCGGGTAGGCGATGGCCGTGGTGATGTAGAAGGCCGGCTGCTGCTCGCTTCGCTCGCTCATGATGGCAACTACTGTAATCCGCGTGGCAAACCAGAATCGTCCGGCTCCGCCTCCTCCTGCACCGCTCGCGCCGCTGATCGACGCGCACACCCACCTCGACGCCTGTGGTGCGACCGATGCCGCCTCGACCACCGCGATCGTCGACCGGGCCGCCGCCGTCGGGGTGGGCCACGTGGTGACGGTCGCCGACGACCTCGCCGCCGCCCAGTGGGCGGTCCGGGCCGCGCACTGGGACCCGCGCGTGTACGCGGCCGTCGCGCTGCACCCCACCCGTGCGAACGCCCTGGACGACAAGGCCGTGGCCGAGCTGGAGAACCTCGCCACCGACCCCCGCGTCGTCGCGATCGGGGAGACCGGCCTGGACTACTACTGGCCGGGCAAACTCGACGGCTGCGCCGACATCGAGACCCAGATCGAAGGTTTCCGCTGGCATATCGACCTGGCCAAGCGGGTGCGCAAGCCGCTGATGATCCACAACCGTGAGGCCGACCACGACCTGCTGACGGTGCTGCTCGACGAGGGCGCGCCCGACACGGTGATCTTCCACTGCTTCTCCTCGGACGCGAATATGGCGCAGGCGTGTGTGGCCGAGGGGTATGTGCTCAGTTTCTCGGGAACGGTGAGTTTCAAGAACGCGCACGAATTGCGTGAGGCGGCCAAGTTGGTGCCCGACGATCAGATCCTGGTCGAAACCGACGCGCCGTATCTGACGCCGCACCCGTATCGCGGGGCGCCGAACGAGTCGTACTGCCTGCCGTACACGGTGCGCGCGCTCGCCGAGATCCGCGAACAGGACCCGGTCGAATTGGCGGAGACGACCACGGCCAACGCCCGAAGGCTCTATCGCATTCGCTGAGTCCGTTTCGCCCGGTTGTCAGGGGGCTGGACGATAAACGTGTTTCGGCTCACATTTCTGTGTCGAAGCCGTTATCTACCTGCGCTGTCTATATCGAATCGTGATGTGTGGTCCCGCTGATCGGGCGGCACCCTGTTGTCCCACGTCGACATGCTCGTTATCGTTCCGTAACCATGTCGGCTTTCGCACGGATCAACTCGTCCCGCTCGCCGCTGCTGTACGCGGCGGCGGCGGCCCTGTTGCTGGTGTTGCTCGTCGGCGCCTCGATGGCCATCGTCAACCACAAGACCGTGGCGATCGTGGTCGACGGAGAACGCGTCGAGCTCACCACGATGTCGCGCGATGTGCGCGCGATCCTCGACGACGCGGGCTACGAACTCACCGAACACGACGACGTGCGCCCGGCGGCCGGCACGAAGGTGTCCGACGGCGCGACCATCACCCTCAACCGCGGCCGCGAGATCACGGTGATCGTCGACGGCGCCGAACGTAAGGTGTGGACCACCGGTATCACCGCGGGCGAGGCCCTCGCGCAGATGCAGATTCCGGCCGACACCCACGTGGTGCCCACCCGCACCGAGAAGCTGCCGCTGGCCGGTGCCGCGCTGAGCGTGTACACCCCGCGCACCCTCACCGTCGTCGACGGTGGTGGCGAACCGGTCGACGTGCGCCTGGCCGCCCCGACCGTCGGCGATTTCCTCACCGCCGCGGGCATCCCGCTCAAAGACCAGGACTTCGCCGAGCCCGCCGCGAGCACTCCGCTCACCGGCGATATGAAGGTCACCGTGACCCGTCAGCGCATCGAGGAGCGCACCGAGACCCTGCCGCTGGAACCCACCGAGCAGGTGATCGAGGACGTCACGATGAACATGAGCCGCACCGTCGTGGAAAACCCCGGTGCGCCCGGCCTGCACGAGGCGACCTTCGCGGTGACCATGATCAACGGTGTGGAAGCCCATCGCGTGCAGACCAATTCGAAGGTCATCACCCCCGCCCAGCCCAAGACCATCCGCAAGGGCGCCAAGCCCGGCACCGAGGTGCCGCCGGTCCGCGACGGCGACATCTGGGACGCGCTGGCCAAGTGCGAGTCGACCGGCAACTGGTCGATCAACACCGGCAACGGCTACTACGGCGGCATCCAGTTCGACCAGAGCACCTGGGAACGCCAGGGCGGCCTCAAGTACGCCCCCCGCGCCGACCTGGCCACCCGCGAGGAACAGATCGCCATCGCCGAAGTGACCCGCGCCCGCCAGGGCTGGGGCGCCTGGCCCGCCTGCACCGGCCGCCTCGGCCTCAGCTGATCAGTTCTGAGCGTGCCCGGAATCTGCTTGCTGCGCATTGCTTTTCGGCTCGGTGCTTGTCTCCCCTGAGGTACTGTCATCGCGGTAGCGACGAACTGCGGGCAGGGGAACGGTGGAGGGATACGAAGAAAAAGTTGTTCCTCGCCATCTCTGGGACTACGCCGAAGCGCATACGCGCTACCGAATCGCGGCAGAAGACCTGAAGCGTTACCTCGGTGATGTATTGGAGCAAGGTGGGGTAACCGCCATCTACAATATCGAGTCGCGCGTAAAGGATATCGACTCCTATCGAAAAAAATCTGAGCGGGTCGATAAATGCGGTGAGCGCAAATACAAGGATCCTGTTGTGGGAATCCAGGATTGCATCGCTGCGCGAGTGATCGTGTTCGAAGAGTCGGCCCGGGAGGATACCAAAGAGGTTATTCGAGCCAACTTCGTGCTCGGTGGGGATGAAAATCCCGGCCTGCTGAAGAACAACGGATACGATAGCTGGCACTTCATTGTCACCGGATTCTTGAGGGCTGATGTTCTGGCGCGCTTCCCGGAGTTGATGAACTATTTGCGCGAGCGACATGCCCTAGAAATTCAGGTGCGTACGGTGGCGGGGCATGCTTGGGCGGAGTACGAACACGACGTTCGTTATAAGAGCGACCCGTCGCGCAATAGTGTGTATTCGTTACTGCCGGAGAACCGGCAGAGAGAAATTGATCGACTGTTCATCGAGGCGGGCGGTCTGCGCTGGTACCTGGACCACACCTTCGATCGGATCGGGAAGCTGCTGAAGTCGGCAGAGCCAGGAAGCGGGCCGACCGCCTATCAGACCACCGGAGACGTCGAGATACCTGCCGTGGTTTCGGAAGGCGCGGGCATCGAGAACGTCGCTATCGACCTGGACAGCTTGCGTCTGTTTCTTGCTGAGCGATACCCAGAGTTGGCAGACGGCAGCCCGGAAGGCTTGAGTGCATTGCTCGACCGACTGTTGCGGCTGAATTTGACATCCATAGAAAAACTGCGCGCCGTCTTGGAATCCGTCGACTCCGATCGAGTGGAAACGCTGATGGAATACCGGCTTTCGCCGTCGCGTGTTCGTCGCGTGAATGATGATCTGCTGGCCGCTTTAGGTTACGAATACGTCGAATCTGCGAGGGCGGGATCGTTCACGCATCGAAATTTCAGACTCAGGCTACCGCGCGTGCAAGGAAAGCTGCGGATCTATCGAATAATTGGAGCAGGGCCGGAACAGGAAGAAAAGGTCTACACCGGTGCGGCAGTTCTTCGTGAGCTGGTCGAGATCGTGGCGGAACGTGGGGGAGCGTCGGCAGCTGAATTGAGCGGGGTTGTCTCTACATCAGCTTATGGGGTCGGTACCAGGGCGAGGCAGGTGTTCGGCGGTGAGCTGTGGGTGAATGCCAACATGGACCGGCCTGGCATCGACCGCGCGATACTGGAGCTCCTCGGGCGGATCAGCGAAACCGGCATCCAGGTGACACGGGGCGGTGAGCGTCTCCGCGGATAGCCGCGATGCGGGCAGTCGCTGTCACGGCGGGGGATTGCCGTGGGGTAGCGTGCTCTCGTTTCGCCGGGTCTGCTGTGCTCGTGCGGTGGGGTCGGCTTCGGACGAGTCGACGGGTGGTTGAGATGCGCGGTGTTTCGGCGTTGCGATGCGCGGCTGCGGCGGTGGCTGTTTCGGTGGGGCTCGGGATTTGTGCGCCGGGCGCGCGAGCGGAGTCGCCCGGGGAGGTGCTCGCGGTGACGTCTGCAGTGCTGCGCGGGCTGGACGCCGAGATCATCGACTACTCGACCAGGGGAGTCGGCGGGGCGACCCAGCCGGCCAGTGGTGTGCTGTATCTGCCCGACGGCACCGCGCCCGAGGGTGGGTGGCCGATCGTCGCCTACGACCACGGCACCACCGGGCTCGGTGCCGGTTGTGGTGGGCAATCGGATCCGGCGGGTGCGCCGTGGCCGGAATCGCAAGTGGGGCAGAACGAATTCATCCGGCACGTGGTGTCACGCGGGTTCGCGGTGGTTGCCCCGGATTATCTGGGACTCGGGCGGTTCGACACCGGACCGCACCCGTACCTCGACATCGATACCGAGGCGACCGCCACGCTCGACCTGCTGCGCGCCGCCCGGTCGGTGCATCCGGAGCTCTCGCCGTTGTGGCTGGCATCGGGCATGTCGCAGGGTGGGCATGCCGCGCTCGCCACCGCACACCGGCAGGCGAGCTACGCGCCGGAGCTGGATTTCCGCGGCACCATCGCCGTCGACCCGGCCTCGGATGTGGAGAAGGTCGCCCCGCTGCTCGGCCCGGGCAACCCGGACCGCGTGAGCGGCGGCACCCTCGGCTTCTCGGCGAGCATTCTCGCCGGATTGCGTGCCGCTCGGCCGGAGGCGCAGGTCGACAGCTACCTCAGCCCGCTGGGCCGCCAGGTGCTCGACGAGATCGGCTCGCTGTGCCAGGACGCCATCGACGACCGGGTCGCCGATCTCTACCTCGGCGACCTGCTGTCGCGCTCGCTCGGCGAGGAACCGCTGCGCTCGGTGATGACCGACTACATGGCCGTGCCGACCAGCGGTTACGACGCGCCGATCCTGCTGCTGGTGAACGCCACCGACCGGACCGTGCCGTCCCCGCTGCACGCGGCGCTCGCGGCGCAGTTCGCCGCGGGCGGCGTGGCATTCGAGACGGTGGTCGGGACCGGAAGCCACACCCAGCTGAACCCGGCGATGTGGGTGGCCATCGATGAATTCCTGGCTAGAGCACGCTGACGACAACCACCCATCTGTACACTCGTCCAAGTTCATGATCCCCTGGTGGAGAGACGAGTCCATGTCTGACAAGCCGATCAGAGCGGCCGTTGTCGCGGCCCTGACCTCGGCCGCGCTGCTCGCCGGTCTCGCTCCCGCGTCCGCCGAAACGCCCGGCTCGCTCATCTCGGCGCAGGCCGAGGCGGCGGGCTGGCACGGCCTGGATCGCGGCTCGTCCATCGAGTACTGGATGACCGACTCGTCCGGCGTCGCCCGTCCGGCCAGCGGTGCGCTGTTCCTCCCGAGCGGTGAGGCCCCCGCCACCGGCTGGCCGATCATCGCCTACGACCACGGCAGTTCCGGCTCCGGCCGGGGCTGCGGCGGTCAGGCCGACCCGGAGACCGCGCCGTTCCCCACTCAGCGTGCGGCCGAGGACCGGCTCATCAAACGGTTCGTCGAGCAGGGCTTCGCCGTCGTCACGCCCGACTACCTGGGTCTGGGCCGCTTCGACACCGGTCCGCACCCGTATCTCGAGGTGCGCAGCGAGGCGACCGCGACCATCGATCTGGTCCGCGCGGCCCGCGCTGCCGACCCCGACCTGTCGCGGACATGGAGCGTGGTCGGTACCTCCCAGGGCGGACACGCGGCGCTGAGCTCGGCCCACGTCCAGTCCTCCTACGCTCCCGAACTCGATTTCCGGGGCACGGTCGCCATCGATGCCGCCTCCGATGTCGAGAAGGTCCTGCCGTTCATGGGACCGGACGTGCCCGGCCCGCCGGGGAGCACGATCTTCCTCGTCAGCATCCTCGCTGGTCTGCGCGCCACCCATCCCGAACTCGACGTGGACTCCTATCTGACGCCGCATGGCAAGGCCGTCATCGATGCGGCCGCAGGCCAGTGCCTCGACACGATCGTCGCCGAGACCAAGGGGCTCACCTCGCGCGACCTGTTCGTCCGTCCGATCGAACCGCTGCGCGGTCCACTCGCGGCCTACATGGCCCTGCCGACCAGCGGTTACGACGCGCCGATCCTGCTGACCATGAATGTCACCGACACGATCGTCCCGTCCCCGCTGCACGCGGCACTCGTCGCCCAGTTCGCCGTGAACGGAGTGGACCACCAGGTGCTGCCCGGCACCGGCACGCACGGCTCGGTGACACCGGCCCAGCTCGATGCCATCGACGCCTTCCTCGCCCGTGTCAACGCCGCCCCACCACAGCGCTGAGCTGCCCGATCGGCGAGGTTGGTAAGTTCTAGCAGTGCCCGAACCCGATAATTCCGCTCGTGGTCCCGCCGCGCTGCTCGGCCCCGCCGAGGTGCGTACGCTGGCCGAACGCTTCGGCGTGCGACCGACCAAACAGCTCGGGCAGAACTTCGTCCACGACGCGAACACGGTGCGGCGCATCGTGTCCGCGGCGGGCGTCGGTCGGGGCGACACGGTACTCGAGGTCGGTCCCGGTCTCGGCTCGCTGACGCTTGCCCTGCTCGATGTGGTCGACCAGGTGGTCGCCGTGGAGATCGACCCGGTGCTCGCGAACTACCTGCCCGAAACCGTCGCCGATCGCGCTCCCGACCTGGTCGGGAATCTGCGGGTGGTGGAGGCCGACGCGCTGCGTGTGCGCGCCGATCAGCTGCCCGCCGAACCGACCGCGCTGGTGGCGAACCTGCCGTACAACGTTGCCGTGCCGGTGCTGCTGCACCTGCTCGCCGAATTGCCGAGCATCAAGGTCTCGCTGGTGATGGTGCAGGCCGAGGTGGCCGATCGGCTCGCCGCCGAACCGGGCAACCGGGTGTACGGGGTGCCGAGTGTCAAAGCGGGGTTCTTCGGCAAGGTCCGGCGCGCGGGTCATGTGGGTACGCAGGTGTTCTGGCCGGTGCCCCGGGTGGAATCGGGCCTGGTCCGCATCGATCGGTATGCCGAACCGCCGTGGCCGATGGACGACGCGCATCGCAGGCGGGTGTTCGAGGTGATCGACTCGGCCTTCGCGCAGCGGCGAAAGACCTTGCGGGCGGCGCTGTCCGGCTGGGCGGGTTCGCCCGCCGAGGCCGAGCGCAGGCTCGTCGCCGCGGGTATCGATCCGACGGCGCGTGGCGAGACTCTCGAGACCGCCGCGTTCGTGAAACTGGCCGCTCAGCGCTGAGTCCTTGTGGCCCGTACCCCGTCGGTGCGGGCCACAGCAGGGTCAGCGGGCGAGTTCGTAGCCCGCCTCGTCGACGGCGGCGGCCACGTCGGCGTCGGACACCTCGTTCGCGCTGTCGACGCGTACCAGTCCGCTGGCCAGGTCGACGTCGACGCTGGTGACGCCGTCGATCTTGCCGATCTCCTGCTTGACCGAGCTCACGCAGTGTCCGCAGGTCATCCCCGTGACGGTGTAAGTGGTGGTGGCCATGGCCGACTCCTTCGCTCGAATATACGGTCCCGGGGTATGCCCCCGACACGAACGAACATACCCCCCGGCGGTATGGAGCGCAAGCCCTCGGTTCGTCCATCGCGAATACCCACCGACCGGTCGGCCGTTTCGGCACACATACTCGTCGGTACTACCGGTTACGCTTGGTGATCGTGCTGTCAGTTGTGCCCAGCCCGGTCGTCGTGCGCGCTCCTTCGAAGGTGAATCTGCATCTCGGAGTCGGTGATCTGCGCGCCGACGGGTACCACGACCTGACCACGGTCTTCCAGGCATTATCCCTGTCCGACGACCTACGATTGGCCCCCGCCGCCTCGCTCACCGTCCGGGTGACAGGCGAGGGCGCGACGCAGGTCCCCACCGACCGGACCAACCTCGTCTGGCAGGCCGCCGTCGCGCTGGCCCACCTGGCCGGGCGTGCGCCACTGGTGGAGATCGCCATCACCAAGGGCATCCCGGTGGCCGGTGGTATGGCGGGCGGAAGCGCCGACGCGGCTGCCGCGCTCGTCGGGCTCAACGAGCTGTGGGATCTCGGCCTCGGCCGCGACGAACTGGCCTCGGTCGCCGCCGAGCTCGGCAGCGATGTGCCGTTCGCCCTGCACGGTGGCACCGCACTGGGCACCGGCCGTGGTGAACGGCTGCTGCCGGTGCTGTCGCGCAACACCTTTCACTGGGTACTCGCCCTCGCCAAGGACGGGTTGTCCACCCCGTCGGTCTTCCGCGAACTCGACCGTCTGCGTGCGGAAGGCGACCCGCCGCGTCTCGGCGACCCGCAGAAACTCCTGCAGGCCCTGGCCGCAGGCGACCCACACGCCCTCGCCCCGCTACTCGGCAACGACTTGCAGGCAGCCGCCCTTTCCCTGAAACCGGAACTGCGCCGCACCCTGCGCGCCGGGGTCGGCGCCGGTGCGCTGGCCGGGCTGGTGTCGGGGTCCGGCCCGACCTGCGCGTTCCTGTGTGAGACGGAGGAGGCGGCCATCGCGGTGGCCGCCGAACTGGCCGGAGCGGGCGTGTGCCGCAGCGTGCGCACTGCGAGCGGCCCGGTACCCGGCGCGCGCGTGCTCGACCACGAAGCGCACTGAACGCGGCGGCCCCTCGGTGGGTGAGTAGGCTCGGCCCAGCCGGATAGTCACGCGGAAGGCGGGCGAAGAACACCTATGTCGAACCTGATCAACCTCGAACAAGTCTCCAAGAGCTTCGGCATCAAGCCGCTGTTGGACGACGTCTCCCTCGGTATCCACGCCGGGGAACGAATCGGGGTGGTCGGTCTCAACGGTGGTGGTAAGACCACGCTGCTCGAGGTGCTGACGGGTCTCGAGCCGCCCGACAGCGGCCGGGTGAGCCGGGTCGGTGGGCTGCGGATGGCCGTGGTCACCCAGCGCGGTGTGCTGCCCGAGGGGGCGACGATCGGGTCGGTCGTGCTCGCGGGACTGTCCGACGACCTGTCGACCGTCGACATCGCCGAACACGAGTGGGCCGCCGACGCGCGCATCCGCACCGTGCTCGAGGGCATCGGCATCGCCGACCTCGGCCTCGACACCCCGGTCACCAACTTGTCCGGTGGGGAACGCCGCCGCGTCGCGCTGGCCGCCGCCCTCGTGCGCGACCTCGACCTGCTGGTGCTCGACGAGCCGACCAACCACCTCGACATCGAGGGTGTGCAGTGGCTGGCCCAGCATCTGATCGCCCGTCGTACCGCGCTGGTGGTCGTCACCCACGATCGCTGGTTCCTCGACACCGTCGCCACCCGCACCTGGGAGGTCGTCGGCGGCAAGGTGGAGACCTACGAGGGCGGCTACGGCGACTGGATCTACGCCCGCGCCGAACGCGCCCGCCAGGCCGATGCCTCCGAGGCGCGCCGCGCCAACCTGGCCCGCAAGGAACTGGCCTGGCTGCGCCGGGGCGCCAAGGCCCGCACGTCCAAGCCGCGCTACCGCGTCGAGGCCGCCGAGGCGCTGATCGCCGATGTGCCGCCGCCACGCGACTCCGTCTCGCTGGCCGCCTTCGCCCGCAAACGTCTCGGACGCGTGGTGATCGAGCTCGAGGACGCCACCCTCACCACCCCCGACGGCCGCGAGCTGGTGAGCGACCTCACCTGGCGGCTCGCGCCCGGCGAACGGGTCGGTCTCGTCGGCGTGAACGGTTCGGGCAAGACGACGCTGCTGCGCGCCCTGGCCGGCGACGCGGAACCGGCCACGGGCAAGCGGATCCAGGGTCAGACCGTCCAGATCGGCTGGCTGCGTCAGGAACTCGACGACCTGCCCACCGATATGCGGGTGCTGGAGGCCGTGCAGCAGATCGCGCAGCGAATCATGCTCGGCGACAAGGAGATCTCGGCCGGTCAGCTCGCCGAGCGGCTCGGGTTCACACCCGCCCGTCAGCGCACCCCGGTCGGTGACCTCTCCGGTGGTGAACGCCGCCGCCTGCAGCTCACCCGCATCCTGATGGCCGAACCGAACGTGCTGCTGCTCGACGAGCCGACCAACGACCTCGATATCGACACCCTGCAGCAGCTCGAAGACCTGCTCGACAACTGGGCGGGCACCCTCGTGGTCATCAGTCACGACCGCTACCTGGTCGAACGGATCTGTGACTCCACCTGGGCCCTGTTCGGCGACGGCAAACTCACCAACCTGCCCGGCGGTATCGACCAGTACCTCACCCGCCGCGCCGCGCAGACCGACGCCGCCAAGCCGATCAACACCAAGTCGACCGCGACGTCGACGGATTCGGCCGACCGCCGTGCCGCGCGCAAGGAACTCTCGCGCCTGGAACGTTCCATCGCCAAGCTCGACGAGCGCGAACAGAAACTCCACACCGCCCTCGCCGACGCGGCCACCGACCCGGACAAACTCGTGAAGCTCAATACCGAACTCAAAGAGGTTGTCGCGGAAAAGGAAGCGGCGGAAGAGCGCTGGATGGAACTCGCCGAGCTGGCCGAGAGCTAGGTTGCGGTCTCTCGCCCATCGTTGATCACGACCGGTAAACAGGTCTGGACGAAGTCGGCGCCGAACTCGGTGAGCACGATGCTGCGGTAGCTCACCTTGGTGCCGAAACTGGCGCGCTTCAACGCCTCCCGCACCTGTTCCTGTGCCTCGATGAGCTGGTAGCGGCTCGGGTTGCCCACCGGCTCACGGGTGGACTCGATGAGTCCGAGCCTGCGCAGGTTCGGCAGGTATTGCGGCACCCGGTTCGGAAAGCGAAGGCCCGCATGCTCACCCAGCATGGTGAGCCCGCTGATGAGGCGTTCGCCGCCGAAGGCCCGCTGACGTCCGGTGCGCACGTCGAGCGACGGCTGCGGTCCGTCCACGTGCAGAAACCGCAGGATGCGCGCCTCGTCGGGGGTGATCTCGGCGAGGATGCCCGGGTAGGCCGGATGCGAATCCGGTGCCACCGCATGGGTACTCGCCGACAGGCGGAGCAGTTCGGCGCCCTGTTCGCGCAGCGTCGGCATGCCGGAACCACCGTGTTGTTCCCCGCTCAGGGGAAGTCCGAGGGCGTTGCGCAGCCGGTCGCGTACTTCGGTCTGCGCGTCGGCGAGCACATCGGCGGGTGGGGCACCCGCGATACTGCCGCGCAGCACCGTGACCGTGACACCGAGGGCCGTGTCGAGAGTCCACATCGTCATCCCCGACGCGGCGGTGATCGCCACGCGCGCAACACCCGTAGCCGCGCGTGCGGTGCGCACCGGTGATACCGGGAGCACACCGCGGCGGGCATCGGGCGACGGCACCGACCGTCGCACCAGTTCGGTGGACGGAGGTCCGTCGTCTACATCCATGTCGTCGCTACTCCTGTTCCGAAGACCAGGATGTGAGCGTATCCGGCAATGAGCCCGAGCGCGCCGCCATGGACGAAAAGCAACCATTCGTCCTGTTTGATCGCCGAACGCAGCATGTCCACGAAGTCGTGCGGCGAAAGCGCGGACATTTGCCGGGCGATGAATTCGTTGACCTGACGGCCCTGCTGGACATTGAACGCGGGGTCGGCGAAGGCCATGGGCGCGATCGTCATGGCCTCGGCGGTGAGGGTGGACTGCAGCGAGTCGTATTCGCGGCTGCCGAGCATGAATTTCACCGCGGGCCTGGCCGGGCCGAGGGCGCGGTCGGCGGCCGGGCGCAGCGTGTCCTCGAGCATCTGCAGCGTGCGGTCCGAGCGCGGGCCGTTGAGCAGTTCGTCACCGATGTTGGCGACGGTGAGCACCTCGGTCGACACCAAAGCCGCGTAGCCGGAAGTGATTTCGGGCTGACGCTTGATGAGCAGACCCTGCCGCCACGGGCACCACCACTTGGGTTCGGCGGGCGCGAAGATCATGTTCAGACCCACCCAGTTCACCACCCAGCCGATCACGATGCCGCCGAGCGGCAGCACGACCAAGGGTGAGAGCGAGGTCGTGTGCAGGGCGAGCACGAGCAGCAGACCGCAGGGCGCGCCGAAATAGAAACCGAAATTCTGCATGAATCGGAGTTCTTTGGCGCCGAGCACCTGGAACAACTGGTTGAGCAATTGCGGGCGTGCCTGGAAATAGCGGATCACCATCTGCTTCACATCGAGCAGCTGATCGATATTGGTGCCGAGTTCCATGGTGAGCTCGCGCAGGATCTCCGGCAGTTGCGAACGCACCCGCTGGTGGATCATCTCCCTGACCTGGGTGGGCAAGTTGTACCAGAGCTGCGGATGCTCACGGCGCAGGATCACTTCGACGATGTCGCGAATCTGCGCGTCGGCCACCTCGGCCAGGTGCTCGGCGAGTTTGTCCGGCTCGAGTTCGCGGTAGAAGTCGGAGACGCTGCCCAGTTTCGACAGCCCCTTGTCGACCGCGATGCTCGCCATTTTGTCGGCACGCGAGGGGACGATGCCCTGCCAGCCGATGCGGCCGTCGTAACTCAGCAGCGGCAGCACCTGAATTCGCTTGGGCAGGTAGGGAAACACCGTGCGCAGGCCGGGCAGCTTGACGCCGTGGAACTCGAGCGGCCGGAACAGCATGAGAATGCCGGTCCAGTTGGTGATGTAACCGATGACGCCTGTGAACAACGGGATGGTCAGAATTTCGAGCAGGAGCGTCGGATGGATACCGAACACACTTTCCAACACTTACGACACCCTCCTGCCGATACCCGGTGACCACCGCCTTCACCGGCGTTCAAAAACTAGCACCCCCGCAGCGAGGTGACCCTACTGTGAGGTACGGAACCGGGTCCATTCGCCGTGCTCCAGGCCACAGGGTAGTGTCTGAGACATCAGTCACAGAACCTGTCGCGGATGCCGCACTCGACCCACCGAGTCGGAACAATGACCATCACCACATTTCGTGACAGGCCACAATCGAGGCGCGGACAGGGGCGCGCTGTAGATCGCACTGTGCCTGGAGCGTGGTCGGGCAATAATCTGGTGGGCGATCGTTGTCCACGGCGAGACTTCGGAGTAGGACGTTGACAGACGACAGGACCGGACAGGACCTGGCCCGTGCCGGTACCCGCGCCGTCGAGCGCAGCTCGGATGTCGAGCAGCGGCAGATCAGTAACGAAGCCCGCCTGATCCGGGGCGTGTTCCGGGCGGCCGGACTGGCCGCGGGCACCGCCGTGCGCGGCAGCCAGTGGGCGGTCGGCACCACCTACGAAGTCACCAAGGAGCTGGCGCAGGCCGCGCTCGACGGTGAGTCGTCGGCCGATATCGCCGAGCGCACCGGCAACGCGCTGCGCTCGATCGCCCGCAGCGCCCTCGGTGTCACCGAGGGTTCGGTGCGCGAGATCGTCAGCTATGTGCCGACCACCAACGGTTCGGGCCAGCAGTCACTGGCGGTCGGCCCGTACCTGCGCTCCACCACCACCGAGGAACTGCGCCGCCGCGGCGACGCGCTGCTGGCCCGCTCGGCCGACGTGTACTTCACCGAGGACGTGCACCCCGCCTACGACCGCATCCTCGACGAGATCGCCCCCGACGAGGCCCGCATCCTGCGGTTCATGGCCCTCAACGGACCCCAGCCCGCCGTCGATGTGCGGACCAACCGCCCGCTCGGCATCGGCTCGGAACTGGTGCAGGGCGACCTCACCTCGGTGCCCGAACAGGCAGGTGTGCGCTACCCCGACCGGGCCCGCTCCTACCTCATCAACCTCAACCGCCTCGGTCTCACCCTCACCTCCGACGACCCGGTGGTGCTGAGCCGCTACATGGTGCTCGAGGTGCAGCCGGTGGTCGAGGAGGCGCTCAAGAAGGCCGGACGCGCGCCGAAGATCGTGCGCAAGAGCCTTCGCCTCTCGGAATTCGGCGAGGACTTCTGCCGCACCTGCTTCACCATCGGCTAGCCCAGACAGTCGGGGCCCGAGCGGGCGCAGGTCACACTCCGGTTTCGACAGGGGTAGCGATCGGGTACAGATCCGCCTCACGTGGGCGATCGGGTGGGATCGTGGAGGGCATGGAGCAAGGGTCCGGGTCTGTGAACGCGCGCGTCGAGGAGGTCGATGTGCGTCGTGAACGCCCGGGGCCGCTGTTACCCGGGGCGGAGGAGCCGTTGGTCGCCGGGCACGGGACGGACAGTGTGATCGCCGACGACGAACAGCCCGCCGCCGCGCCGCCCGAGCAACCGAAGCCACGCCCACCCGAGCACCCCGACGACGTCACCGCGATCAGCAGACTCAAATTCCGCTACCTGCGCACGCTGGACACCAAGTCCTGGGACGAGTTCGCCGACACCCTCGTACCCGAGGCAACGGCGACCTACAGCGAATACCTGCAGTTCGAGTCGCGCGAGGCCTTCCTCGCCTTCCTGCGCAACACCCTCGGCCCGCACGTCATCACCGAGCATCGCTGCGATCATCCCGAGATCGATGTCGACGGCGACACCGCCACCGGCACCTGGTATCTCGCCGACACCGTACTCATCCCCGAACACAACATGTGCCTGCACGGGGCCGCGTTCTACACCGACCGCTACGTGCGCTGCGACGACGGTTACTGGCGCATCGCGCACACCGGCTACGAACGCACCTACGAGGTGGTCCTCTCGCTCAGCGACCTGCCGAGCCTGCGGCTCACCGCGAGCCGCTGGGGCATGATCTCCCAGGATGTTTCCCGGGTGGAGCGCGAACCGGAGGAGTAGACCCCTCGGCGACCCAGACAGCTAGTCGGCCGTGGCCACCAGCGGCTCGAGGGTGAGATCCGGGTGTTCCTTCTCGATGTACTGCAGCCGCCACTTGTCGCTGAACAGGGCGAGGATCGCGCCGTCGGTACGGGTGAACACCTCGACTCCGCGCTGGCGGTCCAGCTCCGGCGCCGACTCGGCATCGGTGCGCCTGGCCAGGCTGTAGGCGAGGAAGTCGAGCTGGGTCTCGACATTGAACTCGGCCTGCATACGGGCGGTGACCACCTCGAACTGCATGGGTCCGACGGCGGCCAGCACGGGCGAGGCGTCGCCGCGCGCGTCGTTGCGCAGCACCTGGACGACGCCCTCGGAATCGAGCTGGTCCATGGCCTTGCGGAACTGCTTGTACTTGCCCGCGCTCTGGGCGCGCAGCGTCGCGAAGTGCTCGGGCGCGAAGCTCGGGATCGGCGGGAACTCGACCTTCTTGTCCACGAACAGGGTGTGTCCCGGTGCCAGCGCGGTCGCGTTCACCAGGCCGACCACGTCGCCGGGATAGGCGGTGTCGACGGTGGTGCGTTCGCGGCCGAACACCGTGAGCGCGTACTTGGTCGCGAAGGGCCGACCGGTCTGGGCGTGCGTGACGACCATGCCGCGTTCGAACTCACCCGACACGATGCGCATGAAGGCCAACCGGTCGCGGTGCGCGGTGTCCATGCCGGCCTGGACCTTGAACACCACCGCGCTGAACGGGTCACCGGTCTCGCGGGCTCTGCCGTTCACATCGGCGCGCGGACCTGGTGCCGGCGCCAGCGCGACGAGGGCCTCGAGCAGTTGGCGCACACCGAAATTCAGCATCGCCGAGGCATAGATGACCGGCGAGGTCTGCCCGGCGAGGAACAGTTCCTGATCGTGGTCCTGCCCGGTGGCCGAGAGCAGTTCGCTCTCCTCGGCGGCGGTGGTCCACGCCTCGCCCTCACGTGCCTGCGCCTCGGCGGGCGTCAGCGATTCCTCGGGGGCGATCGTCGCGCCACCGGCGGTGCGGGTGAAGTGGATGTACTCGGTCGCCTCGCCCTCGGGCCCGCGGCGCAGCAGGCCGCGGAAGTCGCCCGCGATACCGACCGGGAGGAACAGGGGAGTCGGGGTGAGGCCGATGCGCTCGCTGATCTCGTCGAGCAGTTCCAGCGGCGCCTGGCCCGGACGGTCCCATTTGTTGATCACCGTGATCACCGGGATGCCACGGTGCCGACACACCTGGAACAGCTTGAGCGTCTGCGGTTCGAGGCCCTTGGCGGCGTCGATCAGCATCACCGCGGCGTCGACGGCGGTGAGCACGCGGTAGGTGTCCTCGGAGAAATCGGAGTGACCCGGCGTATCGACGAGGTTGATGACACTGTCGACATCCGAACCGGCCGCGCGGTAATTGAATTGCAGCGCGGTCGAACTCACGGAGATACCGCGCGCCTTCTCCATTTCCATCCAGTCCGAGACGGTCGACTTGCGACCGGCCTTACCGTGGATGGCGCCCGCCTCGGAAATCATCTTCGCGTGCAGGGCCAGCGCCTCGGTGAGCGTCGACTTACCCGCGTCGGGGTGCGAGATCACGGCGAACGTGCGGCGACGGGCCACCTCGGCGGGTAATCCGCGCGGGGTGGGGACGGCGCTCTCTCCGGACTCGGTCAACACAAAACCTCTCGCAGTGGTCGGCAACCAATCGAGTTTATTGGAGCGCTGGCGCGCTCGAGGCCGCGGCCCCTCCTCGGGGTCGGGTGTGGGGGCTGGGAGTTCGAAGCTGGAGCGGTTTCGGGTCCGCCGATTCGGTGCGGTATGGTGGTCGGGTTGTCTCGGCGAGGGTGAGTCGCACCCCGTGTGCTCACCGTGATCGACGCGGCTCGGCCTTCCCGGTCGTCCTCGTTCGTTCTTCGTCCGACGAGCAGACCACCCGACCCCGGTAGATGGGTCGCCCTTGACCAGCCCGGAAGAGCCGTAGGAGCGCATCAGTCATGTCCGACGTGAACCAGATCGAAGCCGCCGTCCGTACCGAATTCGGTAAGGGCGCCGCTCGCCGTACCCGTCGCGACGGCAACGTGCCCGCCGTGCTGTACGGCCACCAGTCCGAGCCGCAGCACCTGTCGCTGGACGCGAAGGCCTTCGCCGCCATCCTGCGTCTGCACGGCACCAACGCCATCCTGAGCCTGAAGATCGACGGCAAGGAGCAGCTGGCGATGACCAAGTCGGTCGTCGTCCACCCGATCCGCCGCTACATCGAGCACGCCGACCTGCTGATCGTCAAGCGTGGCGAGCGCGTCGTCGCCGACGTCAACGTCGTCGTCACCGGCGATGCCGCCGCGGGCACCCTGGTCACCCAGGAGCTCAACAACCTGTCGATCGAGGCCGACGCGATGAACCTGCCCGAGAGCATCGAGGTCTCGGTCGAGGGCGTCGAGGCGGGCACCCAGATCCAGGCAGGCGACATCACGCTGCCCAAGGGCGTCACCCTGGCCGGCGAGCCGGAGATCCTGGTCGTCAACGTGATCCAGGCGCCGTCGGCCGCTCAGCTCGACGACGAGGGTGAAGGCACCGCCGACGCGGGCGACACCCCCGAAGAGACCGAGTAAGACGCTCAACGGTTCGGCCGATGACCGAATCCTCCGGGCCCGCACTCGTGGTGGGGCTGGGTAACCCCGGCCCCGAATACGAGCGCACCCGCCACAATGTGGGCTTTCTGGTCGCCGACGTGCTCGCCGAGCGCGTCGGCGGCCGTTTTGCCGTGCACAAGAAGTCCGGCGCCGATCTGCTGCAGGCCCGCCTCGACGGCCGCCAGATCCTCATCGCCAAACCGCGCACCTATATGAATCTGTCCGGGCGTCCGGTGGCGGCGCTGGCGAAGTTCTTCTCGGTGCCCGTCGATCAGGTGATCGTGGTGCACGACGAATTGGATCTGCCGTTCGGGACGATCCGGCTCAAGCAGGGCGGCGGGGAAGGCGGCCACAACGGTCTGCGGTCCATTTCCCAGGCCCTCACCACCAAGGACTACCTGCGTACCCGGATCGGCATCAGCCGTCCGCCGGGCCGTCAGGATCCGGCTGATTATGTGCTCAAGCCGTTCTCGGCTCCCGAGCGCAAAGAGGTGCCGGTGATCGTGGAGCAGGCTGCCGATGCGGTGGAGTTGTTGCTGAAGGCCGGTTTGGAAACCGCCCAGAACCAGTTGCACTAGCGAACTTCCGACACGAGCCCTCCCCGATTTCGGGGAGGGCTCGTTGTCGTCAG
This sequence comes from Nocardia sp. GTS18, assembly GCF_013839555.1. Lineage (NCBI taxonomy): Bacteria > Bacillati > Actinomycetota > Actinomycetes > Mycobacteriales > Nocardiaceae > Nocardia > Nocardia sp. GTS18. The sequence goes on along the minus strand of NZ_JACBIU010000002.1, from coordinate 228,383 downwards.
CGGAGGTGGGCTGCCGTGGCGGTGCGGCGGAGCTTTCCCGAAGAGGTCTTCGGGAGGGCGCCGGGGCCGAGAATGGCAACGGTGCGAGGGCGGGCGCCTACCTCGGCGAACACCTCGTGGACGATCTCGCGTTCGATGCGTTTCACCTCGTCGGGGACCTGATAGTCGTTGGATTCGACCACCACGGCGAAGCTTTCGCGCTTGTCGCCCGCGTCGAGGCGGACCGCTACGGCATTGCCGGGCCGTACGCCCTGGACGCGCAGGGCAGCGCGTTCGATATCGGTGGGGTAGATGTTGCGGCCGCCCATGATGATGACGTCCTTCATGCGGCCGCACACCACGATGAGGCCGTCGTCGGTGAAGTAGCCGATGTCGCCGGTGTCGAGCCAGCCGTCGGCGTCCTGGGCGGGGCGGAAACCGTCGACGGTGACGTAGCCCGAAGTGACGGCGGGGCCGCGCAATTCGATGACGCCCACCGAGCGCACCGGCAGCGGCTGACGCTCGTCGTCGACCACCCGGCCTTCGAGATCGTCGACCAGGTGGCCGAGGGTCGGCAGTTTGCGCGGCGTGCCGTGATGGCCGTCCTCGGCGACGGGCACCGCCTTGCCGACGGCCTCGAGCAGATCCGCGTCGACGATATCGAGCACCATGCCGTGACCGGGATCGGGAATCGACACGGCGAGGGTGGTTTCGGCCATGCCGTAGACGGGGGTGAGGGCGGACGGGTTGAGGCCGAACTGTTTTCCGGCCTCGGCCAGGGCCGTCATGGTGTCGGGGTCGACCGGCTCGGCGCCGTTCCACATGTAGCGCACACTCGACAGGTCCATGCTGCCCGGTTCGGCCTGCCGTAGCCTGCGCGCCAGCAGCGAATACGCGAAATTCGGTGCGGCCGTGACAGTCCCGCGATACTTGGCGATGAGTTCGGCCCACAGCAGCGGCCTGGCCAGGAAATCGAGCGGCGTCACGCACACCACCTCGGCACCGAACTGCATGGGCACACTGAGGAATCCGACCATGCCCATGTCGTGGAACAGCGGCAGCCAGCTGACCATCACGTCGTCGTCGGTCTGGAACTTGACGCGATTGAACATCGCGTAGGCGTTGACGTAGAAGTTGCCGTGGGTGATGCGCACGGCCTTCGGCGAACCGGTCGACCCGGAGGTCAACTGCTGCAGGGCGATATCGTCCTCGGTGGTCGGCACCGGGTCGCTGTCGGTGCCCTCCGCCAGCTCCGCTACCCGCACCACCGTGATCCCGCGCTCCCGGAGCACCGGTTCGGCGGGTGCGAACGGCTCACCGAGCACCACGGCCTTCGCGTCGATCATGTTCAGGACTGTTTCGGTGTCGCGTACCCAGACCGCGAGGTCGGTGCGTGGCGTCGGCTGGTGCAGCATCGTGATCGAGGCGCCACGCATCCAGATCCCTTGGCACACAGGGGCGATGTCGACCGGCAGCCCGGCGAGCACACCCACGGCATCGCCGTGCCCGATCCCGGCGGCCGCGAGACCGCCCGCCATCCGCCGCGCCTGGCGATGGATTTCCCCCCAGGTCTGCCGAAGCGGTGCCTCGGGTTCTCCGGTGACCAGCCCACGCGGGCTGGACAGCGCTGTGGCAAACATTTCGTCGGTGAACCTGCTCAACGTCGGACTCCCTTTACGCCAACGATCGGTTACGGCCGTGCTCCCAACAGATCCCGCCCCGTGATTCCGGTGTTAACCCCAATTGCCCCCGGGCACCCCTGTGTGAACACGATAGCCGCTGCCTCCGACTGCTCTGGCCACACCGGGGCAATTGCCTGCCGGAGGCAGCGGGCCGAACGTGTGATCCGCCGGTCAGCGCTGTGTCAGGGTTGCCAAGGTCGCGACGAAACGGTCGAGATCGGAGCGGCTGACGAAGTAGTGCGGTGAGGCGCGCAGGATGGCGGGCAATGCGCGCTCGGTCATGTCGAGCAGCGCCGAGGTGGCGCGGCTGACGGTGACGGTGACGGCGTGCTCGGCGAGCCGGTCACGCAGCTGGTCCGGATCGTGGCCGTCGGCGGTGAACGAGACGATGCCGCTGTGCTCGGTCCCCAGATCGCGCACGGTCACGCCGGGCAGGTCGGTCATGGCTTCGCGCAGGTATTCCGCGCGGGCCGCCACCGCCGCGTAGGCCTCGGCGGGGCCGAGTTCGAGCAGGTAGTCCACGGCGGCGCCGAGGCCGAGGCGCGCGGCCACATCGCACTCCCAGAACTCGAAGCGCTGGGCGCCGTCGGCGAGACGGTAGTCGGTGGGGCCGGTCCAGGTGGCGCTGTGCAGGTCGAGGCGGGCGGGTTCCATCGTGTGCGCGAGTTCGTTACGCACATAAAGGAATCCGGTGCCGCGCGGGCCGCGCAACCACTTGCGGCCGGTGGCGGACAGGGCGTCGACACCGAGTTCGATCACGTCGATCGCCAGCTGGCCGATCGATTGGCAGGCATCGAGCAGAACGATCGCACCGGCTTGTTTCGCGATGCGGGTGGCCTCGGCGACCGGGTTCACCAGACCGCCGTTGGTCGGCGCGTGCTGCAGCGAGACCAGGCGTACGCGCTCGTCGAGCATGTTCGCCAGGGCCGCGGTGTCGAGGCGGCCGGTGTCGTCGCTGGGAATGCGCTCGACCACCGCGCCGGTGGCGGCGGCGCGCTGCAGCGCGGCGATGGCATTGCTCGCGTAGTCGGCGCCGGAGATCAGCACGCGGTCGCCGGGGCGCAGCGGCACCGAATAGGCGAAATCGGCCCATGACCTGGTGGCACTGTCGCTGAGCGCGATGGTGTCGGGGGTGGCGCCGATCAGTGTGGCGATGGAGGTCTTCACGGCGGCGAGGTCGTCGAGTCGTTCGTTTGCCGCACGGTAGCCACCGATGTCGGCTTCGCGACGAAGATGGGCGATCACGGTGTCGGTGACGATGCGCGGCGGCAGCGACGAGCCCGCGCTGTCGAGGAAGACCTTGCCGTCGGCAAGGCCCGGCGTGGCGGCGGTAATGGCGGCGAAATCCAGCATGGCGACGACCCTAGCGCCGATCGGTGTTCGGCTTCTCGACACTTTTTCTGTCGGTGTCTCTCGCTACCCTGGAATGAACGACATGCGCCGAGCCCCGGCGGCGCTCACCACGTGGAGGTTGGCATGGCGGTCACCCTGGAACGTTCCTCCTGGCCGGATTCCGCCTGCGACCAGGGCGAATTGTCGTCGCGGGCGGCGGCTGAGGCCTACGTGGGCGGTGTCTGTTTCAAGCTCGGGCCACCCACGCTGATCGGTGCCGAACTCGAATGGCTCACCGCCGGACCCACCGGTGCGAGACCCTCGCTCGACCAGCTCTCCTCGGCCCTCGGGCCACATGCTCCGACCTCCCTCGCCCCTGCCTCACCCGCGCTCGCGCTGTCCGGTGGCAGCGCGGTGACCATCGAACCCGGTGGTCAGATCGAACTCTCCAGCGCACCTTTCGCCGATCCGGCGGAGCTCACGCGGAATCTGCGGGCAGATGCGGCCCGTTTGCGGGACTTGCTCGCCACCAGGGAAATCACCGTCACCGCCGCGTCCGCCGACGCGCACCGCCCGGCCGAGCGACTACTCCGGTTGCCCCGATACGCGGCGATGGAACGCGCGTTCGCCGGCATCGGCCCCTTCGGCGGCCTGATGATGTGCAATACCGCCGCCACCCAGGTCAGCGTCGACGCCGGGGCCGACCCGGCCGAGGTGCGCGCCCGCTGGACCGCGCTCTACGTGCTCGGGCCCGCACTGATCGCGGCGTTCGCGTGCTCGCCCACCTTGCACGGAATACCGTGCGGGGATTGGGTTTCCCAGCGTATGCGCACCTGGTTGCGGCTCGACCCGGCTCGCACCAGGCCGCCGGTGTCCGACTGGGCCGACCCGATCACCGCCTACGCGCGCTGGGCGCTCGACGTGCCGCTGCTGTGCGTGCGCTGCACCGAACCCGACGCCGACTGGTCGCCCCCGCCGGGTGCGACCTTCGCCGACTGGCTCTCGGGCGCACTCGACGACGAGGTCGGCCGCCGCCCCACCCGCGCCGACCTCGACTACCACCTCACCACCCTGTTCCCGCCGGTCCGAGCCTCCGGACACCTCGAGATCCGCTACCTCGACACCCAACCCGGCGATACCTGGACCACCCCGATTCACCTGTTCGACGCCCTGCTCTCGACACCCGAAGTGGTCGCCGAGGCCACAGCTCTCGCCGCGCCGACAGCAGGGGAGTGGACCACAGCCGCGCGCCACGGGCTGCTCGACCCGCAGGTGCGCCAGGTGGCGGTGGACGTACTCGAACTGGCGGCACAGCATGCCAGAACACCCGCCGCAGCACAGGAATTGGCCGACGCGGCGCGTCGATGTCGCCTGGCCCGCAGCCCCTCGGACCAGTTGGAGAGCTCGGAGGGTTCGCGATGAATCGACGCCGCGCGCCCGATGGGCCGACCCTGCCTGCCGCTGTGAAGATCCCTGTCGCCCAGCCTCACTCGGAGATCCGCTCGTGACACTTTCCGCACCCGCCGACCATGCCGACCGCGAACGTACGCGAGCCAGGATCGCCGAGGTGCTCGCTCGTGCCCGCCGCCGCACCGCCGTGCTCACCGACAGCGTCGACGAGGCCGACCTCGTCGCGCAGCATTCACCCCTGATGTCGCCACTGGTCTGGGATCTCGCCCACATCGGCAACCAGGAGGAGCTCTGGCTGGTGCGCGATGTCGGCGGCCGGGAACCTGTGCGCAGCGATATCGACGAGCTGTACGACGCCTTCAAGCACGCCAGGGCGAACCGGCCCGCGCTGCCGCTGCTGAATCCGGAGCAGGCGCGTGGCTATGTGGGCACCGTGCGCGAGAAGGTCTTCGACGTTCTCGAATCCAGTCCACTGCTGGGAAACCCACTGGTGGACAATGGTTTCGCCTTCGGGATGATCGCTCAGCACGAACAGCAACACGACGAAACCATGCTGGCCACCCACCAGTTGCGCCTGGGCGCACCGGTGCTGTCGGCGCCACCCGCGCCGTCCGCGCGGGTTCCGATCGACGGTGAAGTAGCCGTTCCCGCAGGCGAGTTCGTGATGGGCACATCAGCCGATCCCTGGGCGCTGGACAATGAACGGCCCGCGCATCCGGTGTATGTGGAGGGTTTCGCCATCGATGTCGCCCCGGTGACCAACGAGCAGTACCTGGCGTTCATCGACGACGGCGGCTACGAGCGCCGTGAGCTGTGGTCGGAGCATGGGTGGGCGCACCGGCAGGAGGCGGGGCTGGTCGCGCCGCAGTTCTGGGAGTGCGAGGGGAATCAGTGGTACCGAAGGGCTTTCGGGGTGCGTACCGCGTTGCGGCCACGTCAGCCGGTGGTGCATGTGTGCTGGTTCGAGGCGGAGGCCTATGCGCGGTGGGCGGGTAAGCGGTTGCCCACCGAGGCGGAGTGGGAGAAGGCGGCGCGGTTCGACCCGGCCACCGGCGCGTCGCGGCGCTATCCGTGGGGCGAGGACGAGCCGAGCGAGCGCACCGCCAACCTCGGCCAGCGGCATCTGGAACCGGCCGAGGTCGGCGCGTATCCGGCCGGTGCGTCGGCAACCGGGGTGCACCAGCTGATCGGTGACGTCTGGGAGTGGTGTTCCTCCGGCTTCGAGGCCTACCCGGGGTTCCGTGCGTTCCCGTACCGGGAGTACTCGGAGGTTTTCTTCGGTGGGGACTACCGGATCCTGCGCGGCGGTTCGTTCGGCACCGACGAGGTGGCCTGCCGCGGTACCTTCCGCAACTGGGACCACCCGATCCGCAGGCAGATCTTCGCCGGGTTCCGCCTGGCCCGCGACCTGCGCGAGGACGAACGCTGATGTGCAGACACCTCGGCTATGTCGGCCAACCGGTCGCGGTCGGTGAATTGGTGTTGCGCGGCTCGCATTCGCTCTACGCCCAGTCCTGGGCGCCGCTCGATATGCGTGCCGGCGGCACCATCAACGCCGACGGTTTCGGCGTCGCCTGGTGGCGCCGCGCGGAGGTCGGCATGGACGGCGCTCGCGACGCGGTGACCCGCTACCGCAATCCCGCCCCCATCTGGACCGATCCGGCTGTCGCCGAGGTCCTCGGGCAGCTCGAGTCCCGAGCGGTGCTCGCGGCCGTCCGCTCGGCCACCGTCGGCATGCCGATCGAACGCTCCGCCTGTGCCCCCTTCACCGACGACCACTGGGCCTTCAGTCACAACGGTGTCGTGCAGGAGTGGCGAACCACCCTGCCCACCGTCCTCACCGACTTGGCGCCTTTTCTCGACCCGTCCGCCTCGGCCTCGATGTTCCTACACGCCGAAGCGCTCACCGACGCGGCGGCACTGTGGGTCGTGCTGCGCGCTCTGCTCGCCGCGATCGACCCCGACGGTCCGGTCACGTCGCCGGCCGACGCGCTGCGATTACTGGTGACCACCGTGCTGCATCATCAGCCCAATGCCCGCTTGAATCTGTTGCTCGGCAACGGTTCCGAGCTCTGGGCCACCACTTGCTGGCATGCCTTGTCGGTGCTGGTCACCGACGATTACGCCGTGCTGTCCTCGGAACCGTACGACGACGATCCACGGTGGCGACCGATCGCGGATCGTCAGCTGGTGACCGCCTCGCCCGGCCACTGCACCATCACCGCTCTGGAATTCCCCGCCACCGAAAGGGTCCGTTCATGACCGCGCCGCTGCTGGACATCCACCTCACCGACGCCGATCTCACCGAGGCCCTGCGAGCCGACGCCCGCGCCGGACTCACCGCCGCCCCGAAGTCGCTGCCGCCCAAGTGGTTCTACGATGCCCGCGGCAGCGAATTGTTCGAGGCGATCACCGAACTGCCCGAGTACTACCCCACCCGAACCGAACGGGCGCTGCTGCGCGATGTGGTCGACGAGATCGCGGCCGCCGCTCGCGCCGATGTACTGGTGGAACTCGGCGCGGGCTCGGCGGCCAAGACCCGGCTGCTCCTCGACGCGCTCACGGCGGTCGGTTCGCTGAAAACCTATGTACCACAGGATGTTTCCGCATCGGCCCTACGCGGCGCGGCAACCGAACTGGCCGCCGAGTACCCGAGCCTGTCCGTGCACGGCGTGGTCAGCGACTTCACCGACACCCTGCACAACCTGCCGAGGGGCGGGCGGCGGATGATCGCCTTCCTCGGCGGAACCATCGGTAACCTGGTGCCCGCCGAGCGCGCGGAATTCCTGGCCGGCATCAACGAGGTCCTCGAACCCGGGGAACTGCTGCTGCTCGGCGCGGGCCTCGTGGTCGCCCCCGAGATCGTCGTTCCCGCCTACGACGACGCCGCGGGTGTCACCGCCGAGTTCAACCGCAATGTCCTGCACGTCCTCAACAACCGGCTGTCCGCCGATTTCGAGCCGGACAAGTTCGAGCACATCGCGCTCTGGGATCCCACGAACGAGTGGATCGAAATGCGCCTGCGCGCGACCGAAGCCATGACCGCGACCGTCGCGGATCTGGGCCTCACCGTCGACTTCGCGGCGGGCGAGGAGATGCGCACCGAGATCTCGGCCAAGTTCCGCCCCGAAGCCCTCAGCGCCGAACTCGACGGCGCGGGCTTCACCCCCACCCACACTTGGACCGACCCCGAGAACCGCTTCACCCTCGTTCTGGCCGAGCGTCGTTGACCGTGACTACGACGGAACTGCCGCGGTCGGCAGGAGGCCGATCGAGCAGGTCGTCAGGGTGTGGCGGTTCTAGAGGTCGAGTTCGTCGGCGACCCCTTCGCCGCTGATCAGGTTCTCGTCCCCGTCGAGGTCGGCGTTGTCGAGGGAGTCCTCGTCGAAAGCGCGGACGGCGGCCTCTTCGGCGGGGCGCTCGTCTTCTTCCATCTCCTCGTGGCGCTCGCCGCTCTCGGTCCACTCCTCGGACAGTTCCTCGCTGATACCGAGGAAGCCGTCGGCGTCGGCCTCGCGGTTGCGGATCACGTAGTCCGCGGGCGGGTCTTCGATATTGCGTTCGTATTCGATGATGTCGTCGGCCTGATCGTCGTCGCCCATGTCCATGTCCAGCGGTTCACGGCTCATGGTGCCAGTATCGGCCCGTGGGCCGACCGGCGCCGGGAAGGCACGCCCGCGCGGATCAGTCGACGCCTTCGAGGACGGCGGCCAGCCATTCGATGAGCGGACGTAGCTCGTTCCAGGCTCGCCGGACCTCGGTGACGCCCGCGGGGGTCTCGAGCCAGTCGGGTGCGCCGTAGTCGCGCCGAACGATCAGCGACTTGTGGCGGAGCAATCCGATGCGCGGATGGTCGACGGGGTAACCCTTGGGGCGGGTCTTGAGCTGTTCGCCGCCGAGGTCGAAACCGGCGGCCGTGATCGCGGCCAGGATGCTCTCCAGTTCGCGGCCACGCACGTCGTCGTCGATGGTGGCGCGCAGGACGGCCAGGGCACTCGGCGCGGGCCGGAAACAGCCGCCGCCGACGGACAGCCCGGCCGCGCTGAGCTGCACATACCAGCCCACACCCGGGGAAAGGTGGACCACCGCGCCCTGATGAGTCTTGTAGGGCGTCTTGTCGGCGGAGAATCGGACGTCGCGGTAGGGCCGGAAAACTCTGGCGTCCCCGAATTCGGCCGCCAGTTCGGCGGTGAGGGCGACCATCGGCGCCCGCACCGCCTCGTCGTAGGTGTGTTTGTGCGCGGTCCAGAAGGCCTTGGAGTTGTCGGCCTCCAGATCCTCGTAGAAGTCCAGGCCCGCCAGGGGGAAACCGGTGAAAGCGTTCATCGTGCGTGCGGTTCTCAGTTCTGTGACGGGATGATGTCGGCGTCGAAGAAGAACACCCGGATCGCCAGTCCCGCGAGCAACGCGAACAGCGCAGCCACGGCCGACCAGTTGCCGAGCGGTTCACCTTTCTTGCTCCCGTACAGCCCCGCCGCGATCCCGAGCACTCCGAAGATGATCGGGAAGAACAGCAGTGCGATCACGGCGAACACGAACGCCACTGTCGACCAGGTCTTACCCGCGGGCGCCTCGACATCACCATCGGAGTCGTCGACGGGCAACCCACCGTAGGACACCTCGGGCCTGCCGGGATATTTGGCCTCGTGGGCGCCATGGGATGGCTCGACCGGCTCGTCCGACAGCGAATACGACACCTCGGGCCGCTCCGGCTTGGCATGCCGAGGCCGGTACTCGCCCTCCCCGGATCCGGATTCCTGCGGTGTGCTCATCGAGACCTCCCAGATCGGGCTATCGTCGGGCTACCGTTCCCAGTATCACCCAACCGACCCTCGGCACCACGATGCCGACACACGAACGGCCCCCGGCGCGATGCCGAGGGCCGTCAGTGAGCAAACTCAAGCGTTGCCGTTGAAGAGGCCCGTCACCGAGCCGTTTTCGAAGACCTCGCGGATGGTGCGGGCCAGCAGCGGCGCGATCGACAGCACCGTCAGCGTCGGGAACTTCTTCTCCTCGCTGATCGGCAGAGTGTTGGTGATGACGACTTCCTTGGCACCGCAGTTGGCGAGGCGCTCGGCGGCCGGGTCGCTGAGCACACCGTGGGTGGCCGCGATGATGACATCGCCCGCGCCGGCTTCCTTGAGCACCTTCACCGCACCGGCGATGGTGCCACCGGTGTCGATCATGTCGTCGATCAGCACGCAGGTGCGGCCCTCGACGTCACCGACGACGCGGTTGGACTTCACCTGGTTGGGGACCAACGGGTCGCGGGTCTTGTGGATGAACGACAGCGGGGTGCCACCGAGCGCGTCGGCCCACTTCTCGGCGACCTTCACGCGGCCGGCGTCGGGGGAGACCACGGCCAGGTTGTCGGTGGAGTAGTTGGTGCGGATGTAGTCCGACAGCTGCACAAGCGCGTGCATGTGATCGACGGGGCCGTCGAAGAAGCCCTGGATCTGGTCGGTGTGCAGGTCGACGCTGATGATGCGGTCGGCACCGGCGGTCTTGAGCAGGTCGGCGACGAGGCGGGCGGAGATGGGCTCGCGGCCGCGGTGCTTCTTGTCCTGGCGGGCGTAGGGGTAGAACGGCAGCACGGCGGTGATCCGCTTGGCCGAACCGCGCTTGAGCGCGTCGATCATGATGAGCTGTTCCATCAGCCACTGGTTCAGCGGGGCCGGGAAGCTCTGCAGCACGAAGGCGTCGGAACCGCGCACCGACTCCTCGAACCGGACGAAGATCTCACCGTTGGCGAACTCACGCGCGGTCTGCGGGGTGATGTCGACATCGAGTTCCTTGGCGACCTGCTCGGCAAGCTCAGGATGTGACCGGCCGGCGAAGAGCATCAAGTTCTTCTGATTGTCGATCGAGAACGCGGTCACTGCTGGTTGCCATCCTTTTGCTCGATTGCCTTGTTCGACGTCTCGTCTGCCGCGATGGCTTCCGCCGCCGCGCGTGCCGCAGCGGTTCCGGGACGGTAGCGCTGCACCCAGTTCTCAATGGTGCGCTGTGGCCCACCCGACACGGCAAGTGCCCCGGGTGGAACGCTCCTGCGCAGTACAGTACCCGCACCCGTATAGGCGCCGTCACCCACGGTTACCGGAGCGATGAACATGGTGTCGCTGCCGGTCCGCACGTGGGAACCGACCACAGTGTGGTGCTTGTTCACCCCGTCGTAGTTCACGAAAACACTGGACGCGCCGATGTTGCTGTACTCGCCGATCGTCGCGTCACCGACGTAGGTGAGGTGCGGAACCTTGGAGTGCGCGCCGACCGTCGCGTTCTTGGTCTCGACGAACGCGCCGAGCTTGCCGTGCTCGCCGAGCACGGTGCCGGGGCGCAGGTAGCTGAACGGTCCGACGTTGGCGTTCTCGCCGATCTCGGCCTGCTCGCCGTGGGTGCGCACCACCTTGGCGCCCGCGCCGACGATCACATCGGTGAGCGTGGTGTCGGGCCCGATCTCGGCGTCCTCCCCGATGTGGGTCTCGCCGAACAGCTGGGTTCCGGGGCGAAGGACCGCGTCGCGCCCGATCCGCACACTCGCGTCGACCCAGGTGGTGGCCGGATCGATGACGGTGACGCCCGCGCGCATGTGCCGCTCGAGGATGTAGCGGTTGAGCGTGGCACCGGCCTGCGACAACTGCACCCGGTCGTTGACCCCGGTGACCTTGTTCGAATCGACCAGTCGCGCGCCGTGCACGGGATGCCCGGCCTCGCGGGCCAGCCGCAGCACGTCGGTGAGGTACAGCTCGTGCTGGGCATTGGCCGTGGACAGCCGCCCGATCATGGTGCGCAGCACGGCGGCGTCGAAGGCGTAGACGCCGGAATTGACCTCTTTGATCTTGGCCTGGGCCGGGGTCGCGTCGGCGTGCTCGACGATCTCGGCGACCTGACCGTCGTCGTCGCGCACGATCCGGCCGTAGCCGTTCGGGTCGTCGGGGACGAAGGTGAGCACCGTGACCGCCGGTCGTTCGGCGTAGCTGCGGTGCTCGTCGAGCAGGGCACCGAGGGTGTGCCCGTCGAGTAGCGGCACATCGGCGGAGGTGACGAGCAGGTCACCGGTGAAATCGGCGGGCACGGCCTCGAGCGCGCACTGCACGGCGTGGCCGGTGCCGAGCTGCTGTTCCTGTACCGCACAGACGATTTCGCGTCCGAGTTCCTTGCCGACCTCGGCGACGGCGGCGCCGACCTTGTCGCGGTCGTGCCCGACGACGGTGATCAGGTGGGTGGGGTCGATCTCCGCCGCGGCGTGCAGCGCGTGCGAGAGCATCGAGCGTCCCGCGAGCGGATGCAGCACTTTCGGAGTCTTCGACCGCATTCGCGTCCCAGCCCCGGCTGCGAGAACGACGACGGCGGTCTGCGGTGGCATGGATCTCCCTCGGCTGCCGGTCAGCGAGTGTGCTGTGGCGGGTTCGGTCGGTCGGTGATGGGGTGCGGGCCGACGATACGTCACTGTGCCCGTGTGTGCTCCGCCGCCAGGACTCGAACCTGAACTATCTGAACCAAAATCAGAGGTGCTGCCATTACACTACGGCGGATCGCCACACCAGTGGGCAGTCAGAGCCCACCACTGTGCTACGGCACGGCCATGATCCTCGCATAGCAGTCCGCCTCTCCGCGAATTTTGGCTTGCCCGCCACTCCGCGAATTTTGGCCGGACTCAGGTGCGGGGCGAGTCGGAAACGCGGCAAGCGTGCGGAAGTGGCCTGGTCAGCCGGTACCCGACGAGTTACCCATGTGCTCGCGAGATCAGTCGTCGGCAGGGTGGGGATGTGGTGGCGTTGTGCGGTCTGAGACAGTTGGGGGTGGTGGGTCCGGCAGGTGGTGGAGAGGCAGGGAAGTTGTCTTCTAGTGATCCGGGTCGGGTGGCCAGGCCGAGGATGACCGGTACGCAGCGGCGCCAGCAGTTGATCGAGATCGGTCGCGCGTTGTTCGCGGAGCGGGGCTACGACGCCACGTCGATCGAGGAGATCGCGCAGCGTGCGCAGGTGTCCAAGCCGGTGGTCTACGAGCATTTCGGGGGTAAGGAAGGGCTCTACGCGGTGGTGGTCGACCGCGAGATGTCGATGCTGCTCGACATGGTCACCTCCTCGCTCACCCAGAACCGGTCGCGGTTGCGGCTCGAACAGGTGGCGCTCGCGCTGCTCACCTACATCGAGGAACGCACCGACGGATTCCGCATCCTGGTGCGCGACCAGCCGGCGCCCAACGCCGACGGCCGGTACTCGAGCCTGCTCAACGAGGCCGTCAATCAGGTGGCGCACATTCTCGCGGGCGACTTCGCCCGCCGCGATCTCGACACCAGCCTCGCCCCGCTCTACGCCCAGGCGCTCGTCGGCATGGTGTCGACGGCGGCCACCTGGTGGCTCGACGAGCGCACCCCGCCGAAGGAAGTGGTCGCGGCGCATCTGGTGAACCTGTGCTGGAACGGTTTGAGCCACTTGGAAGCCGAACCGGGTCTCAGCTCCGAATGGAATACGAACATCGCGGGGCCCAAGCCGGGGTAACCGGTCGATAGCGCCCGTGCCGGAAGCGAATCCAGGATTCGGGTGCCCCCGAGGGGTCTGGTGGTACGGTTCACCCATCCTTTTGGGTGCTGCCGGGCGGTATGTCGATCAATTTCGGGATGTCGGTCTACTTCAGGATGGCTGGATTATTGGATGACAGGCGGATCTGATGGCTAGGCAAGCGCGCGCGGAGATCACCCGCGACTCCGTCCTTGCTGGCGCTGCCGATGTCTTTCTCCGTTTGGGCTACGCCAACGCGAGCCTCAGCGAAATCATCGCGCAGTCCAATGTGACCAAGGGCGCCTTGTACTTTCACTTCGGCTCCAAGGAGGAGCTGGCACGGGCGGTGGTCGATCAGGGCAACGAACGGCTCATCGGGTCGTGTCAGGGTTTCTTCGATTCCCGGGTGCCCGCGCTCGAGGCGTGCATCGGCATCACCTATGTGGTCGCCGATCTGTCGATGAACGATCCGATGGTCGGTGCGATGCTCAAACTCACCCACCAGATCGGTGACTATCGGGGCGCCCAGGGCGACAACATCGCCAAGACCTGGGGTGAGACGTACCGGGTGCTGTCGGAGCGGGCGATCTCCCAGGGCGACCTGCTCGCCGATCTCGACGCCGAGGTGGTCGGGCTGTTGCTGCAGGAACTCACCGCGGGCGTGCACATCGTCGCGGTGGGCACCGAGTCGATGGATCAGATGGCCACCCGGATGGAACGGGCCTGGTATTTCCTGCTGCCCTCGATCGTTCCGCCCGAGAAGCTGTCGTATTTCCGGGAGTTCGCGGCGCGCCGGTTGCGCCGCTACGTGGTCTAGACGCTGCGGTCGGTGGCGAGCACGGCCCGCACGTCGGCGTCGGGTCCGCTCGCCTCGATCCGCACCTCGTCGCGACCGAAGGCGTGCAGCAGCAGTTCCGACGGCGGGCCGGTGAGCACCACCGCGTCGCCGGTGCCCGCGTGCGCGGTGATCCGCTCGCCGCCCGGCGTGGCCAGTACCAGCGGCACGGGCGACCTGCGGTAGTTCGCCCGGGCGATCGCCCGCAGCGCCCGCCACAGCCGCTGCTCGTCGGCATCGGCCAATTGCCTTGGTTCCCAACCTGGTTCGCCGCGGCGGATGTCTTCGTGGTGGATGAACATCTCGGTCAGGTTCACCATCGCGTCGACCGGGCGCAGCGGTGACCACAGCGGTGGACCGGTGCGGATCTGCTCGGCGAGCTCCGGGAACGGGCGCTGCCGGATCTTGGCCTGTTGTCTGTCGAGGTAGCCCGCCATCGGCTTCAGGAGGATGCCGAGCGCGGCATCGGGCCTGCGTTCGCGCACAACCAGGTGGGCGGCGAGGTCGTAGACGGTCCAGGTGCCGCACAGCGTCGGCGCTTCGGCACCCGCCGCGAGTGCCGACCGAACAAGGGCGTGGCGTTCACGTTGAGCCAGACTCACGCTTGCGACCCTACGCCGCGTGGGCGGAGTCTCGCCCAGCTCGGGGAGATGTCGGACCCGGTGACTAGACTTTGCTACGTCCTCCTCGACCATCCCGTCTGCGCATTCAGGAGCGTTCATGTCCTCCCTTCGTCCCCCGCTCGCCGGTCTGGCCGAGGCGGCTGGGGGTGATGCCGCGCTGCGGACGGTGGCCGATCTGGTCGGCAAGTCCGGGGTGGAACTGGTGGCCCCCTCGGCGGTGCGCGCGTTCGTCGCGAGCACCGTGGCCGCCCAGCGTCCGCTGGTCGTCGTCACGGCGACCGGCCGCGAGGCCGACGACCTGACCGTCGAGCTGGCCGAGATGCTCGGCGACTCGGTGGCGATGTTCCCGTCCTGGGAGACGCTGCCGCACGAACGCCTCTCACCCGGACCCGACACGGTCGGGCGCAGGCTGGAGGTGCTGCGCAGGCTCGCCCACCCCGACGACCCGGTGTACCCGGAACCGCTGCGTGTGGTGGTCACCACGGTGCGGTCGCTGATGCAGCCGATGACGGCGGGCCTCGGCGATATCGAGCCCATCGTGTTGCGCGTCGGCGAGGACCACGACTTCGACGCCCTGCTCGCGCGCCTGGTCGAATTCGCCTACACCCGAGTCGACATGGTCGGCAAGCGTGGCGAGTTCGCGGTGCGCGGCGGCATTCTCGACCTGTTCCCGCCCACCGCCGATCATCCTGTGCGCGTGGAGTTCTGGGGCGACGAGGTCACCGAGCTCCGCCCGTTCGCCGTCGCCGATCAGCGCTCCATCGACGATCTGAGCGTCGAGGTGGTCGTGGCCCAGCCGTGCCGCGAACTGCTGCTCACCGAGCCGGTGCGCGAACGCGCCGCCGCGGTCGCGGTCGACAATGCCGCCGACGCCGCGCTCGTCGAAATGCTCGACAAGATCGCCGAGGGCATCCCGGTCGACGGCATGGAGGCGCTGCTTCCCGTCCTGGCGCCCGGCAAGCTGAGCCTGCTCACCGAGGCTCTGCCCGAGGGCACCCACCTGCTGCTGTGCGACCCGGAGAAGATCCGTACCCGCGCGGCCGATCTGGTGCGCACCGGCGAGGAATTCCTCGAGGCCTCCTGGACGGCGGCTTCCTTCGGCAGCGACGCCCCGCTCGGCGCGCACGGTCTCGACCTGGCCGCCTCCGGTTACCGTTCGCTGCCCGAATTGCACGGCAGCGCAGACGAACTCGGGCTGCCCTGGTGGACGTTGAGCCCGCTCAGTTCCGGCGATCCTGTCGAGGTGAACCTGCCGGTGCTGGCGGGCCCGACCGCGCGTGGGTCGGAGGATCTGGTCGCGACCATCTTCGCCTCGCTGCGCGCGCACGTGGCGACCGGTGGGCGTGCCGTCGTGGTGGTCACCGGGCACGGCACCGCCCAGCGTGTGCTGGAACGGCTCGGTGAGGCCGAGGTGCCCGCCGCACTCCTTCCGGCGGGGGCGGTTCCGGAGCCGGGCGTGGTCGGTGTGCTGTGCGGTTCGCTGCACGACGGGCTGATCTTCGACGACGCGGGCCTGGTCGTGGTCGCCGAATCCGATCTCACCGGCAACCGCGTCACCGCGCCCAGCGAGGGCAAGCGGCTGCCCGCCAAGCGCCGCAACCAGGTCGACCCGCTGGCCCTGTCGGCCGGTGACATGGTGGTCCACGACCAGCACGGCATCGGCCGCTTCGTCGAGATGATCGAACGCACCGTCGGCGGTGCGCGCCGCGAATACCTGGTGATCGAGTACGCGCCGAGCAAGCGCGGCCAGCCCGGCGACCGGTTGTTCGTGCCGATGGAATCCCTCGATCAGCTCTCCCGCTACGTCGGCGGCGAGCTGCCGAGCCTGTCCAAGCTGGGCGGTTCGGACTGGGCGAACACCAAACGCAAGGCGCGCAAGGCCGTTCGCGAGATCGCCGGTGAACTGGTGCAGCTCTACGCCGCCCGGCAGGCCGCGCCGGGACACGCCTTCGGTCCGGACACCCCGTGGCAGCAGGAGATGGAAGACGCGTTCGCGTTCACCGAGACCGTCGACCAGATGACCGCCATCACCGATGTGAAGGCCGATATGGAGAAGCCCGTCCCGATGGACCGCGTGGTCTGCGGCGACGTCGGCTATGGCAAGACCGAGATCGCGGTGCGCGCGGCGTTCAAGGCGGTGCAGGACGGCAAGCAGGTGGTGGTGCTCGTCCCCACCACGCTGCTGGCCCAGCAGCACCTGCAGACCTTCACCGAGCGGGTGGCGGGCTTCCCGGTGACGGTGAGGGGCCTCTCGCGCTTCACCGACGCGTCCGACTCCAAGGAGATCCTGGCCGGAATGGCCGACGGATCCGTCGACATCGTGGTCGGCACCCACCGGCTGCTGCAGACCGGGGTTCGCTGGAAGGACCTCGGCCTGGTGATCGTCGACGAGGAGCAGCGCTTCGGTGTGGAACACAAGGAGCACATCAAGGCGCTGCGTACCCATGTCGACGTGCTCACCATGTCGGCCACCCCGATTCCGCGCACCCTGGAGATGAGCCTGGCCGGGATCCGCGAGATGTCGACCATCCTCACCCCGCCCGAGGAACGTCATCCGGTGCTCACCTACGTGGGCGCCTACAACGACAAGCAGGTCACCGCCGCCGTCCGCCGCGAGCTGATGCGCGACGGTCAGGTGTTCTACGTGCACAACCGGGTGTCCTCGATCGACAAGGCCGCCAAGAAGATTCGCGATCTGGTGCCCGAGGCGCGGGTGGTCGTGGCGCACGGGCAGATGAACGAGGACCAGCTCGAGCGCACCGTGCAGGGTTTCTGGGAGCGCGAATACGACGTGCTGGTGTGCACGACGATCATCGAGACCGGTCTCGACATCTCCAATGCCAACACCCTGATCGTGGAACGCGCCGACTCCCTCGGCCTTTCGCAGCTGCACCAGTTGCGCGGCCGGGTCGGTCGTTCGCGCGAGCGCGGGTACGCCTACTTCCTTTACCCGCCGGAGAAGCCGCTCACCGAGACCGCCTACGACCGGTTGGCGACCATCGCCCAGAACTCCGATCTCGGCGCCGGTATGGCGGTGGCGATGAAGGACCTCGAGATCCGTGGCGCGGGCAACGTGCTCGGCGCCGAACAGTCCGGTCACGTGGCGGGCGTCGGTTTCGATCTGTACGTGCGGCTGGTCGGTGAGGCGGTGGAGGCCTACCGGGCGGCGGCCGACGGCAAACCGATCGTCACCGAGGAGATCAAGGAGGTGCGGATCGACCTGCCGGTCGACGCGCACATCCCGCCCGACTACATCGCCAGCGACCGGCTGCGGCTCGAGGCATACCGCAAACTCGCCTCCGCGCAGGACGATTCGGCGCTGGCAGCCGTCGTCGAGGAGCTCGTCGACCGGTACGGGCCGGTGCCGGTGGAGGTCGGCAGGTTGGTGTCGGTGGCGAAGCTGCGGCTGCTGGCACGCGAGTACGAGGTGTCCGAGATCGTGGTCACCGGCTCGACATTGAAGATCGCCCCGCTGAACCTGCCCGACTCGAAACAGATGCGGCTCAAGCGGATCTACCCCAGCGCCACCTACCGGGCGGCCAGCGGAATGGTGCAGTTGCCGCTGCCGCGGGTCACCGACAGTGTCGGCGCCGACCGGGTCCGCGATGTCGCGGTGCTGCAATTCGTCGCCGACCTGCTGCTGGTGCTCGACGGCAAACCGCAAGGGATGGTGGATCTTTCGGTGCCCGCCGAGGCGAGCGTATGAGCGAGGCTCAGGAGGCGGCCGATACCGCCGTCGTCGCGGCGGGCTTGGCCGACGCCGTGCGGGTGATGGACCGGCTGTGGCACTTCGGCGGCTGGGAAACCACCCAGACCCACGATTCGCTGCGCCCCTACCTGCTCGAGGAAACCTACGAACTGCTCGACGCCATCGGCTCCGGCGACTACGAGACCATCAAGGAGGAACTCGGCGACCTGCTGCTGCAGGTGCTGTTCCACTCCCGGATCGCCGAAGCCGCAGGCGAATTCACCGTCGACGACGTGGCGGCGGCACTGGTCGGTAAGCTCGTCCACCGCAGTCCGCATCTGATCGAGGCCGACCTGCCGCCCGGCATCTCGGTGGCCGAGAAGATCGCCGCGCAGGAAAAGGCCTGGGAGGAGCGCAAATCCGCCGAGAAGGCCCGCCGCTCCTGCCTCGACGGCATCGCCATGGCCCAGCCCGCGCTCGCGCTCGCCGAAAAGGTTCGGTCCCGCAGCGCCCGCGCCGGCCTGCCCGACGACCTGGTCCCCGGTGCCCTGCGCACGGTGGAGTTGGGTGGCCCGGACTCCGCCGAGGAACGCCTGCGCAAGGCCACTCTCGATTTCGCCTCGGCCATCCGTGCGGCCGAGGACGCGGCGGAATCGGCGCGCGGGGAGCGGTTACCGCTGACGGCCGAGGACTGGCGCGCCCACTGGCCGCGCTGACCACGCGCGACACCGCGAGATCGGTTCCGGTCGAACCCGAGTGCGGTACGCAGCTACCCGACGGCTAACGATCTTGGTCGGGTGAATGCCCGGCGATCGCTGCCGAGACGTTAGCGGCAAGTGGCACAGCGCTTTAGACTCGGTGGCGAGCTCGCTGTTCGCGGCGGGCTGGGGTGTCCGACGATCGTCGAGGTGAGGTAGATGGCAACAGAAGTCGATCCGGTAGAACACGGCGAGTTGACAGATCATCCCGAACTCGACGTGTTGCCGGTGTGGCCACAGGAAACCATCGCGGTACTGGTCACCACCGATCCCGCCCCGCACGCCATTCCGGTTTCCTGGCCGGTGCGCGCGGGCGACCGGCGCATCCTCATCAGCCTGCGCACCAATCGTGGGTCGCTCGCCCGGTTGCGGGAGCGGCCCGAGGTGGCGTTGCTGATCCTTGGTGGCGGCAATGTGGCGTTGTCGGCCCGTGGCCGGGCGACGGTGATCGCCGAGCAGATGCCCGAGGCCGAGGACTACGCCGCCGTGCGGATCGACGTCGATGTGATCGACGACCACCGTCAGTCGGCCTTCGCGGTGGACCGGGGCATCCAGCGAACGGTTCTCGACGACACCGAGCTGCGCGCCCTGGAGGGCCGGGTCGAGACCTTGCGCACCTGGGCCGAGCAGCAGCACTGAACACGATCAGGACAGAAGGGTTTTCATGAGCGTCTCACTCGCCAAGGGCGGCAATGTCTCGCTGTCGAAGCAGACCGACAACCTCACCAAGGTCGCGGTCGGTCTCGGCTGGGACGTGCGGACCACCACCGGCGCCGACCACGACCTCGATGCCAGTGCGTTGGCGACCGGGGCCAACCTGAAGGTGCTGTCGGACCAGCATTTCGTGTTCTACAACAACCTGCGTTCGCCCGAGGGGACCATCGAGCACACCGGTGACAACCTGACCGGTGAGGGCGACGGTGACGACGAGGTGATCAATGTCGACCTGGCCGCCACGCCGCCGTCGATCACGAACATCTTCTTTCCCGTGTCGATCCACGACGCCCAGGCGCGGGGGCAGTCCTTCGGACAGATCCGCAATGCCTACATCCGGGTGACCGACGCGAACACCGGTGTCGAGCTGGCCCGCTACGACCTGTCCGAGGACGCGTCGACCGAGACCGCGATGGTCTTCGGCGAGCTGTACCGGCACAACAACGAGTGGAAGTTCCGCGCCATCGGCCAGGGATACGCGTCCGGTCTCGCGGGGATCGCCCGCGATTACGGCGTGAATATCTGACGGTTTCGCACGACGAACGGGCGGCGGTCCTGGCGACCGCCGCCCGTCATCCTGCCTGGGTCGCGGGAATGCGCGGGAGCGGAGTCGTACTCGCCTGGTCGAGCAGGCTGAAGTACTTGCGGAGCATGAGCGCTGCCGTCGTGGCCAGGCCTGCCGTGAGGCCCCACCAGACGCCCGCCGCCCCGAGATGTAGTGGGAACGCGAACAGCAGGGCGGCCGGGATGCCGACACCCCAGTAACCGACGAGCGAGAGCCGGAAGCCCGCGGAGGTTTCCTTGAGCCCGCGCAGCAGGCCCGTCCCGATGTTCTGGGCGGCGTCGAAGAACTGCAGCACGATGCCGATGAGCAACAGCGTGTGGGCGATCTCGACGGTCGCGGTGTCGGAGGTGTCGAGGAAAGGCGCGAGCACCACGTCGGGGGCAAGGACGTAGACCGCCCCCGTGACGATGGCGAGCACGCCCGCATGGCGCAGGGCGAGCCAGGCCAGCGACTTGGCGTGGCTGTACTCGTCGCGGCCCACGGCATGGCTGACCAGGATCGACGCACCGTGCGACAGGCCGATCGCGACCTGGAAGACGATGTAGATGATCTGGTACACGACATTGTGCGCGGCCAGGGCGGCCGGGCCGAAACTCCCCATCACCAGCGCGAGCACCGAGAACATGCCCGCCTCGGAACCGTAGGTCAGGGCGATGGGTGTGCCGAGGCGAAGTTCCTCGCGCACGGTCGCCCAGCGCACTGGCCACGGGGTCCGCGGCAGGGTGGCGCCGAGCTGTTCGTCGCGGCGCACCATCGCCCAGAACACCCCGAAGGTGATCAGGAAGACCAGCGAGGTGGCGATGCCGACGCCGGTCAGACCGGAGGCGGGGATGCCCGCCCAGCCGTGGATGAAGGCGAGCGCGAGCACCAGGTTCAGCACGACCGAACCGAGCGTCACCATCAGCAAGGCCTGGGGACGCTGCATGCCCACGGTGTACTGGCGCAACACCTGGAACCACAGGCACGGCAGCAGGCCGGGTGCCAGCGCGATCATCATCGGCCGGGCCAGGTCGAGAACGGCGGTGTCCTGCCCGAGCCACGACAGGGCCCAGCCGAGACCGATCAGCACCGCACCACCGAGCAGGCCGGCGATGGTGGCGATGACGAACGCCGCCCGGACCACCGCGCGCACCTCGTCGTCGGCCGACTCGCCGCGTTTGCCCGCCGCGCCGAGAGCACCGGCGATCTGATTTCCGGTGCCGGTGATCAGGCCGACGCACATGGTGCGGATCTGGTTGAACAACACCAGCGCCAGGCCGCCCGCCGCGACCTGCGCGACACCGAGCGTGCCCATCAGCACGAGATTGGTGGTGGACACCGCGATCTGGGCCAGCTGGGTCAACGCGATCGGCGTCGCCAGCTTGGCCAGTGCGCTGGTGTCGGTGTTCTTGCCGGTCACCAGCGCTCCCCGGTCTCCGTTTCGCGCGCGATCGCGCTCACCTGACCTCCATCAGTTCGTCGTGGCGCCGCAGCGGTGAGAACCGGCGCAGCAGTGTGGTGACCTCGCATTCGGCGGCCGGGTCGAGCAGCTCGCGCGCGCTCATCCAGTCGTCGTCGAACACGGTGTCCAAGTACTTCTCGCCACCGTCGCACACGATGGTGACCACGGTGGAACCGGCCGGGAATTCCTCGAGCCGGGCCAGAGCATTGTGCACCGAACCGCCCGCGGAACCACCGATCAGCAGACCGTGTGTCCTGGCGACGGCGCGGGCGGTGGCGAACGCGTCGACATCGCTCACCTTCACACCCTCGTCGAGCAGGCTGTAGTCGACCGCGGTGCCGATGGTCGCGCCCGGCGGGGTGCCGGTGCCCGACTGCCAGTACGGGCCGCCCTCGCCGCCGAAGGCGATGGACCCGACCGGCTCCACCCCGATCACCTTCGGTACGCAGCCGAGTTCACGCAGGCGGGTGGCGGTGCCGAACAGCGACCCGCCGGTACCGACCGCCGACAGCAGGATGTCGACCCGCTCCACCTCGGCCAGCAATTCCTCGGCGACCGCGTAGTAGCCGACGGCGTTGGCGTCGTTGTTGTGCTGCTCGGTGAAGAAGGCGTCGTCGCGGGCGGCGGCCATCGCCTCGGCGAGGTCCTCCCGTGCCGAGGTGGCCAGTTCGTCGTCACCGTCGTCGGCGACGAACACCAGGTCGGTGCCCATGGCCTTCATCGCGCGCAGTTTGTCCTTACAGGCGTGGTTGTCGACCACGGCGGTGAACCGATAGCCACGTTCGGCCGCGACCACCGCCAAGCCGAGCCCGGTATTGCCGGACGTAGATTCGATGATATGCCCGCCATCGCGCAGCAAACCGCGCCGCTCGGCATCGTCGACCATCGAGCGGGCCATCCGGATCTTGGCTGCGCCGGTGGGGTTGAACTGTTCGAGCTTGAGCAGCAGGCGGGTGCCGCTGTCGGTGACGGCCAGCTCGAACAGCGGAGTGCGGCCGATCAGATCCGTCACGCGCGTGACGAGAGCCATGGGGTTTCCTCCATCGGAAGGGGGTCAGCGGGAAGTGTCGTCGAGGGTCCAGCGCAGCCGGTCGGCGCGCTCACGCAGCACGACCTTGGGCGGCAGGGGGAGTTCGTGGAACGGTGACTCGTTGGAATCCATCTGATACCCGGCGGTGTTCGGGTAGATCAGCAGGTCGCCGACGCGAGCTCGGCGGGGCAGCGGGATGCGCCGTCTGCTGAGCAGATCGGATTCCAGGCAGGTTGTCGCGCCCACGCAGGTGGGGGTCGTGGTGCCGGGTCGCTGCGGCCACAGCACCGGGTCGGGCAGGTATTCGCTGGCGAACCACTGTTCGGACAGGCTCAGGCTGGTGCCGTCGACGGTGAGGATGGCGTACGGGTGACCCTGTGTCGTACGGGTTTTCACGCCCTGCACGCGGAAGACGGAACTGCCCGCGCGATCGAGCAGAGCGCGTCCCGGCTCGACAGCCACGCGTATGGCGTTGTCACGCAAGCTTTTCGCGAGGCCGTTGTGTGCAAGGACGGCGCCGAGCATGTCTGCACCCGGTGACGGGAAATGATAGGGGTAGTAGTCCTCCGTCGGCGCGCTGCCGTGAAACCAGTTGTCGGTGAGTGATTCCCGGAAGCGCGACCATGAATCGGCATCGAGGTAGTCCACGCCGAAGCCGCCGCCGATCGAGATGATGTCGGCGGGATGGCCCTCGGATCGTGCCCTCAGGCAGTGGTCGACCAGGGCCGTGGCCTGTTCGGCGCGGGCGGTGGCGTCGTAACCCGACAGATGGAAGCTGAAGCCGGACAAGCTGATCGGCCCGCCCGGGGTAATTGCTCCGATCGTCTGCGTGAGTTCCTGAGGATCCAGACCGAACCGGCTCGTCGATCCCTCCGGCAGCACACGAAGCACGATCCGGGCAGACAGGCCGAGCGCGGCGAGCCGGTCGAGTTCATCGACGGCATCGATGGCGATGAGCGCGCCATGACGCGTGGCCAGCCACAGTAGATCGTCGGACTTCGCGGGTCCGGTGACCATCAGATCCTCGCCGCGCACGCCCTGTGCCAGTGCCGCGACCAACTCGCCGGTGCTGGCCACATCCACGCCGGCACCGGCCTCCGCGCACGCACGGACCACACATGCCGCCTTGTTGGCCTTCTTCCCGAAATAGACGAACCCGTCGACACCGGCGTCGGTGAACGTCGCGTGAAAAGCCTTGACGTTCACCGTGACCCGCTCCGGAAACAGCACGTGGAACGGTCCGCCGACAGCTTCGGCGATGTCACCGAGCAGCAGCGCATCGTCGAGCAGCCTCTGCTCCACCGCGTCCGTGTAGGCAGTCATCGGCGGTGCACAGTGGGGTAGGAGATCGGCTGTGCTGGAATGGGATTCGTCGGCTACCTGGGCGGAGTCGACGCCGGCTAGTCCCACAGCGGCACCTCCGTACCCCGCCCCTCGGCGATCGCGCGCGCCGCCAGCGCATGGGCGACCGCGATATCGGTGAGCACCAGCCCGCTGTTGTAGACGAAGATCTTCTCGTCGTCGGAGCGACGAGCCGTGGCCGCGCGGGTGAGGATCTGGGGGAGTTCGGCGTCGACCGAGCGCAGCGTGCCGTCGGGGCCTGCCATGTCGGTGCCGGTCAGTGCCATCTGTGCGGCGCTGGTCGCCACCACCCGATCGGCGTCGACCAACGTCGACGGTGCCAACCCGTAGCCCACGAGCACCGCGACGGAACCCGGTGCCAGATGGGCGGATTCGAGCGCGACCTCCGTGCCGGGACCGGCCGTCGCCAGCACCACATCGGCGGTGGGTGCCGCTGCGTACGGATCGTCCACCTGTTCCAGCACCGCGTGCGGCACCTCGGCGGCCAGCTGCGCGTGCACCGCCGCCAACCCCTCCGCGTGCGTGCCGTACACCATCAGCTTGCGTAGCTGCGGATTCGCCGCGAGCAGGTGTGGCAGCGCGTTGCGCCCCTGCGTTCCGGTACCGATGAGCAACGCGCTCTCGGCACCACGGCGGACCGTCTCGCGCACCAGCAGTGCCGACACCGCCGGAGTGCGCAACGCGCCCACCCGGGCACAGTCCATCATCGCGATGGGGGCGCCGGTGGTGTCGTCGTAGAGGGTGATGGTGGTGTAGTACCGCTTGGTGCTGCGGTCGTGACCCGGGTCGAACTTGTAGGAGGTCTTCATCGCCACCACGCGGCGGCGACCGTCGCGGCCGAGCATCGCGTACGACACCGACGAGCCACCCGGATCGGCGACGCTCAACTTGCGCGGGTTGTCGGATTCGCCCGCGGCGAAGGCGAGATAGGCCTCCTCGACGGCCCGTACCACCTCGGCGGGCGTGATCGGCACATCGGCCAGATCGCTGCGCGAGAGCACTCGGAGCCCGACGCTGCGGTCACGGTTGTTCAACGGATCCTCGTTCATCTGCACTGTCCTGCCCTGCCGTCCGATCGGTGCGCGCCCGATACGGCGCGATCACCTCTTGCCCGTACCCATTCTCGGACGCTTCCTCGCTCCGCCGACGACGTTCCGGCAGGCGGATATTGACGCGCTTGAGCCACCGATCGGTGCCGTCGTAGCGGGCGCGGAACGGCACCCGGCCGTGCACGGCCACATCGTTGTCGACGAGCAGGAGCTCGCCGGGCGCCAGCGCCGGAGCGTGACAGACGCGCGCGAGCTCGGCGGTGAGCCGGGCGTAGGCCGCGCGGAACGCCGGGTCGGCGTCGTCGAGCGGGGTATAGGCGGGGTCGTATCTGATGGTGTCGCAACCGTTTTCGTCCACCCAGACGGTAGGCAGCGGTGGCGCGAACGATCCGAAGTCGGTGCCGTAGGAGACATCGGGCAGGATCGGCACCGTAGGGGTGGCCAGGATGCGGCGGTCCTCGTCGCTGAGTTCCACCTCGCGGATCGAGGACACGGTGGTAGCCACCCGATCCGGATTGCGCACGCACGCCAGCATCAGCAGATTGGCGCGTTCGGCGTGGAAGGCGTCCTCGGAGTGCGGGCTCAGCAGCGTCGCGCTGCTCGCGCCGGACTGTTCGTGCTCGTGTCCGACGGCGGGCACGATGTTGTTGACCAGCCGCCCGTTCTGCTGACCGAGCCAGCCGAACAGGTCACCCGCGCACCGGGCGAGCAGCAGCAGGATGATGTCGAGTTCGAGCGAGCCGTGATGGGTCGGGTCGCCCGCCGACACGGCCGCGCTCTGCCAATCCGCAGGCGTCAGGCCGAATTCGGCGTCGCTCACCGGCAGGCCGCGCACCACGGTGGCACCCGCCGCGGTGGCGGGTGGGCGAACGGCGTGTCGCACGGATGCCGGGAGTTCGCCGGCGCGGCGATCGATCTCGGCCAGCAGGGCGGCGTCGTGCAGGGTCTCAGTGTGCGGTGGGTCACTCAGTTGATGTCGGATGTCGGCGGCGAGGCGGCGAACGGCCTTGGCGGCGTCCGGCTCGAACTCGCGGTACTCGATGTCGTGCAGGTGAATCGTTTTACGTTCGGAGAGAACGCTTTTCACCGGCCTTCCCTTCTTCGCATCGGTCGAACGCGGGTGGTGGAGACTCGATGAGCGAAGGTAGTGCCTGGCAATGGATTAGGCAAGACTTACCTAACATGCTCTCATGGCAAATAGCTTATGGGTATGAGCCTGATTTCTACCCGAAGTCGCTGGCAGTCGCTGAATCGGGGGCCGTGGGCGGCGTGGCGGAACGGTCTCGGTCGAAAGGAAGACCACCACCGGGCTACTGTTTTAGGCTAGCCTCGCCTAGTTTGCGGCGCCCGGTGAAGGGGTCCGGCGCCCGCCGCTCGAGGAGGAACACCATGGGTTTCACACGCAGGCAGTTGCTGCAATCCGGCATCGGTCTCACCGCAGTGCTGCTGGCCGCGGCGTGCACCAGCGGCGAGGAGTCGAACGGAACCGTCAAGCCGGGCGGCACACTGCGCGTCGGCGCGCTCGGTACCGCCGCGCGTAGTGAACGTGATCCGCACGCCAATCTCAGCAACGAGAGCGACTTCCTGATCGCCTCCCTCGTCTACGACGCGCTGACCGTCCCCGGCGACAACCCGAATGTCGTGCCGCGCCTGGCCGCACGGTGGGAGGCCGACGCCGAGAACCGCCGCTGGACCTTCACCATCGCCGAGGGCGCCAAGTTCCACAACGGCGCGCCGGTCACCGCCGATGACGTGGTGTGGTCGATGCGGCGGCTGCGGTCGGTGGGCGGGGCGTCGAAGATGCCGGTCGCCGAGAACGACATCGTCGCCGACGGACCGAACCGCGTGGTGTTCACCGTGCCCGCACCCAATACCCAACTGCCGCTGCTGCTTCGGCTGATGACCTTCACCGTCCCGCAGGGCACCACCGACTTCGCCGCCGCCGTCGGCTCCGGTCCGTTCCGGCTCGAGTCCTACCAGAACGGCAACGCCCGCCTGGTGCGCAACGAGAACTGGCACGGCACCCCGCCGTCGCTGGACGCCATCGAGGTGACCATGTTCGACAGCGTCACCGCGCTCGGCAACGCGGTGCTCGGTGGGCAGATCGACCTGGCCTCCAATGTCGGTGCCATCGCGGGCCGCACCGCCGCGGGTCGTGGTGATCTGCAGGTGATCCGTCGCCCGGACGACACCATGCTCGGTGTCGCGATGCGCGCCGCCGACGGGCCGTTCGCCGACGCACGGGTGCGCACCGCGTTGCGGCTGGGCGTGGACCGGGAAGCGCTGGTCAACCAGGTGCACTCCGGGTTCGGCACGGTCGCCGCCGATGTGCTCGGCACCGCCGACCCGCTCTACGACACCTCGCTGCGCCGCAGCCGCGATATCGAGCGGGCGAAAACCCTGCTGCGCGAAGCGAATTTCGACACCGGGCGCAGCTACCCGTTCGTCACCAAGGCCGAGGTGCCCGGTGAGGTCGAGTCGGCGAAGGTGATCGCCACCCAGCTCGCCGAGATCGGTGTCCGCCTCGACGTGCAGGTGGCCGAGTCGGGCGCGTTCTACGACCAGACCTGGTTGAACGCCCCGCTCTACACCGTGTCCTGGGGTACCAACGATTCGGTGCTGTTCCTGGCCGACAAGCTGATGACCTCGGGCTCCAACCGCAACGAAACCGCCTTCCGCGACCCCGAATTCGATGCGGCCAACGCCAAGGCGCTCGCCACGACGGGCGACGAATACGGCCGTGCCGTGCGTGAGTTGCAGCGCATCGAGTTCGAGCGCGGCGGCTACCTGGTGTGGGGCATGGCCGACGGTGTCGACATCGCCGCCGCGTCCGTGCGCGGGCTGCCGACCCTCGGCGGTTTCGCCCGCGTCCAGCTGGAACGTGCCTGGTTGGCGTGAGTGCCGTGAAAGCGTTCGCCCTGCCCGCGCTGCGCCGGGTCGTGCTGCTGGTGACGCTGCTGGCCATCGTGTTCGTCGCGGTGGACCTGCTGCCGGGCAGCGCGGCCCGCTCGGTGCTGGGCAGGGAGGCCGGTGCGGCCGAGCTCGCGGCCAAGGAACACGAGCTCGGTCTGGATCGCGCACTGCTGGTGCAGTTCTGGCACTGGATCACCGGTGTGCTGACCGGTGACTTCGGCCGGACCGCACGCGGTAACTCGATCGGGGACATGCTCGCCGACAAGTTTCCGCAGACGCTGCTGCTCGGCGGGATCGCCCTGCTGCTCACGGTGGTGTGCTCGCTGGCTCTCGGCTGCTGGTGGGCGATGCGGCCGAAGGCCTTCGGCTCGCGAATCCTGCAGCCGACCACGACCATTGCCGTCGCCGTTCCCGAATTCGTCTGCGGCACCGTGCTGATCCTGGTGTTTTCGCTGGCCACCGGCTGGCTGCCCGCCGTGACGATCACCGATCGCTCCGGATTCCCGGCGGGACCCGAGATGCTGGTGCTTCCGGTGCTGGCGCTGGCGATTCCCCAGATCGGCTGGAACACGCGGGTGGTGCGGTCTGCGCTCCTCGATGTCGCCGCCGCTCCGCATGTGGAAAGTGCTGTGCTGGACGGTCTTCCGCGCCGCGTCATCCTGCTCCGGCACATGCTGCCCTTTGCCGCCCCCACGATCGTCGCCGGGTATGCGACCTCCGTCGGCATGCTCTTCGGTGGCGCCTTGGTCGTCGAAACCCTCTTCAACTACCCCGGTGTCGGCGCCGTCCTCGCGGGCTCGGTGGCCGACCGCGACACCGCGACCGTCGCCGCCGTGGTCGCCCTCACCGCCATCGTCATCATGCTGCTGCTCGCCACCGCCGACCTCGTCCGAACCTGGTCCATCCGGGGGGCCCGATGATCGGCGCTCGAGATCACCACGCGCTGGTGGCGGGAGCTACTCGGCCGATGCCGCCACCAGAGCGTGGTGATCAAATGTCCAAGTCTTGTGGGGGTGAGGTGCGCAGGGCGGGCGGGTCGAGGAAGACGAGTGTGATCGGTGTGGACCGGTGGATTCCGAGGAGAGCCCGGCGTGAGGGCTGGGGCTTGGGGGAATCCGTGGAGGTGGCGTGATGGGTACGGAAAGGTGGGGGCTCGGCCGGAGCGCTTCGCGCACGGCGGGGCGCTTCGGGGGAGTTGTGCGTTCGTGGCGGTGGGGTACGGGTTTCGGGGTGGGGCTGGTGGTGTTGGGTGCGCTGGTCGGCCCGCTGTTCGCGCCGCACGGGGCGGAAGAGGCGGTGGGGATCCCGTTCGCGGAGCCGGGTGGGGGTGCGGTGCTCGGCACCGATCGGCTCGGGCGCGATGTGTTCAGTCACCTGCTGACCGGGGGGACGCAGCTGCTCGTGGTCTCGGCGGTGATCGCGGTGGCGGTGACCGTGTTGTCGGCGGTGCTCGGGGCGGTCGCCGCGGTGCGGCCGCGGGCGGGTTCGGTGATCGAACTCGCGGGCGACCTCGTCATTCTCCTGCCCGCCGTGCTCGGCATCCTGCTCGTGCTCACCGCCTGGCCGCAGGGTGGGGTAGCGGCGTTGATCGTGGTGTCGCTGGTGTTCGGTGTGCCCTACTGCGCACGGATCTTCGCCGCCTCGGCCGCGAGCATCGCCGCCACCGGCTACGTCGAAGCGGCCGTCGCCAGCGGAGAATCATTGCCCTACTTGATCTTCCGGGAGATCCTGCCCAACCTCCGCTCGGTCTTCACCACCCAGCTCGGCCTGCGTTTCGTCGTGGCGATCTACCTGGTGAGTACCGTCTCCTTCCTCGGTGTGCCCGCGCTCGGGGCCGACAACTGGGCGATCATGGTCCGCGACAACGCCTCCGGCATCCTCCTCAACCCCTGGGCGGTGTTGGCCCCCAGCGCCGCCATCGCGATCGTCGCCGTGGGGGTGAACCTGGTGGTCACCGCCGAGCACGCGCGCCAAACCCGACGCCCGCAGACTCCCGACGAGTCGGTATCTGTCTCCGGTGTAGAGCACGTTGTGGCGCCGAAAGTTTCGGCAGAGAAGTCGGTGTCGGCTGGGCGGCCGAACGGGCGACCCGCACTGATCGGCGCCGAAACAGCGGATGGGCGCGCGCGAGGGCAGTATTCCTCGGAGCGACGCCCAGCTTCGGCCGAGGCCGCTGGTAAAGGCTCTGATCCGGCCGACGCGGGGGATGTGGCGGTTGTCGACGGGCTGACGGTGGTGAGTGAGACCGGGGCGGTGTTGCTTGCGCCGTTGTCGTTCCGGTTGAAGGCCGGGACCGTGACGGCGCTGACGGGGGCTTCCGGGGCGGGGAAGTCGACGGCGATGCGAGCATTGCTCGGGTACGTGCCCGCGGGGATGCGGTGTGCGGGCGCGGTGCTGGTGGCGGGGCAGGACGTCTTCGGGCTCGATCCCCGTGCGCTGCGGATGTTCCGGCGCGAGCGCATCGCCTATGTCGGCCAGGACCCTGGTTCCGAACTGAACCCCCTGCTGCGCGTTCGCGCCCTCCTCGCCGAAGCCGCGCCGAGAAGCGCCGAGGCCGAACGGCAAGCGATGCTCGATCGCGTCGGGCTGGACGAGAGCTTCCTGCGGCGCCGCGTCGGTCGCCTGTCCGGCGGCCAGCAACGCCGGGTCGCCTTGGCCCGCGCACTCCTCCGCCGCCCCACGGTCCTCATCCTCGATGAACCCCTCGCCGGCCTGCACGGCGCCTTGCGTACCGAAATAGCCAGGCTCATAGCCGATCTCGCTGTCACCGGCTCCACCGCTGTCCTGCTGTCCGGCCACGACACCACCACCGTCCACGCCATCGCCGACACGGTGATCGAGGTCCACCCACCCAGCGCCGTACCCGCGTCCCGCCGGTCGGGCCCCACGAACGGTGCCGCTGTGTCCGGTGACGAAGTGCCTCGAGGCGAGGTCACGGTTGCCGAGGGCTTCTCCGCACCTGCGAATACCGCAACAAACGGCACCGGCGAACCAGGTGTTGCGCTGTCCGCCAAAGGAATCACCGCCACCGTCGACAACCACCGAATTCTCTGCGAGATCGATCTGGAGGTGCGGGCGGGGGCGGCCTTGGCGGTCGTCGGGCCTTCGGGGGCAGGCAAGACCACGTTGGCGCGGGTGATCGCAGGGTTGCAGATCGGGGAGGCGGGGGTTGTCGAGGCGGGTGGGATGCGGGCGCCGGTCGGGAAACGACGACGGATCAAGATGGGGGCCAACGGTATTCAGCTTGTGACGCAGAACCCGTTGGCAGCGTTGAATCCTCGCCGAACCGTCGAACAGACCCTGGCCCGGCCACTGCGGCGGATCGCCCGCGTGCCGAAACCGGATGTGCGCAAGCGGGTCGACGCCCTGCTCGCCGATGTGGATCTGCCTGACGACCTCGCGAGCAGGCGACCACACGAACTGTCGGGCGGACAACGTCAGCGCGTCGCCCTGGCGCGAGCTCTCGCCGCCGATCCGGCCGTCCTGATCTGCGACGAGATCACCACGGCCCTCGACCAGCACACGGCCGCGGGCGTCATGACCCTGCTCGACCGCCTGCGCGCCGAGCACGGCACCGCCGTCCTGTTGATCAGCCACGACATGGCACTGGTCGCCAGGCACTGCACCGATCTGCTGGTCCTCGACCACGGCGAGGTCGTCGAAAGAGGCGATCCCGCAATCGTTCTCGCGGCGCCGGTGCATCGGGCCACCGCGGAGCTGCTGGTGTAACGGCGCAGCGATACGAGCCGATCTCATCGGGTTGTCCCCCAAGCGTTTTCAAGGAGACGAACCCCGATGATCCACCCCGCCCCTCCGTATGAGGGCGCTGTGCCGCCGAGCCTGCCACCGTCGACCGACATTCCGGTGGTGCGGCCGTGGACGGAATCGTCTCCGTATCCGGCGCCGGAACCGAGCCGACCGCGTCGCAAACCCCCGGCGATGTTCGCGATCGTCGCCATCGTCGTATTACTCACTGCCGCCGGAGCAGTCACGGGCTACTTCCTCACCCGGCCCGAGGAACCACGCATGGCCGTCGGTGATTGCCTGAGCCGGGACGAACTGCCCGTCGAATACGCCTGCGCCGACGACCTCGCCGTATACCGGGTGCTCGCCAGGGAACCGATGCAGCACCCGTTCGCCATGGCTTGCATGAAATTCGAGCAGGCGACCCGCGCGGTAGTCGACCCGAGCCCCACCGACGGCGAAACCGTGCTGTGCCTCGAACCGACCGAGAAGAACATGACCGACGCGGGCGGCCTTCGCCCCGGCGACTGCATCGATGTGCGCAAGTCCGGCGGCGAAATCGAACGCAGCACCTGCGGATTCACCGGCGGACCCCATGTTGTGATCGCCACCGAACTGCACGTCAAGGTCCCGGTCACCGATCGGGCCTGCGAATCCCACCCGGAAACCCGCGAAGCCTATGCCCAGCCGTCCATGGGTGGCCGTGCCGTGGTGATCTGCACGAAACCCGCCGAGGACTCCGACTCGATGGCGGGAGCCTTTGTGGGCGAATGCGCTTCGAACGTGTCGATGAAGACGATCGCGTGCGCGCACCGATCCGCCACGCACCGGGTGCTCTCGGTGCGGACCCAGTACACCGAACAGGCCGACCCGAAATGTGAGGAGGTCACCAACGCCAATGCGGCATCGGTCTCGCTCAACGACAACACCGACCTGCGCGTCGTCGTCTGCCTGGGGCCGATCGACCAGAACCACCTCGGTTACGCCCGGCCCGGCGACTGCGTCACCGGTTACGCGGGCACCGCAGGCCTACCGAGACTCGTGAGCTGTGACGACAGCAGTGCCGACGGCCGCGTCACGTCCGTGTACGACGAAGCGAACATCGGTTGTTCGGCCGGCGAGGCGCGAATGTCACGCGAGGCGGGCGTATCCCACGGCTCGACCATCTGCCTCGTCGCGACCTGAGAACTCTGAGAAGTCACTGTGAGATGTGCATGGCGGCGCGCTGATCTGGATGATTGATTGAGTGTCTGTGCAGAAAGCCGGCGTCATCGTCGCCGTGGCGGTGGCCGCGTTGCTCACGGGGTGCAGTTCGCTCGCGTCGATTCCCGGTGACATGCCGCCGGGCCCCGGCGTGGCCTTACCCGTCATCGATATCGATGCGCCGGGTCGCGCCGCCACGCAGTTACGCGGCTGGGCCGACGAGCAGTCCGACGCGCTCGGCATCGCACCGGTGGCCCTCGAGGCCTACGGCTACGCCGCCGCCGTGCTCGCCAGGTCGGCGCCCGAGTGCGGCATCGCCTGGACGACCATCGCGGGCATCGCCAGCGTGGAGAGTGGGCACGGCACCCACCGGGGCGCCGACGTGGACGCCGACGGAACCGTTCGCCCGCCGATCATCGGTGTCGCCCTCGACGGAACCAAGGGCAATGCCGTCATCCGTGACACCGACGGCGGCCGCCTCGACGGCGACACCACCTACGACCGGGCGGTCGGCCCGCTGCAGTTCATCCCCGAGACATGGCAGCGCTGGGCCGTCGACGCCAACGGTGACGGCGTGCTCGACCCGCAGAACATCGACGACGCCGCCCTCACCGCCGCCCGCTACCTCTGCACCCGCGGCGGCAACCTGACCTCGGCCGACGGCTGGCAGCGTGCCCTGTTCGCCTACAACCAGTCGAACAAGTACATGCTGGTCGTGCGGGATCGGGCCGCCGCCTACAGCATCGGGCGCCGCGCCTAGTGGCCACCTGCCCGGAGTGCCGGTTACTGCCTGCCACCGCGAGACGATAGGCTCGGCTGCGCACGGACCATCCCGTGAGACCTACCGTGCCTTTCCGTCGTAAGGAGT
The DNA here is from genome assembly GCF_013839555.1 of Nocardia sp. GTS18. Taxonomy (NCBI): domain Bacteria; kingdom Bacillati; phylum Actinomycetota; class Actinomycetes; order Mycobacteriales; family Nocardiaceae; genus Nocardia; species Nocardia sp. GTS18. The sequence continues at coordinate 194,683 of NZ_JACBIU010000002.1, read as the reverse complement.
CGTTTTCGTGGCCATCATCGAACAGGTCGGAGCTCGCGAGATTCTGGATTCGCGCGGCAATCCCACTGTCGAGGTCGAGATCGCCCTCGACGACGGCACCCTGACCAGGGCAGACGTGCCGTCCGGCGCGTCCACCGGTGAGCACGAGGCCGTTGAGCTGCGCGACGGTGGCGACCGCTACAACGGCAAGGGCGTCACCAAGGCCGTCGAGGGTGTCCTCGACGAGATCGCGCCCGCCATCATCGGCCTCGACGCCGTCGAGCAGCGCACGGTCGACCAGGTCCTGCTGGATCTGGACGGCACCCCCGACAAGTCCCGCCTCGGCGCGAACGCCCTGCTCGGTGTGTCGCTGGCCGTGGCCCGCGGTGCCGCCGAGTCCTCGGGCCTCGAGCTGTTCCGCTACCTGGGCGGCCCGAACGCCCACGTGCTGCCCGTGCCGATGATGAACATCCTCAACGGTGGCGCGCATGCCGACACCGGTGTGGACGTGCAGGAATTCATGGTCGCCCCGATCGGCGCGCCCACCTTCCGCGAGGCGCTGCGCTGGGGCACCGAGGTGTACCACTCACTCAAGGCCGTGCTCAAGGAGAAGGGCCTGTCCACCGGCCTGGGTGACGAGGGTGGCTTCGCCCCCGACGTCGCGGGCACCAAGGAAGCGCTCGACCTGATCAGCCTGGCCATCCAGAAGGCGGGCTACAAGCTCGGCACCGATGTCGCGCTCGCGCTCGACGTGGCCGCCACCGAGTTCTACACCCCCGGTGAGGGTTACAAGTTCGAGGGCAAGGTCCGCTCGGCCGAGGAGATGGGTCAGTTCTACGAGGAGCTGCTCACCCAGTACCCGCTGGTCTCCATCGAGGACCCGCTGTCGGAGGACGACTGGGACGGCTGGGTCGCGCTCACCGACGCCATCGGTGACAAGGTGCAGCTCGTCGGTGACGACCTGTTCGTCACCAACCCGGAGCGCCTGGAAGAGGGCATCGCCAAGGGCGCGGCCAACGCGCTGCTGGTGAAGGTCAACCAGATCGGCACCCTCACCGAGACCCTCGACGCGGTCGACCTGGCCCACCGCAACGGCTACAAGACCATGATGTCGCACCGTTCGGGCGAGACCGAGGACACCACCATCGCCGACCTCGCGGTCGCCGTCGGCTCCGGCCAGATCAAGACCGGCGCCCCCGCGCGTTCGGAGCGGGTCGCCAAGTACAACCAGCTGCTGCGCATCGAGGACGCCCTCGGTGATTCGGCACGCTACGCCGGCGACGTGGCCTTCCCGCGTTTCACCGGCGAGTTCTGAACAAGAAGTACCGCGGGACCTGGAGATGATGGGGTAGAGCGCCAATGACCGAGCGACGTGCGCGGGGGACCAGTCCGGGTGGACGAGGCGACCGGCGCACGTCGCGGGCCGCGCGCTCACGCCCCAGTCCGCTCGACACACCCGGCCGTCCGACCGCCGCCAAACGCACCACCCGGCGGCGGCCGGAAGCGGCCACCCGCAAGCCGAGCGGCAAGCTGGAACGCACCGAGCACACGATCCTCGGGCTCTCCACCGGCAAGGCGGTGATCCTGGCCGCCGTGCTGTGCGGGCTGGCGCTCACCCTGGCCGTGCCGACGCGCACGTACTTCAGTCAGCGTGCCGAGGCGGCCGCGCTTGCCGAGGAACGCGCCGAACTCGACGCCGACCTGGCCGCCCTGCGCGATCGTCGTGCGCAGCAACAGGATCCGGCCTACATCCGCACCGAGGCCCGCGAACGGCTGCGGCTGGTGATGCCGGGCGAAACCCCCTACATCGTGCAGGTGCCCGGTATCGAGGCGCCCGCACCGCCGCCGATGAGTACCCGAACAGCGGAGCCCGACCCCTGGTACACCGACCTGTGGCGCAGCATCTCCGAACCAGCACCGGAAGGACCGTAGGTGACCGCACCGAACGAGCGCGACCTCGAGATCATCGCTCGGCAACTGGGCCGCGAGCCGCGCGGAGTCCTCGCGATCGCCTACCGCACTCCGGACGGTCTGCCCGCCGTGGTGAAGACCGCGCCGCGCCTGCCCGACGGCACCCCGTTCCCCACGCTGTACTACCTCACCGACCCGCGCTTGACCGCTGAGGCGAGCAGGCAGGAATCGGCCGGGGTGATGCGCGAGATGACCGAACGCCTCGCCCACGATCCCGAACTGGCCGCGGCCTACCGGGCCGCGCACGAGAGCTACCTGGCCGAGCGCAACGAGATCGAGTCGCTCGGAACGGATTTCACCGGCGGCGGCATGCCCGACCGGGTCAAGTGCCTGCACGTGCTGATCGCGCATTCCCTGGCCAAGGGGCCGGGTGTGAACCCGCTCGGTGACGAGTCCGTGGCCCTGGCCGCCGACGCCGGGCTGCGCGGAACCGCCGTTCCCGCCGACTGGCCCGCTGCCCGCAAGTCCGACGAACAGGCATAATCGCGGGACAGCAGCTGGTCGAGACCTGGAGGAACACTCATGAGTGAGCGCATCGCCGCAGTGGATTGCGGAACCAACTCGATCCGTCTGCTGATCTCCGAAGTCGGCGCCGACAATGTGCTCACCGATGTGCACCGCGAGATGCGCATCGTGCGACTCGGCCAGGGTGTCGACGCCACCGGGCGGCTCGCCCCCGAGGCGATCGAACGGACCCGCGCCGCGCTGGCCGATTACGTCGATGTGATGCTGGCGCAAGGTGTTTCGCGCGTGCGGATGGTGGCCACCTCGGCCACCCGCGACGCCGCCAACCGGGACGACTTCTTCTCCATGACCCGCACCGAGCTGGGCCGCGTGGTCGAGGGTGCTGTCGCCGAAGTCATCACCGGTGACGAAGAAGCCCGCCTGTCCTTCGCCGGTGCGGTCGGTGAATTGTCGGCCGATGCCGGACCTTTCGTCGTGGTCGACCTCGGTGGTGGCTCCACCGAACTCGTCGTCGGCGACGAAAAGGGTGTGCAGGCCGCCTATTCCGCCGATATCGGCTGTGTGCGCATCACCGAACGCTGCCTGCCCGGCAACCCACCTACAGCCGAACAGGTTGCGGCGGCAAAGGAATTCGCGCAGGAGAAGCTCGACGAGGCGTTCGCGAAGGTCCCGGTCGACAAGGTGCGCACCTGGGTCGGTGTCGCGGGCACCATGACCACCATCACCGCCGTCGCCCTCGACCTTCCCGAATACGACTCGGAGCGTGTGCATCTGACCCGCCTGAGCCTCGACGAGGTGCACCAGGTGTGTGACCGCCTGGTCGCCATGGACCACGACGAGCGCGCCGCCCTCGGGCCCATGCACCCCGGCCGCGTCGACGTCATCGGCGGCGGCGCGGTGATCACCGAGGTGCTGGCCGACGAGCTCGCCGCGCGAGCGGGCGTCACCGAACTCGTCGTCAGCGAACACGACATCCTCGACGGCATCGCCATGTCGATCCTGCGCTAGGCGCGAGCCGGCTCAGCGGATGGTGACCACCCGGCTGTGGTGTCCGGTGGCACCGTCCGGGAAGGGCGGGACCCGCTCGTCGGTCTGGACCGAGCCGGTGGCGTCGGTGGCTCGGACCCGCAGGGAGTGGGTGCCGGGTGAGGCGTCCCAGCGCCAGGTCCACTGGCGCCAGGTGTCGATCGAGTAGGCCTCGGCCAGGGTGGCCTGCTGCCAGGCGCCGTCGTCGACCTGCACTTCGACCGTGCGGATACCGCGGCCCTGCGCCCAGGCGACGCCCGCGACGACGACCAGGCCCGCGGGCAGGGTCGCGAACGCCGCGGGGACGTCGATCCGGGAGGCGGTCTTGATCGGTGCCGTCGGTGCCCATCCGCGACGGGTCCAGTAGGCCTCGGCGCGATCGAAGCGGGTCACCTCGAGGTCGACGACCCACTTGGTCGCCGAGACGTAGCCGTAGAGACCGGGCACGATCATGCGGGCCGGATAACCGTGCGCCACCGGGAGGGCCTCACCGTTCATGGCCACCGCGAGCAGGGCATCCTGGTTGCCGGTGAGGGCGGCCAGCGGGGTGCTCGCGGTGAAACCGTCGATACTGCGCGACAGCACCATATCGGCGTCGCGGGAAGGACCCGCCTCGGCCAGCAGGTCGGCCAGCCGGTACCCGGTCCAGCGGGCCGTGCCGAGCAGGTCGCCACCGACCTCGTTGGAGACGCAGGTGAGCGTGATGACGGATTCGACGGCGTCGCGGGCCAGCAGTTCGTCGTAGTCCAGGCGGATCTCGCGCTCGACCATGCCGTGGATGCGCAGGCGCCACTCGTCGCGGGTCAGCGAGGGCAGTTGCAGGGCGGTGTCGACGCGGTAGAACTCGTCGGCGTCGGTGACGAACGGGGTGATCCCCTGGACGGGCAGATCCATTTCCGCCGATACCGGTGGTGCCGGTTTCGCGACGCGGGGCAGCAGGAATGCGGCGCGGTCGGCGGCGATATCGCGCAATCGGGTGGCGAGGTAGCGTCCGGCCACGCCTACCGCGACGACGCCCGCGGTGACTCCGGCCAGAGCCAGCATGAAACCACGCCGGCTCGGTCCGATGGTGGGTTCCGGCTCCGGCTCGGAGAAGCTCACGAACAACACGGTCAGCGCGGCCACACCGGCCAGGGTTCCGGCGAGCGCGGGCATCACGAACAAGAAGGTGGCATTCGGGCGCCGCAGCGCCAGGACGGCGACGATCAGGCCGAGCACGGTGAGCGCGCCCGCCGCGAGGGCAAAGCGGCGCCGGGCGAGCTCACCGAGCAGACTCGCGGTCACCACCATCACCGCAGCCATCGAGATCGCCAGCGCCAGTTTGTCGTTGGCGCCGAACCAGCGGATCGCGCTGTCCTTCAACCACTTCGGCGTGTTGTCGACGACCGTGGCGCCGAGCACGAAGAACGGCGAAGCGGCGGGAGCGACGAGCACCGCGACGAGATGACCGACCGCCAAGACGGTGGCCGCGGCCGCCGTCGCGGCTGCGGCGGCCGCGAGATGCCCCAGCCTGCGGGGTGCGCGGTGAATCATGCTGACCTCCTGAACATGTGGCTGCCCGATCAGCCGACTTTCACCCCGGCGAGGACCGGTGGTGTGGGTGTCGGCGATCCGCCGGCCGGTTCGATCGTCACGGCCAGGGTGTCCGCCGCCTGGACCGAGGTCACGATCATGGGTTGTCCGGCCAGCACCGCCACCGATTCCGGTTGCCCGGCGGGCGGTACCCGCCACAGCTGATAGGCCCGATCCGCGGGCAGGACGGGCAGATCGTGGAAGGCCACCGCGGCCGCACCGAGCTCCTTCGACAGGTGCACTGTCATCTCGCCGCCACCGGAGACCGGGGCCGAGCTTTCCCGGCTGTCGGGCTGGTCGAGTACCTGTTGTGCGGTGACTGTGCCTGGTGTGTTGTTCGCCCGGTCGACCGCGACCGTGATTCCTACCGCCGCACCGGCGACCACCACGGCTGCCGCCGCGGCCGCGAGCCACCGGAGAGGTCGCCGCGAAACCGTCTGTGGCCGAACGAAATCACGCCGATCCAGCGCTTCCATCAAGGCCGTCTCGAGCCGGGCGGGCGGTGCGACCACGTCCATGCTGGTCAACGCCGCGAGGGTCTCCTGGATGCGCCGGACATTCGCGTGGAACTCGGCCGTCACCGCCGGGCCCGCCGCCTGTAGCCGCTCATCGATATCGGCGCGTTCCCGATCGTCGAGTGCGTCCAACGCGTAGGGATAGGCCTCGTCGAACCATGGCCAGGGGGTCCGCCGATCTGTCTCGTTCATCGGGAAGTCCCTCCGGTCAAACAATTCTCGAGCCTTTTCAAACCGTCCCGGATCCGGCTCTTCACCGTCGGCAACGGCACCGCCAGGGTCTCGGAGACCTCGACATAGGTGCGCCCGCTGTAATAGGCGAGCGCGACCGCTTCGCGCTGCAGTGCGGTCATCGTTTCCAGGCAATCCAGCACCGACTGCTCGTCGAGCCGCTGGGTGACCTCCTCGGACACGACGTCGTGATCGCGGCCGAGATGGCAGTGACCGAATACGATGTCGCGGCTGGTGGCCGACTGCTCGGCGCGCACCCGGTCGACCGCGCGCCGATGGGTGAGCATCATCAACCAGCCGATCGGGCTCGCCCTGTCCGGGTCGTAGTCCGCGGCCAACGACCAGACCTGCAGGAACACTTCCTGCGCGATCTCCTCCGCGAGGGCATGACTGCGCACCACCCGCAACGCGAGCCCGAAGACCCGCGGGCTGGTTGTCCGATAGAACTCGGTGAACGCGGGTCTGTTACCTGCGGCGACGTCGTCGAGCAGGGTCACCAGCCGGGCCTGCACCGCCCGGTCCGCCGCACGGTCCGGGGGACAGGTGGGCGGGTCGGTCGGCACCGATCGCAGGCGGATCGGCGAGGATCCCGGGCCATTCGTCATCGTCGGGCCCCTGTTTCCATGCGCATGGGAGGGATTTCGGCTCACCCGGGCCGCCGGATGGGTGTCGTACCGAAATTCTTCTCCCGAGCGTACGGTCCGCGCCAGTGCCCGGGCGTTCACGACGGCGGCGTGAGGACGGTGTCGATCATGTAGACGGTGGCGTTGGCGGTCTGCACGCCGCCGCACAGCACCTTCGCGTCGTTGACGGTCAGGTTGTCGCCGGAACCGCCCACCTGCACGTCGGCGCCCTGCACCGTCGCATGGGTGCCGGGGATCTGCTGGGGCTCGATCCGGCCGGGGACCACGTGGTAGGTGAGGATGGTTGTCAGGGTGGCGGAGTCGGTCTTCAACGACTCGACGGTGGCGGGATCGATCTTCCCGAACGCCGAATCGACCGGTGCGAATACGGTGAACTGTCCGCCGTTGAGGGTGTCGACCAGGTTGACATCCGGGTTGAGCTTGCCCGAGACCGCCGACACGAGGGTGGTCAACATCGGATTGTTCGACGCTGCCACGGCCACCGGGTCCTGCGCCATGCCCGCCACCGAGCCGGGGCCGGAGGGAACTTGGGCCGCGTACTCCGCGCATCCGGGCCCGACCGGGCCCGAGGCTGCCGGCGTGCCCATCGCCGAGGACGTGGCCGCCGTGGTACTCGCGGCCGTCGCCGTGTCGGCCTCGTCGTCTTGTGAACAGGCCGTCACACCGACTACCGAACCGAGCAGCAGGGCCGCCATCAGGGAATTACGTACAGATCGCATGGTCTTCCATCACTTCCGTCGAGGCGGTCGCCGCCGCACAGCTGTTTGACGGAAGGATTTCGGCCAGCCACCCGGCCCGGATGGGCGCTACTTGCCGGTGCGCTCCCGATGCTGACATCCGGGCCAGCAGCACGGCCGCCGCTGCCCCTCTTCGAGTTCCTCCTGGGTCCGCCGGATCCGCCGCTCCCGCGTCGCGGCCTGCTTGGCGTCTTCGACCCAGCAGATGAATTCGTTGCGAGCCAGTGGCGTGATGTCCTGCCACGCCGCCAGCGCGGTGGGATTGCTCGCCAGCGCCGTCCGCAGATCAGCGGGCAGCTCGTGCACGACCCCACCCGGCACCGTTGGACTGCTCATGTTTCCACGGTAGCGCTCAATGGTCGGGGAGCTGCTGTGAACATGTAGTCGGACAGGTCGAAATGGCCGCTGCGCCAGGCTGCCTCCAGGGTGGAGGACGGGCGCAGGGGCACATCGCCGTGCTTGTCGAAGTAGTAGCTGTTCGCATCGGCGCAGCTGTCCTGCCAGAACACCTGGCCGCCGCGGCGGGCCAGCACCTCGCGGAAGAAGCGGTCGTTGGCCTCGCGGCGGACCTCCACGCGGGTGGCTCCGGTGCTGCGGGCGCGGCGCAGGCAGCGCAGGATGTGGCGGGTCTGGTTCTCGATGAGCGTGAAATACGAGGCGCCGTTGTAGCCGTAGGGGCCCATGATGGAGAAATAGTTGGGAAATCCCGGCACGCTCACGCCCTCGTAGGCCTGCAGCCGGTTCTCGTCCCACCATTTCTCCAGGTCGAGGCCGTCGACGCCGTGCAGGTCGTAGGTCGGCATATTGCCCGATTCCATCACCTTGAAGCCGGTCGCGAGAATCAGCACGTCGGCCGGGTGTTCTGTGTCCTCGGTGCGCACGCCGGTGGCGGTGATCTCGGTGATGGGCGCGGTTTCCAGCGTGACGTTCGTGCGGTTGTAGGTGGCCAGGTAGTCGTTGGAGAAGCTCGGCCGTTTGCAGCCGAGGGCATAGTTCGGGGTCAGCTTCGCGCGCACGGCCGGGTCCTTCACCTGGCGGCGCAGGTGGGCCAGCCCGGCGCGCTCGCCGATCGCGGCGGTGGGCAGCGAGCGGTGGTAGTGGGCGGCCAGCGGGAATGTGATCTCGACGTAGGTCTGGCTGATGAGCCGCGTGATGGTGCGGCCGCCGGGCAGGCGTAGCGCCCAGCGCGCGGGTGGCGGCATGGGCGCATCGGGGCGGGGCAGGCACCAGATCGGAGTGCGCTGGAAGACGGTGAGGTGCTCGACCACCGGCGCGATCTCCGGGATTACCTGGACCGCCGACGCCCCGGTGCCGATGATCGCGACCCGCTTGCCGCGCAGGTCGAGGCCGTGATCCCAGCGCGCGGTGTGCACGGTGGTCCCGGCGAAGGTCTCGATACCGGGGATGTCGGGCAGTTTCGGGCGGGTGAGCACACCGGTCGCGCTCAGCACGAACCGGGCGCTCAACTCGGCGCCGTCGGCGGTGCGCAACACCCAACGGTCGGCGTCGGCGTCGAAATCGGCGGCGACCACGGTGGTGCCGAACCGGATGCGCGGGCGCAGACCGTACTTGTCCACACAGGATTCGGCATAGGCCTTGAGTTCGCGGCCCGGCGCGTACACCCGCGACCACTCGGTCCGCTGATCGAAGGAGAACTGGTAACTGAACGACGGAATGTCCACGGCCACACCGGGATAGGTGTTCCAGTGCCAGGTGCCGCCGACCCCGTCGGCATCGTCGACCATCAGGAAGTCCTCGAAACCGGCCTCGCGCAGCGCGATCGCGGCACCGATACCGGAGAAGCCGGCACCGACGATGATGATCTCGTGATCGATGGTGCTCATGCCGCTGCCTCACTGAGATTCGGCCGCGTTGTCCGCACGGTACGCGGATAGCTGATTCGCTCGCTCACGCTGATTCCTTTCTGTCGGCCGCGCCGACCCTGGCGGCTGTCGCGGGCAGCTGGCCACCGCGGCCGATGGTGCGCACGACGTGGTGGGAGTCGTCGGCGAAGACGATGGTGTCGACCCGGTGCTCGATCCCGTCGACCGTGCGTACGCCCAGCGGGGCGAGCCGTGCGATCGGCCAGGTGACCAGGCGGCAGTGCGGTTGCCGCAGCGTGCGGTAGTAGCTGTCGTGCACCGCGACGCCCGCGTCGTCGTCGGGCGTGAGCCGATACCGCAGCCACGAATCACGCACTTGCCAACGGAGATTGGTGCGCGCGACGAGCCGCACCAGACGATCCGGCGCGTGCCGCAGGGCGCCGGACGGCAGGGGTGCGCGTGGCACGATCCAGACGGCCTCGGTCTGGAACACCGTCACCCGCGCCGCCTCGGCCGCGATGCCGGGTAGCAGTCGCGCCACCGCTGCGCCGGAGCCGATGATCGCCACCCGCTCGCCGGTGAACTCCCGGCGCGGGTGAAAGTCGAGGTGGTGCACGATCCGGCCGTCGAAAGTGCCTGGAAGGCCGTTCATTTAGCGACGGGATCGTAGGTGAGCTCGCGGACCCACGACGGACGGTGGCCGAGCACCCGGACCGGGAACCTGTCGATACAGGCACTGGACACATCGGCGAGCAACTGGAAAGGCTGACGGTGGTTGATCGTCGCCTTCGCGTGCAGGCGCACCACGTGATAGAGCGGCAGCCGCCGGATCTGCGGGCTGCGCTCGCCGACGGTCTCGTAGCGCCGCACCGCGTTCCACAACTTTTCCTCGTCCAGACCGAGCGCCACGATATTGGCTGCCATCCGCGACAACAGCGGCGCATAGAGCAGTGCGCCGAGCACGAACGACGGACGCGCGGCGAAACCCGCTGTCTCGATGGCGATCTTGCGCAGCGGTCCCGCACCGAGCTGCTCGAGCACCTGGAAACCCACGGCCAGGTGCCGGGATTCGTCGCTGTTGATGTGCCGGAACACCTCGTGGCACACCGGATCATCGACCTCGTCGAGCAGGAACTTCACCAGCGCGCCGTCCAGCGCCGTCTCCAAGGACGGGATGACGGTGCCGAGGACGGGCAGGGTCATGTGCTCGGCGTAGCGGTCGAGCCAGCTGATCACGAGGCGAATGTTCTTGTTGGGCACCGGCATCGCGTCGTCGTCGAGCATGTCCCAGCGGCGCATCAGCGCCAGCTCGGCATTGGCGTGCTTCTGTTCCTCGGCGTGGAAGTGCCGGTAGATCTCGCGCAGCGCACCCGGTGGCGCCTGCTGGACCAGCGCGGCGAAACCGCGGGCGCCGACGTGCTCGATCCACACCAGATCGGACATGAACGCGGCCAGGCGCGGCCGCTGCTCGTCGGTGACCAGCTCGGCACCCGGTGCTTCCCAGTCGATATCGGCCAGGGCCCATTGCTTGGCCCGCACGGTGGCGAGCATGTCGGGATAGGAGAACATCAGCGCACGACCCGCTCCAGCAGGCCCGCCGAACGGGTGTAGGCGGCGGGCATCAAACGTTTGGCCTGCCACAGCACTTTGGCCTCCAATTGCGGCACCACGTAGAGATCGCCACGGTCGACGGCGTCGAGGGTGGTCTTCGCGATACTCGCGGGTGGGCGGCCCGTCCACCGCAGGAGCGATCCGCCGAGGCGTTCGGCGGTGCCGTCCAGTGGCGAATCCGACCGCAGGATCCCGGTTTTCACGGCCGTGGGACACAGCACCGTCACGCCGACGCCGGTCCCGGCCAGCTCGGCCGCCATGGTCTCCGACAGCGCGAGCACTCCCGCCTTGCTCACGTTGTAGGCGGCCATCCGTGGTGCCGCGCCGAAGGCGGCGGCGGAGGCGACATTGACCACCGTTCCCCGCCCCGCCGCGCGCAGGATCGGTGTGAAGACGTGACAGCCGTTGATGACTCCCCACAGATTCACCGCGAGGGTGCGTTCCCAGTCATCGAGGGTGAACTCGCCGACCGGCGGCCCGCCCGCGCCGATCCCGGCATTGTTGACGACCAGACTCGGCGCGCCACCGAACCAGTCCTGCGTCAGGGCGGCCAGCGCGGTGACCTCGTCGATCGCGGTGACATCGCAACGGGCGCCGACGGCTTTGCCTCCCGCGTTCTCCACCAGCACGGCGGTGTCGGCGGCCCGGTCGGCGTCGATATCGGAGCACACCACCCGCCCGCCGCGCCTGCCGAGTTCGACGGCGAACGCGCGGCCGATGCCGCTGCCCGCGCCGGTGACCACCGCATCGGCGTGTTCGGTTCGACGACGACGAAACAGGCGCATGGCGACTCCCTGGTTCAACCGGTCCGGTCCGAACTGGTGTCATCTGCCACCATTGGCCGCACCTGACACCAATTAGGCGCGTGGCGGAGTACTTTGTCAACCATGGATGTGCGCGCACCGGCCCGGACCTGGGGCGGCCGCACCGCCGAAGAGCGCAGGGCGCAGCGCCGCGTCGACCTGATCGCGGCGGCGCTCGAGATCTGGCTCGACAGCGGATGGGCCGCGGTGACGATGCGTGGCGTCTGCCAGCGGGCCGCGCTCAACGACCGATACTTCTACGAGAACTTCACCGACCGCGACGACCTGCTGGCCGTGGTGTGGGACGAGGTGTGCGCGGAGGTCTTCGCCGACCTGGCGACCATCCTGGCCGACAACGCCGACCGCGCCCCGTTGGAAATCCTGCGTGCCGCCATCGCCCGCGCCGTCGAACTGCAGACCGACCTGCGTGGCCGGGCCCGCATCCTGCTCGCCGACCACGCGGGCAGCGCCGTCCTCGAACAACGCCGCAAAGCCATGCTCACCGACGCCACCGACCTCCTGCTCGCCGCCGCCTGGCCCCACCTGCGCCCCGACGCCGACGAAACAGCCGTGCGCATGAGCACCCTGGCAGGCATCGGCGGCTTCATCGAACTCCTCACCGCCTGGCGCACCGGCGCCATCGACGTCGACGCCGCCCGCCTCGTCGAACACACCTACGCCATCGCCACCCAACTCGGCGCCATGTTCCTGCCCGCGGACATCATCGGCGGTTGAAAATCCGTTGGCGAACGATGGCGCCCACTGCTACCTTTCACGAATTCCGTGACAGTGGACGAGGAGGTGGTACCCGTGAACGCAGTATCGACATGGGTGCTCTCCACTGGAGTCACGGTCGGGCGATAGGTCGTCCGGGAGCGCCGATTACAGCACTCCCGAAAGGCACGACCGTGCGATTCATTACCGAACAACGCCTCGACGACGACATCCTCGAACGCGAATTCCTCCTCGGCGACATTCCCGGATTTCTGTGGACGCCGGTATCTGTCACCATGCCGCTGCCCCTGATCCTGGTCGGCCCTCCTCCTATCGGGCTGCGCAACGCGTATCCGCGACTGCTCGCCCGGGTTCGGTCCACCGTGGCAGCGGGCTACGCCGCAGCCACAATCGAGCTCCCCGGCAGCGGCGACCGCCCCCGTTCGGCAGCCGCCGTTCAGGCCCTCGCCGACCTGCGCCAGGCGCTGGCTGCCGGCGGACCCGTCGACGACGAGATCGTCGACCGCCTCATCCTCCCGCTGGTAGACGAGGCTGTCCCGGAGTGGCAAGCCGCCCTGGACGCCCTCCTCGCCCTGCCCGAAATCGGTGGCCCGGTCGGCTATTCGGGCGGAGTCATCTCCATCGGCACCCGACTGGCAGTCGTCGAACCACGCATCGCCGCCGCCGTCCTGTTCGCCGGCAGCTTCGTGCCACGCGCCATCCTCGAGGAAGCCCGCAACGTCAGAATTCCGCTGCACGTCCTGCTGCAATGGGACGACGAGGGAAACGACCGCCAAAGGTCCCTCGACCTGTTCGACGCCTTCGGTTCCGAGGAGAAGGCCCTGAACGCCAATATGGGCGGGCACATCGGCGTTCCGCCGTACGCCGGGGCGGAGGCAGGCCGGTTCTTCACCCGGCACCTGACGTGATGTCGGCTGTCAACGGCATGCGCGGCGTAAGGGTGCTCGAGTAGCCCGTCGTGTGGCAGTGTCTCCGCCGATCTTGTGTCGGCGGAGACACGAGCGCGGGCTCGGTGCCGTGCCACAGTGTCCTTGTCGGAGTGCCCCCACTGGGACTCGACATCCTCGACGGCATCGCGATGTCGATCCTCGACCGATCCTGACGAGAAGTCAGTTCATTCGTAATGCCCACGGCAAGCGATGACGACAACTTCGTCATCGGTGGCGCGATAGACCAGCCGATGTTCCTGGTCTATGCGGCGCGACCAATATCCGGTGAGATTCGCACGTAGTGGTTCGGGCTTGCCGGTACCCTCGGCTTGGCCGTTGCGGACGATATCGCCGATCAAGCGGTTGATCTTGGCAAGCATCCTTCGGTCATCCGCGAGCCAGGAGGTGTAGTCCGTCCAGCCGGTTTCGACGAACGTCACCTTGCGGCTCATTCCTCGACGTCCTCGGTCGCGTCCACCCCGATGAGTTCGCGCGCGACGGCCATCCCTGCCCTGTCCTGCTCGATTCCCCTGGCCAGCCAGGCGGCATTGGCGGGATTGCCGAGCAGATACGCCGTTTCCTTCAACGCGTTGTACTCGGCGAGCGAAATCACCACGGCTGATCCCTTGCCGCCGGACCTGGTGATGATCACCTCGTCGTTGTCTTCGGTCGCGGCGTCGAGAACGGCGGTGAAATTCTCCCGAGCGGAACTCTGGTGCATGGCCTGCATAAGACAATGCTACGTGATCCAGTACTGGATCAGGTACTAAAAATGGCGGCTTCCTCCTTGCTGGTGCGTTCGCGGTGTGCACAGCCGGGCCGGCTGCACGGGCGTCGTCGGCCAGCAGAGGCGGCGACCCGCGATCACGGAGCGCGCGGCGGCTCCGGCATCGCGCACGCCATCCCGTCCGCCATCCCCATCGGTCGTACTCCGAGCCCTTGGTTGAGTCGGGCCCGCTTGTTCTCCCACGCGATGGTCGTGGCGAGCTCGGCCAGCTGCGCCTTCGTCAGGTGGGTGAGCAGGTCGGCACGCAGGTCGTCGACATCCACCGCGGGCGTCACCGTCATCGCCTCGGCGAACGCGATCACCAACTTCTCCAACTCGCTGTAGGCGTCACTCGTGCGATAGCGAGGCAGATCGGTGATCTGCCGCTCGCTCAACCCACTCGTATGTGCCAGCGCCGACCCGATATCGAGACAGAACTGACAGGCCACCAGCCCCGCTGTCTTCAGCTCGGCGAGTTCTTTGAGCCGAGGATCGAGCTTGTTGCTGAACAACAACGCCGTCTCGTACCCCGCGGTCGCCACCCCGATCTGCGGTCGCCGCCCCAGCCACCCCACCAGATCCCCCCGATGCCGGCGAGCCCGCCGAACCACCGTGGCATACCCCCGAATCCGCCCGATCACCCGCATCGTCAACACCCCTTCGTGCCCGCGATTCGCCTACGCACGAAGCTACGCCGCGGACCCACCGAAACCCAGCGTGATCCCCAACACCCACCGGCGGGAACTTCCATCCCCCTCGATCAGCTCTTCAACCCTCAAAATGCTGTCCGTACCGTTGCCGTCGTTGGACGAGCCGCGGCGAATCGGAGCCGAGGTGGCGGATGGTAAGCGCTCCGAGAACACATCGGCACAGTATTCGACACGTGTCAGCAGCACCGCGCGACTTATCGAGCCTGACTCGGGCTAGTCATCGGCGGGCGCGAGGGATCCGGCTTCGGATCGCAGGTCGGTGGCCTCGTCTGTGCGGCCCAATTCGGTGAGAGCGGCTGCTTGGGCTGTCAACGCGGAAGCGAGGTCGGTCTTCAGGCCCTTGCCGTAGGTCTGTAAGTCGACCACCAACTGTTTGGTCTTCGTCGTCGCGTGTGGCTTCGCGGCTTTCGCGACCAATACCGGATAGCGCTTGTCGAAACGGGCGAGCAGGCGCCGTCGTTCCGCGATCTCCTCGGCCCGCACCTCGACAGTTTCGGCTGAACGCCCGAGTTCACTGAGGTAGAAGGCTTGCTCGTACAGCGATTGGGCAAAGTTCTGCGACTTCGTCCGGCCCAGCGGCATGGCGACCATATGACGGCGCACGGCCGATGCCTCCGCCGCGTGTTCCAGCGCCGTGTCGGTGTTGCCGCTGATCCAGTGCCGCCGAGCCATCACGGCGTGATACTGCCCAAGCCGGTCGGCCAGCTCGAAACCGCCGATCGCGAACGGCGGCGGGCGAAGTCCGGCCGCGGGACCGGCGCTGTAGAGCGAGGACCACACGGGCGACAACCCCTCGTCCGGACGTTGTTTCGCCCGCGCGATCTCGTGATCGACCCGCACCAGCTCAGCGCCGTTCGTGAGCTGCCACCCGCCGAGCACCTCCGAGGCCACCGCCAGATACATCAATACGCCGAGCACCAGAGCGGAAACCACCGCCACCGGCCAGGTCCACACCGAAGGTGCCAGCTTCCACACCGCCATCGCCACCGCGTCGACTATCGCCAAGAGTACGAAAAACCAACCGGCAACCAGGATTACGCCGCGCGGCAGCACCGACAGCACCATCCAGACGACCCCGCGACCAGCACTGCTGAACCCGATACCCGGCAGCAATAGGAACAGCAGCCACAGCGATTGACCCGTCCACAACCAGATCGGCACACCGATCGTCGCGCCGACGACGGCCCAGATGAAAGCTGCGCCCCACCCGCCGAATTCCTCCCCGTTTCCCATACTCCGATGTTCCCAGGATCTACCGACAGATAACCGCCCAACCAACAGGATTCGGTCGAGCGTTCTCCGAGAACACCACAAGGTCGCGTCGGCGGCGGACTACCGCACCGCCGAGCAACTACGCCCCCGTCCGCTCGCGGTGCTTGCATCCCGGCCAGCAACACGGCCTCCGCTGGCCCTCGGCGAGCTCCTCCTGAGTTCGCCGTATCCGCCGCTCCCGAGTAGCGGCCTGCTTGGCATCCTCCACCCAGCAGATGAACTCGTTGCGCGCCAACGGCGTGATGTCCCGCCAAGCCGTCACCGCCACCGCGTTCCCGGCCAACGCCTCACGCAGGTCGGCTGGCAACTCGTGCACCACTCCACCCGGCACCGGTTGTTCGCTCATATGTCCACGATGATTGCCCATCGCCCCGGCAGACGGCAGCGCGTCGAGCGGCTCAGGATCACGCACACCGGTCACCGTCATGGAACATCCGCTCATGCCGAGTTCACGGTGCACCGATGAATTCCTGGCGGGTCCGCCGTCGATACCTCTGGATACACCCACGGCGGTGGGTCGGAACAGCAGCGACCGGACAGTGATTCGGCGGGTAGGTCGGAGGCGCAATGAGCGGTATCAGGGTGTTGGTGGCGGGGGCGAGCATTGCGGGGCCCGCGTTGGCGCACTGGTTGCACCGGTGGGGAGCCGTGGTGACCGTGGTGGAGCGGGCCGCCGAACTGCGCCCCGGTGGCCAGGCCGTGGACGCGCGTGGAGTGACCAAGGAAGTGATCCGGCGGATGGGGCTCGACCCGGCGGTCCGCGCGGCCTGCACTCAGACCATCGGCGCGCACACCGTGGACGCGGACGGGCACGTGCTGGAGACCTACCGGGTGGACGACGACGGCGGCGACGGATTCATCGCGGAGATCGAGATCCTGCGTGGTGACTTGTCGCAGGTGCTCTACGAGGACACCCGAGGCGATGTCGAATACATCTTCGGCGACCGGATCGCCGAGCTCTCCCAGGACGCGGACGGGGTCGAGGTGGTCTTCGACAGCGGTAACCGGCGGCGTTTCGAGCTGGTGATCGGAGCCGACGGGCTGCATTCGGCGCTGCGCACCATGGTTTTCGGGCCGCACGAGCAGTTCGTCCGCCACCTCGGGCACGTACTGGCCTTCTTCAGCGTGCCTAACGAGTTCGGGCTCGACACATGGCTGATCGAGTACCAGGAGGCCGGGCGCTCGGCCGGGCTTCGGCCGATCCGGGATGCCACCCGGGCGATGGCCATGTTCTCCTTCCCTGCGGCTGACGTCGATGTCGACTATCGCGATATCGAGGCCCAGAAGCGGCTGCTGCGTGAGCGGATGGACGGCCACGGCTGGTTGACCCCGCGCATCCTCGCGCACCTGGACGACACCCCGGACTTCTATCTCGACCAGGTCGCCCAGGTGGTGATGGAGCACTGGTCGCGTGGGCGGGTTGGGCTGCTCGGCGACGCGGCGTTCAGCTCCTCCCCGATGTCGGGCCAGGGCACTGGGCTGGCACTGGTCGGCGCCTACGTGCTGGCAGGCGAACTGGCTGCCGCCGAATGGAATCCAGAGCTCGGTTTCGCCCGCTACGAGACGCGGATGCGCTCGTTCGTCGAGGCCAATCAGGAGATCGCCCGATTGAACGCCCGCAGCCGCGACCTCCCCGGGCCCGACGCCGAGCCTGCTCCCGATTTCACCGGAGAGTGGTTCGCCGAGCTGGTCGAGCGCGCGATCAACGGGGTCGAACTGCCCGACTACGCGGGGCTGCCGGACTCCGAAGTCCCGGCCGGACCGCCGACCGCCGCGTCGACCGAACCGTAGGAACGGCGAAACATCGACACCGAAGTGCCCCCACTGGGACTCGAACCCAGACTCGACGGATTTTAAGTCCGCTGCCTCTGCCAATTGGGCTATAGGGGCGTCCGCCGACAGCCTAGCGACTCGTACGGGTGTACCGGAATTTTGGCGGTAGACCCGGTCGGATCGGCGTGTCGCGGGGGAGCGCGCCGATCCGGGCCGGGGAGCTATCGTCGCTGGTCAGTCTTTGGCCAACGCCTCCTTCTTGCCGAGCAGGGAGTGGTGACGGCTGTAGGCGAAGTAGATCACGAAGCCGAGCAGCATCCAGACCAGGAAGCGCAGCCAGGTTTCCACCGACAGGTTCACCATCAGCCACAGGCAGGCCGCGACGGCCAGGATGGGGATGAGGGGGACGAGGGGGACGCGGAAGCCGCGGGGCAGGTCGGGGCGGGTGCGGCGCAGGATGAGGACGCCGACCGACACCAGCACGAAGGCGAACAGGGTGCCGATGTTGACCATTTCCTCGAGGGTGCCGAATTCGACGAAACCGGCGAGCACGCAGCAGACGATGCCGACGATGACGGTCAGGCGCACGGGGGTGCCGCGCTTGCCGGTGTGGGCCAGCCAGCGGGGCAGCAGGCCGTCGCGGGCCATGGCGAACAGCACGCGGGTCTGGCCGAGGAACAGCACCATCACCACGGTGGTGAGGCCGGCCAGGGCGCCGATGGAGATGACGGTCTTGGCCCAGTCGACGCCGTGGATGGCGAATGCCGTTGCCAGCGTGGCGTTCTCACCCGCGAGCTCGGTGTAGGGCACCATGCCGGTGAGCACAAGGGTGACGGCCACGTAGAGCACGGTGACGATGAGCAGCGAACCGAGGATGCCGCGCGGCACCGCCTTCTGCGGGTTCTTGGTCTCCTCGGCGGCGGTGGCGACGACGTCGAAACCGATGAACGCGAAGAACACCAGGCTGGCCGCGGCGAGCAGGCCGTACCAGCCGAAGCTGCTGTCACCGGCGCCGGTGACGAACGAGAACAGCGACTGGTGCAGGCCGCTCGCACCGTCGTCGGCGGGCTGTGACGGCGGGATGTAGGGGCTCAGGTTGGAGGCCTTGAAGTAGGTGATGCCGAGGACGAGCACCAGGGCGATCACACCGAGCTTGATGGCCACCGCGATCGCCGACACCCGCGAGGACACCTTGGTGCCCACCGCGAGCAGCACGCCGAGCACCACCAGCAGCGTCACCGCGCCCCAGTCGAAGGTGATCGACCCCAATTTCACTGTGGCCGACTCGAATCCGAAGACGGTGCCGAGGTATTGCGACCAACCCTTGGCCACCACCGACGCGGCGAGCGCGAATTCCAGGATCAGGTCCCAGCCGATGATCCAGGCGACCAGCTCACCGAAGGTGGCGTAGGAGTAGGTGTAGGCGCTGCCCGCCACCGGAACGGTCGAGGCGAACTCGGCGTAGCAGACCGCGGTGAGACCGCAGGCGATGGCGGCGAAGACGAATGCCAGCGACACCGACGGTCCGGCGACATTGCCCGCGGTGCGCGCGGTGAGGGTGAAGATGCCCGCGCCGACGACGACGGCGACACCGAAGATCGTGAGATCCCAGGCCGTCAGGTCTTTGCGGAGTTTGGAGTCGGGTTCATCGGTGTCGAGGATCGACTGCTCGACCGATTTGGTGCGGAACATGCCGCCCCATCGGCTCGGTGTCTCTGCCGGTGTCGGCACGTTGTTCTCCTTCTGCATGCGAACGTTGTGAGAAGAGTTACCCCGGCGGGTCAGTGCACACCCTGCATATGCCGTTTGATCCACGGCGCGCAGGCCACGACGACGAGTCCGGCCGCGATGGCGGCCGCACCGCTGACGCCGAAGTACACGCCTTCGCTGTCGGGGCTGTAGTAGCGGGCCAGCGTGCCCGCCATCGACGTGCCGATACCGACCGAGAAGAAGTACAGCGCCATCATCTGGGAGCGGAACGCGGCGGGCGCGAGGTGCGTGGTCACCGCGAGGCCGATCGGGGACAGCAGCAGTTCCGAGACCGCGAAACCGCCGAGGATGGCGAACACGGCGAGCACCGGAACGGTCCTGCCTTCGAAGCCCGACAGCAGCGCGAACAACCAGAACGCGATACCCATGCCGATGACGCCGAGCGCGAACTTGATCGGTGTGCTCGGCGCCCGGTTGCCGAGTTTGGTCCACAGCAGCGCGAACAGCGGCGAGAGCGCGATGATCCACACCGGTTCCACCGAGCCGATCCAGCTAGCCGGAGCCTCCCAGCCGAAGATGCGCCAGTCGATGCGCTCGTCGGAGTACACCGCGAGCATGGTGAACATCTGCTGGAACAGCGACCAGAACACCGCATTCGCCAGGAACAGCGGGATGAACGCCACCACCCGGGTGCGTTCCACCGGCTGCACCTTCGCGCTCGTGAGCATCACCGTGAAATAGGCGATGGACGCGATAACGATGATGCCGGTGGTGACATCGGAGAGATTGTCGAGGGTGATCCACCCGGCCCAGATCGCCACGCCCGCTGCCACGGCGGCGACAGCCACGCCGGTCAGCACCGGCCGCAGTTCGCCACGGGTCACCGGATTGGGCACTTCACGCCCGTGCGTGCCGAGGTTGCGCCGGAAGATCACGTACTGGGTCAGGCCGAGCGCCATGCCGACCGCCGCCGCACCGAAGCCGACGTGGAATCCCCATTCGCGCTGCAGCAGACCGGTGAGCAGCGGACCGGTGAAGGCACCGATGTTGATGCCGAGATAGAAGAGGGTGAAGCCGCCGTCCACGCGCGCGTCCGAGGGCGCGTAGAGGGTGCCGAGCAGCGAGGAGGCGTTGGCCTTCAACGCGCCGCTGCCGAGTGCCACGAGCACCAAACCCACACCGACACCGGCCAATCCGGGCAACACGGCCAGCGCGAGATGGCCCGCCATCACCACGACACCGCCGTAGAACACGGCGCGTTCCATGCCCAGCACCCGGTCGGCAATCCACCCGCCGAGGACCGTGGAGAGGTATACCAGTCCGCCGTAGGCGCCAACGATGCCGAGCGCCGTGCTCTGCGCGATCCCGAGTCCGCCGTCCGCGGCGGTGTAGTACAGGTAGTAGCCGAGGATCGTCAGCATGCCGTAGAAGGAGAAACGCTCCCACAGCTCGACGCCGAACAGATTCGTCAGCCCGATCGGATGCCCGAACAGGGTACGTTCGGGCGCCGGATCGGCAGGCCCGGGCTGGTCGCCGAGCCGGGTGTGTTGCGTGGACATAGAGGAACGATCCCACGTCGAAACGATGTACAGCAATTTTCCCGCATCTGTCATCGTTCGGCGTGCCGCAGGCCGGGGCCCGCGTCGCCGCGCCGACCGGGCGGGCGGGAATTACGCTGGTCTGGTGCTGACTGCCCAGGTGACCGTGCCGGTGGCGTGCGAGGTCGCGTTCGCGACGCTGTCCGACGGCTGGCTGTACGCCAGCTGGGTGGTCGGTGCCTCGCACATCCGCGAAGTGGACCCCGAGTGGCCCGCCGTCGGCAGCCGTATCCACTATCGCTTCGGGCTGTGGCCGGTGCTCATCGGTGACACCACCGAGGTGCGCACGGTCGAACCGCCGCACCGGCTGGAATTGGAGGCGCGGCTGTGGTCTATCGGGTCGGCCTGGATCCGGATCACTCTCGCCGAGGCCGAGCCGGGGCGCACGACGATCCGGATGACCGAACGTGCCGCGCGCGGCCCGGCCAGCCTGATCCCGGGACTGGCCCAGGACGTGGCCTTCGCCGCGCGCAATCAGGAATCTCTGGAACGGTTGGCAGCCCTGATCCGCGCGCGAGCACGGTAGCTCGCGCGCGGATTCCGGCTAGCTGGGTTGCGGGAGTTCGCAGTCGTCGACCTTCGGGTTGACGCCCATGTAGTTGAGCGGGCCCGCGATCATGGTGATCGCGATGGTGCCCAACGAAGCGCAGTTCTGGTCGCGCTCGGTGTAGTAGCCGCGTTGACCTGCGGCAAGGACACCGATCAGTAACCAGACCAGCACAACGATCGAAGCGATGCGCGGTGTATTCGTCATGACGTGTCCTTTCCGATGGCAGGCCCAGCTCAGTAGTAGTGCCTGCGACCGGCGACCGGACGCCCGATGCTGCCCGCGATGAGTAGCGCGAGGCCGATGACGAGCACGATCACACCAACGGTGTTGAGAATCGGGATGCCGAAGACGAGGCCGGCGATGAGAAGAATTGCACCGAGAAGAATCATGTGAAGCTCACCTGTTCGGGTAACGATCGGACGCACCGGGTGGCGCGTCTCGTGGGGCGTATGCCCGGTTCGGTGAAGAGGAAACAGCTTCGGTTGCCCCGGAACGGATTCGCAGCGCGATCGGTGCCGTTCCGAGTGCGGCGCGTCACCTCTCCGAGATGACGCGCCGCGTGAATCAGCCTGCGGAGCCCGGCATTACGGCCGAGCCCGAGGGCGGGGGCGGAGTGGGCGCGCTCGAGCCGAAGTCGGCGTCGACCGAACCGGTCGGCAGACCGATGTCGACCGAGCCCGCGCTGCCGGTGGGCGGGCCGATCACCACCGAGCCGGACGGGAGCAGATCCCAATCGGCGCTGCCGACGGCGTTGGCGGTGCCGCCCGCGGTTAGCAAGGCGGTGGCCGCCAGCGCGGTCAGCACGCCCGCGCGGGTGAGGGTGGGGGACAGGGACACGGTGATACCTCCGAGCACTTCACTGTGATAGCGCCCATACGGTATCTGAAATACGAGTGTTTCAGGAGCTTCTTCCGACTTCCATCTGCACCCGGTACCGATCGGAGCGATACCAGCTGTGGGTGTGCTCGATCGGCACCTCGGCGCTGAACGACACCCGGTCGAAATGCAGAACGGGTGCGCCCTTGCGGACACCGAGCAGCGCGGCGATCCCCGTGTCGGCGGCTTGCGCGTCGACCGTCTGCTCGGCGCGTTCGATCGGCCTGTTGTAGCGGTCGGCGGCCAGGCGATACAGCGAGCCGGTGAGATCGTGAGCGATGAGATCGGGCACGAGCTCCGGGTTGAACCACGCGTCGTCGACGCTCACCGCGTCGTCGTCGGCCAGGCGCAACCGGCGCACGTGGTAGGCGCGCGCGCCCTGTGGCAGCCGTAGCGCACGGGCCGTCGGCTCGGGCGCGGTGGCCTCCTCGGCGACCAGCACCAGGGTGCTCGGCTGATGGCCGAGGGCGCGCATCTCCTCGGTGAAAGAGGCCAGATGCAACCGCGACTGCACCGGCCGGTGGGCGACGAAGGTGCCCTTGCCGCGGACCCGGACCAGATAGCCTTCGTTCACCAGCTGACCGACCGCCTCGCGCACGGTGATCCGGCTGACGCCGTAGTCCTGCATCAGGTTTCGCTCGCTGGTGAGCAGATCGCCGGGCTGGAGTTCGCGCGTGCACTTCTGCAGCAGGATCGCGCGCAACTGTTCATGCTTGGGCACTGCGCTGTCTCGCAGCGGTGCTGGCATGGGGCTGGCTCCTCTCGACGAACCGGTCCCTACTGGTCCTGTCCGGTCGTTGTCGAGGATACGCCAGCCGTCAGCGGATGCCGGGAGTGCGCGGGTCGGGGCCGATGCAGCCGAGCACCACGCACCCCGGCGGGGTGTCGGCGAACGGGGCTTTCGGTGTCTCGCCGAGGCATTCGACGAAACCGCAGCCCGGATAGGCGTAGGGGCCGAGGCCGAAGGTGCCGAACACCGGATCGGGTCGAGCGATCATCGGATCGGTGACGCTCACGTCCGGCTTCTCCCGATACGGTCCCGGATCCGGCACCGCGACATCGCGGAACGACGAGACCAGCTTGCGCATCACGTCATGGGTGTAGGTCGTCGAGATGCCGGGGGTGGCGACGCCGGTCCAGTTCAGCACCAGCCCGAGGCTCGGCACGATGTAACTGTCGTTGCGCAGCATTCCCGACATCTTCACGGCATCGTCGGGCAGGCCGGGAAATTCGAGACGGCAGGGCGCGCCGTTGACGACGAAAAGGAAGCCGTAACAGGGCATGGCGCGCGATGGCGACAACGCCTCGCGCAGGTAGGCGTCCGAGATCACCTGCTGCTCGTTCCATCGGCCCCGGTTGCCCACGAGCAGACCGAGTTTCGCGAAGTCGTCCGGCGGGAGCAGCAGATGCGCGTGACCGTAGGTGTTTCCGGCGCGATCACGGGCCCAGTAGTAGTCGGTGCGTTCGATACCCAACGGGTCGAACAGCTTTCGCTGGGCGAAGTCCTGGAAGTCCTCGCCGACAGCCTGCGCGATGACGTAGACGAGCAGGTCGACCGCGCGCTGGCTGTAGCGGAATTGGGTGCCCTGTGGGCGTTCGATCGGCATCGCGAGCGCCTGGGCGACGACGTTCGGGTCCAGCTGGGCCAGCCCGGTCGCGCCCTCGGCGGCGATCGCCACCTCCATCCCGGAGGATTCGGTGAGCAGATTGCGCACGGTGATCGCCCGGTGCCCCTCGTCGCCGAGCCCCTCGGGCAGGTAGCGGCCGATGGGCGCGTCGACGTCGAGCCTGCCCTCGTCGACCGCCGCGCCCGCGATCAGCGCCACGACGCTCTTCGTCCCGCTCCACAGATTCCATGGCACCCCACCGGATTCGGCGTTGCGTGGGCCTGCCGCCACCAGGCAGTTGTTGCGGTAGAGCTGGATGTTGAAGCGGGTGGGGTCGACGGCCAGGCGCATGGCCTCGGCGACCCGATCGGGGTCGAGGGCGACCTCGGCGGGAGAGGCCGCCTGCGGTGTGCGTCCGGAGCTGACCTCGCAGTGCCGCGCGGCCGGTGGGTCGGCCGCCGCGACGGGCAGCAGTGCCGCCGAGGTCAGCGACAATGCGGTAACCGCAATCGCCGCACCGTATTTCAGGAACCCACGCACGCAATCCTCCGATGGCTGGTCTCGGAGTAGCAATCGCGAACGGTGATGTTCCTGTTACGTGCCTAGCGACCGTAGGGCTTGCAGACCTCGATCGCCGCATCCTTGGACGCGTTGAACTGATCGATCACACCGTTGAGTTCGTCGGTGGGCGCCCGGCGCTCGAGGGTGTCGGCGAGCAGGTTGGTCTTGTCACGGTAGGTGCGCAGCGGGTCGGCCAGCTCGGCGATGACATCCGTTGTGACCTTGCGATCGAGGTCCTTGGCATTGTTGCGCAGCACCGGAACCGCCTCGTTGGCCTTGGTGTCGGTGTCGGGGGCACGGTTGTTGCTCGCCTCGATATAGGCATTGAACGAGGCGACCGAGCTCTTGTTGGCCGCGCGCATCCCGTCGCAGGCCGAGTCGTTGGCCGCCTTCACCTTCGCGGTGGAGGAGGCCGCGACTTCGGAGGTGTAGGAGGCGAGATCGGTGAGGTTGGCCTCGGCGGTACCGGGTACCTGATTGGTGCAGGCGGCCAGCGTGAGCGCGCCCGCTAAGACAACCAGCGCGGTGCCGAGCCCCATTCGTTCCCGTACCAGCATCTGTCTCTCCTCCCTCGCCGGAGCGTCGGTCACCGTCGCGGTGGCCGAACACATCGACCGTACTGGCTCCGGGACGATCAGGTGGCGCCACGCCGGTCCGGCGCGGCGCCACCTCGGGTCAGCCCTGTCCGAGCATGCCGCGCATGGTCGCGATCTCACCCTCCTGATCGGCGACGATCTTGGTGGCGAGCTGCTTCGCCTCCGGGTTGGTTCCCTCTGCCAGCTCGGTCTGGGCCATGGCGACCGCGCCCTGGTGGTGCTCGATCATCATCTGCAGCCACTGCCGGTCGAACTCGGCGCCGTTCGCCGCTTCCAGCGCGCTCATCTGTTCCTCGGTCATCATGCCCGGCATGCCGTGGCCTCCGTGGCCCTCGGCGCTCGGTGCGGGTTTGCCGAAGCTGGTCAGCAGGTCGGTGATCTGGCGCATCTCCGGTGCCTGCGCCTGCTCGATCTGGGCGGCCAGCGCGATGAGCTGCTGGTTCTGGGTCCGGCTCGGCACCATCTTCGACATCTCGACCGCCTGCGCGTGATGCGGGTACATCATCTGCAGGAACGTCACATCGGCGTCGTCGAAGTCGGTGCGGGTCGTGGCGCTCGTCGTGCTCGCCGTCGTCGTCGAGGAGTGCTCGGTGGTGTGCGTGGTCGAGTCGTCGCCGCACCCGGCGGCGACCACCGCGACAGCGGCGAGGGCGAGAACGGTACGGGTGATGGACATGGGCGATCCTCCTGGGGATTCGGGTGTGGGGTGTCGGACAGGGGCCGCGTGGGCCGACCTGTCAGATCCGCAGAATCGCCAGTTGGGATAGGGAAAGGACGGTCCAGGGAGGCGGCCGTTCGCGTCTGCCGCGCCAAGTTCTGCCGGCCCGGCGAATGGCGTCGGCGTCCTCGGTGAGCCTGGTCAGCAGCATCCAGCCGAGCATGATGGCCAAGGCGACGAGGATGAACACGCAACCGTGGACGGCCGCGTGTTCGGTGCATCCGCCGCTGCCGCAGCCGTGGTCCTTCGTCGAGTCGCTCTGCGCCGGTACCGCTTCAACAGCCGGACCGACGGCTGTGTGGGCGGCGTTTCCGTGCGCGTGAGCGGAGGTGTCGTGTGCGGAGGTGACGAATACCGCCGAGTGCATGGCGACGATTCCGGCCAGCAGCAGCACGACGGCGAAGGCCCTCGCGAGGCGCGCGTACGACAGCTGGACGGTCACGGCGACGAGTCTAACCAGTGCTCAGGGGCTCACTGCAATACCCGCACGTGGTAGGGGTAGAACTAGTCGTTCGCGACGTCGACGACGAGGCGCGGTGGATCGGCGAGGGTGCTCACGGTGAAACCGGGACGGTCGGCGTCGAGCCCGATGAACGACTGGGTGACGCCTTCGTAGACCACCGACTTGTAGACGCCGGTGATGCGCGGCGTACTGGGATCGGTGACCGGGTCGGGCCCGGCGAACGGGGGAACGGGGGAGTCGAACGGGTAGGCCGAACCGAGGATGCGCACTTCCAAAATCGAGCTGCCCGCCACGTTCACGGCCTTGCCGCTGGCGTCCTGCACGGCGTTGTCGGTGTAGGCCACCTGCCAGCCGGGGGTACCGGTGCCGCCGAGGGTGTAGACGACGCGGTCGTAGCCGGGGTGGTGGCCGAGGCGCACGTCGGTGACGGTGAGCGCGGCGCCGTCGCTCGCCTCGCCCGACTTCGCGTCGTTGTCGCGCGGACCGGTGGCGTCGGCGAATGTGCTCGCGGTGCTCGTTGTCGTCGTCGGGGGCGTCGCGGCGGGCGCGTCGTCGGAACCGCAGCTCGGCAGGACCAGAGCCGCGGCGGCGATCAGCACGAACACGGGGGCGTTGCGCATGTGACCGATGGTACTCAGGTGAACTCGAGGGGTGCGGGAATCACCCGGGCGCGTGTCCAGGCTGTGAGTTTGCTGGGCGCGTGCACCGCGGGATCAGCGCGGTCGGCCCGCATCGCTGTAACCCGTTCGCCGTCAGTCTTTTCCATGCTCGGTACGCATATGTGGGCGTCGGTTCCGATGTGCGGCAGGGGCGGATGTGACGATGGGGCAACGATCTAGCACACTTGTCGCGTGGACAGTGTCGAGGACGTATTCACCCGGCTGCGCCGGTATCCGGACGTGGAGGCGCCGAACCTCTATGCCGTCGACGCCGCGGATCGGTTGATTCTCGATACCGCCGCCGACGCGCTCGCGGCTGCGGGCAGCGGCGAGGTGGCGGTGATCGGCGACGCCTACGGCGCGCTGACCCTCGGGGTCGCGGTACGGCACGGACACACCGGCATCCGGGTGCATCAGGACCTGCTCACCGGCGAACTCGCGCTGGCAGGCAACGCCAAGAACCTCGGCCTCGCCGACCGTTTCACCGTGCACGGCCTCGACGCGGACCTGCTCAGCGGTGCCCGCGTGGTCGTGATGCGGTTGCCGAAAATGCTCGCCGGGCTCGCCGAGATCGCCGAGGCCATCGCCCGCTACGCCGCCGACGACGTGGTCGTCTACGCCGGTGGCCGCGACAAATATCTCACCCCGACCATGAACGAGGTGTTCGCCGAAACGTTCCGTCAGGTGCGGGCGGGCCGGGGTAGGCAGAAGTCGCGGGTGCTCGTCGTCAGCGAACCGCTACCCGTCGGCGAACCACGATTCCCGGTGCGCGAGAACATCATCGAGATCGACGGTGATGTGGTCGCCTACGGTGCCGCGTTCTCCGGCCCACGCCTCGACATCGGCACCCGATTCCTGCTCGAACATCTGGACCGGATGAAGCCCGACGCCCGCGAGGCCATCGACCTCGGTTGCGGCACCGGCATTCTCGCGGTGGCCCTGGCCAAGTCGCGCCCACGTATCCGGGTGGTCGGCACCGATCAGTCCTGTGCCGCCGTCGCCTCGGCCCGGGCGACCGCCGCCGCCAACGGGGTCGACGACCGCGTCACGGTGGTGCGCGACGACGCCATGTCCTCGGCCGCCGACAACAGTGCCGATCTGGTGCTGTGCAATCCGCCGTTCCATGTGGGCGCGGCCGTGCACACCGGTTCGGCCATCAAGATGTTCGCCGAGACCGGCCGGGTGCTCCGCCCGGGGGGCGAGCTGTGGACCGTGTACAACTCGCACCTGAACTATCGGGGTGTGGTGGAACGGATGGTCGGGCGGACCGACGTGATCGACCGGAACCAGAAATTCACGGTGACGCGGTCTGTCCGTGGCCTGCGCGACGTACAACGATAGGGGCGCTCCGACGGGGTAGAGTCCGATTTGTCCGAACGGACGGTGGTGCGATCAGTGCTCGCGCCGCCGGGAACTTTGTCCGTTCGCGACACGTTGAACAGGGCAGTTGGAGCTGTACGACGTTTCATCACTCCAGGAAAGGCGCACGGTGCGTACCTCATCGAATCCGGTGTTCAAGAACTTACCTCGCCAAGAGGGAGTCGGCGGTTACGCGAACTTCGGTTCGGGCGTGACCGGCGCAGGCCAGCTGGGCAACCAGTACGGCGAATACGGTCAGCAGTACGGGCAGCAGTACCAGCAGGCGCCCGCCACCCGTGCCATGACCATCGACGACGTGGTCACCAAGACCGGTATCACCCTCGCGGTGCTCACCGTCTCGGCGATCATCTCCTTCGCGCTGTCGTCGGCGAACCCGTCGCTGGCGCCGCTGTTCGTCATCGGCGGCGGCCTGATCGGCTTCGTGCTGGTCATGATCGCCAGCTTCGGCAACAAGATGGACAACCCGGCGCTCGTACTGTCGTACGCGGCGTTCGAGGGTCTGTTCCTCGGTGCGCTGTCGCTGATGTTCACCGATGTCACCTTCGGCGGTGTGGGCGGTAGCGCTCTGATCGGTCAGGCGGTGCTCGGCACGTTCGGCGTGTTCTTCGGCATGCTCGTGGTCTACAAGACCGGCGCGATCCGGGTCACCCCGCGATTCACCCGCATGCTGCTCGGCGCCATGGTCGGTGTGCTGGTCCTGATGCTCGGCAACCTGATCGCCAGCTTCTTCACCGACGGCGGCTTCGGCCTGCGCGACGGCGGCCCGCTGGCCATCGTGTTCAGCCTGGTCTGCATCGCCATCGCCGCGTTCAGCTTCCTGCTGGACTTCGACTCCGCCGATCAGCTGATCCGCGCCCAGGCCCCCGAGAAGGCCGCCTGGGGCGTCGCCCTCGGCCTGACCGTCACCCTGGTCTGGCTCTACGTCGAGATCCTCCGCCTGCTGAGCTACTTCCAGCGGGACTGAGTCAAGCGATAGACCCAAAAGCGGCTCCCCACCGATCCGGTGGGGAGCCGCTTTGTCGTGGGGGACCGCTCAGATTGCGTGCACGACAACTCGTGGGTCGACCAACCGCTCGAGATCGTCAACATCGGAGGTGTACACGGTGACCTCTCCCGCCTGAGCGTTGGCCACGACCGCGAGTACCGCGTCGATCGCGTATTTGTGCCCGTGCATTCCGGCCGCCGCCAGCAATGTGCGGGCGGCACGCGCCTGGTCTTTGCCGAGCTCGGGGACCGTCATCCGGGACATCACCCAGTCCCATCGGGAGTCCGAAGTCCGGCCGTCGTGCGCCTCGACCAGTGTCATCGGTGATGTCACCACCGCTGAGGCGAGCTCGGCGGCCACGACTATGCGAGCGATCATCTCTCGGTCACCGCGCACCGCTCTCGACAAGGCCTCCGAGTCGAACACCTGAACCCGCAGGCGCGTGGCCGGTATTCGCTTCTTGCTCATGCCGAACGACGTTGCGAAGCGCGGCGCCGGGTGTGCTCGGCATCCACTTCCGCTACTTCAGTCATCGCCGCCGCGCGTTCCGCCTCTGTCAACGGTCCGTGCTCGTCCTGCAGCCACTGCGCCAGCTCGACCAAACGATCCCGCTCGCGTTGGGCACGCAACGCGTCGGCGATATAGGCGGACAGGCTTCGATCGGGCACCTCGGCCCGAATCTCGTCCAGGAGATCTTCGGGAACCGTGACAGTGATCTTCCTGGTGGCCATATAACGAACCATACTCGCAATACTTTCGACACGCCAAGGATGGTGCACCGTGGCCGGCCATGGAACGGCGACGGCCCCGAGCCGAAGCTCGAGGCCGTCGCGCGATGTCAACGGATCAGCTGAGGCGTTCGATGACCATCGCCATGCCCTGGCCACCGCCGACGCACATGGTTTCCACGCCGAACTGCTTGTCGTAGGTCTGCAGGTTGTTCAGCAGGGTGGCGGTGATGCGAGCGCCGGTCATGCCGAACGGGTGGCCGAGGGCGATGGCGCCGCCGGAGACGTTGAGCTTGTCCTCGTCGATCTTCAGCTCACGCGCCGAGCCGAGCACCTGCACGGCGAAGGCCTCGTTGATCTCGAACAGGTCGATGTCGGCGACCGACTTGCCCGCCAGGGCGAGGGCCTTCTTGACGGCCTCGATCGGGCCGAGGCCCATGATCTCCGGAGACAGGCCCGAGACACCGGTGGACACGATGCGCGCCAGCGGGGTGAGACCGAGCTCCTTGGCCTTGGTGTCGCTCATGATGACCAGCGCGGCGGCGCCGTCGTTGAGCGGACAACAGTTGCCCGCGGTGACGGTGCCGTCGGGGCGGAACACGGGCTTGAGCTGGCTGACGGCCTCGTAGGTGACGCCGGCGCGCGGGCCGTCGTCCTTGCTGACGACGGTGCCGTCGGGCAGGGTCACCGGGGTGATCTCACGCTCGAAGAAGCCGTTCTTGATGGCTTCCTCGGCGCGGTTCTGCGAGCGCACGCCCCAGTGGTCCTGGTCCTCGCGGCTGATGCCGGTGAGGGAGGCGACGTTCTCGGCGGTCTGGCCCATCGCGATGTAGGCGTCGGGCAGCAGGCCGTCCTCGCGCGGGTCGTGCCACGCGCCCGCGCCGCCCTCGGCGGTCTTGGCGGTGCGGGCCTCGGCCTCGGCGAACTCGGGGTTCTTGGTGTCGGGCGAGCTGTCGGCCGAACCCTTGGCGTAGCGGGACACGGTCTCCACACCGGCGGAGATGAACACGTCACCCTCGCCTGCCTTGATCGCGTGGAACGCCATCCGGGTGGTCTGCAGCGACGAGGCGCAGTAGCGGTGCACGGTGGTGCCGGGGACCACGTCGAGGCCGAGCTTCACCGCGACGATGCGCCCCTGGTTGAAGCCACCCTCACCGGCGGGGGAGCCGGTGCCGAGGATGATGTCGTCGACCTGGGTGGGGTCGAGGGCGGGGACCTTGGCCAGCGCGGCCTGGACCATCTGCGCGGTCAGGTCGTCCGGGCGCATCCCGGCCAGGGACCCCTTGACGGCACGGCCGATCGGGGAGCGGGCGATGGAAACGATGACGGCCTCGGGCATGAGGACTCCTTTTCGGAAGGCTGGCGCGAACGGCTGTTGTACATACCGCTCATTCGTGAATGTACGTCTCGCTCTGCGCGACAGGAAGACCAGGGCGGCCACGCACCGCGGAGACGAGCACCGGCAACAACTGGGCGGCCGCGAGTTCGTAACCGGCTGCCGAAGGATGGAAGCCGTCGGTCGCGAAGAGGATCTCGGGAGCCGCCCGGAACTCCGAGGCCACCAGCGGCGAGCCCATCGGCACCGCGATTCCCCCGGCCAGGGTGGTCGCGACCGTCTGCGCCTTACCGAGGCGCACACTCCAGTTCGCCACCACCGTGCGCAAGGGCTGCGGGATGGCGGTGACGGTGCCGAGGTTGGGACACGTGCCGACGACGACCAGCGCGTCGGCCTCGCGCAACCGCGATACCGCCTGCGCGAGCCTGCGCGCCGAGGCACGGATCGAATGCTTCTTGGTGATGTCGTTGGCGCCGACCAGGATCACCGCCGCGTCCGGCGGCGGGCCCGCGACGAACATCGCGTCGACCTGTCCGGCCAGGCCCTTGGAGGTGGCGCCGGAGATCGCCTTGGTGCTCAACCGGATCCGCATGCCGGTGGCCTCGGCCAGCCCGCGGGCCAGACGCACACCCGGCACATCGGCGGCGCCGAGGCAGCCGAGACCGGCGGCGGTGGAGTCGCCGAAGATCATCAGGTGCAGGTCGAACGGCACGTTCTTGCGCCACGGCTCGGGCCGGTTCGCACCGGGGGCGTACACCCCGTCGGCCTCGGGCGGCTTGGAGGTGTCGCGACCGATCACCGCGCGTGCGGCGCCCGCCTGGGTCATCAGCAACCGGTAGGTCGCCCAGGAGACGGTGCCCGCGCCCGACCCGGCGAGGACGGTCGTGGCGCCGGTGACCGCGGCCGTGCGCCAGCTGATTCGAGGTGCGCTCACATCCGAAAATTCTACGGCGGACTATGGTGCGGGAGTGGGGAAGGCGCCCGAGCTGTTGCGACTCGGCGAACCGGCCGGGCGACGGCTGCTCGCCGCCACCGTGCTCGGCTCGGGGATGGGGTTTCTCGACGGCACCATCGTCAACGTCGCGCTTCCCCGGATCGGCTCCGAACTGCACGCCGACCTGGCCGCGCTGCAATGGGTGATCAACGGCTACACCCTCGCACTCGCCTCGCTGATCCTCGTCGGTGGCGCGCTCGGCGACCGGTTCGGCCGCAAACGGATGTTCGCCTGGGGTGTCGCCGCGTTCGCGGTCACCTCGGCGCTGTGCGCGCTGGCGCCGACGATCGAGACCTTGATCGCGGCGCGACTGCTGCAGGGTGTCGCCGCCGCGCTGCTGACCCCGGGCAGCTTGGCGCTGGTCGAGTCGTCGTTCGTTCGTGACGACCGGATGCGGGCCATCGGCGCCTGGACCGGCATGCTCGGCGTCGCCACCGCAGGCGGTCCGGTGCTCGGTGGCTGGCTGGTCGGGCTGTCGTGGCGGTGGGCATTCGCGATCAATCTTCCGTTGGCCGTACTCACCCTGCTGCTGTTGCGCGGCGCGCCCGAATCCCGCGACGAGCGCGCCGACGGCAAGCACTTCGACCTCCCCGGTATCGCGCTCGCGCCGGTGGCGCTGGCCGGGGTCACCTGGGCGCTGACCAAGTGGCCCGATACCGGCGCCACCCCCGCGACGGTCGGCGCCGCGGTGACGGGTGTGGTTGCCGCGGCGGCCTTCGTCGTCGTCGAACGGCGGGCGCGGTACCCGATGGTGCCGCCCGAGATGTTCGCCGACCGGGTCTTCACCCTCATCAATGTGGTGACGCTGCTCGTCTACGCCGCGCTGTCCGGGTCGATGGTGTTCATCGCCCTGTTCCTCCAGATCGGCGCCGGCTGGTCGCCGTTGGCGGCCGGGGCGGCGAGCGTGCCGATCAGTGTGCTGATGTTCCTGCTCTCGGCGCGATTCGGTGCCGTCGCCACCCGGTTCGGGCCACGCAGGCCGATGGTGATCGGCGCATTGATCCTGGCCGGTGGGCTGGCGCTGCTGGCGGGTGCGCCGCGCGATCCCGGCTTCGTCACCGACATCCTGCCCGGGATGCTTGCCATGGGCCTCGGTCTCTCGATGCTCGTCGCCCCGCTGACCGGCACCGTCCTCGCCGCCGCACCGGCTGGTCGGGCGGGGGTCGCCAGCGGCATCAACAACGCGGTCTCACGCACGGCCGGGTTGCTCGCGGTCGCCGCATTGCCGCTGCTGGTCGGGCTTTCCGGGCAAGCCTACGCCGACGCCGACGCCGTCACCGCTGCCTATCGCGGGGCGCTGTGGTGGTGCGTGGGACTGGTGCTCGCCGGGGCAGCCGTCACCGCTGTCGGCCTGTCGGGGCGCCGCGCGGCCGGGTGATGGACCGGTGTGCTGGCACACACTGTCGGACCAGGTCGCGACCTGCGCGCGAGGTTCTGCAACTATGGAGCTCATGCGCATCGCGGATCATGTCGTCGACCTCATCGGCAACACCCCACTGGTTCGGCTGAACTCGGTGGTCGGCTCGAACGCGGGCCTGGTCGCCGCCAAGATCGAATACCTCAACCCGGGCGGCAGCTCCAAGGACCGCATCGCGGTGAAGATGATCGATGCCGCCGAGGAAGAGGGCCTGCTGAAGCCGGGCGGCACGATTGTGGAACCCACCTCGGGCAACACCGGTGTCGGCCTTGCCCTGGTCGCCCAGCAGCGCGGCTACAAGTGCGTGTTCGTCTGCCCCGACAAGGTGAGCGAGGACAAGCGCAACGTGCTGCGTGCCTACGGCGCCGAGGTCGTGGTCTGCCCGACCGCCGTGCCGCCGGAGCACCCCGACAGCTACTACAACGTCTCCGATCGCCTGGTCCGCGAGATCGACGGCGCCTGGAAGCCCAACCAATACTCCAACCCGGGCGGCCCGGAAAGCCACTACGAGACCACCGGCCCCGAGATCTGGGCCGACACCGAAGGCAAGGTCACGCACTTCGTCGCGGGCGTGGGCACCGGCGGCACCATCACCGGCACCGGCCGCTACCTCAAGGAGGTCTCGGGCGGGAAGGTGAAGATCATCGGCGCCGACCCCGAGGGCTCGGTGTACTCCGGCGGCACCGGCCGCCCCTACCTCGTCGAGGGTGTCGGTGAGGACTTCTGGCCCACCGCCTACGACCCGGCCGTGCCCGACGAGATCATCGCCGTCTCCGACGCCGACTCCTTCGAGATGACCCGTCGCCTGGCCCGCGAAGAGGGCCTGCTCGTCGGCGGCTCGTGCGGCATGGCCGTGGTCGCCGCGATCGAGGTGGCCCGGCGCGACCCCGACGCCGTCGTCGTGGTGCTGCTGCCCGACGGTGGCCGCGGCTACCTGTCGAAGATCTTCAACGACAAGTGGATGAGCTCCTACGGCTTCCTCACCACCCCGCTCGAGTCGGGCCCGGAACCGCTGGTCGGTGACGTGCTGCGCGGCAAGTCGGGCGAGCTGCCCGACCTGGTGCACACCCACCCGTCGGAGACCCTGCGCGATGCCATCGAGATCCTGCGCGAATACGGTGTCTCGCAGATGCCGGTCGTCGGCGCGGAACCGCCGGTGATGGCGGGCGAGGTGGCAGGCAGCGTCACCGAACGCGACCTGCTCTCGGCCGTCTTCGAGGGCCGCGCCCAGCTCACCGACTCGGTGGCCCAGCACATGAGCCCGTCCTTCCCCCTGATCGGCTCGGGCGAACCTCTCTCGACCGCGACCAAGGCCCTGTCCGACACCGACGCCCTGATGGTCGTCGAGGACGGCAAGCCCGTCGGCGTCATCACCCGCCACGACCTGCTCGGCTTCCTCAGCACCGGCTCGATCTGAGGTCAGACCGCATGTGAGGCCGTGCGCAGACTTCGGCCGGCTGGAGTGCGTGTCGCCAGCTGGCGGCCCGCTGTCCCGATTCACTCGACGTCAATCATCCATGCCTACGCCTGCCGCGTAGGTAGCGAGCGCGTTCATGTCCTTGTCGGCCTCTGCCCGCAAGCCTGCCAGGATTTCGGCATCGCGTTCGGCCGCCCGCCGCAGTCGATCCCGTTCCAGGGCCTGCTCGATGACAGCAGCGCGGCTGGGCGCCAGCCCGGCGGAAACCGTGCGGTCGAGGTAACTCACTGTGGCGTCGTCGAGGCGAACAGTGATTTGCCTGCGCATCCCACGGGCGCCGGTTATGTGTACCGACCGTCGCGGAAACGCTGCGTATCAAGGCCTTGCTGATCGTGCGACGGAACCAAACCCGTGACTATCTCGATGTTGCCGCACTGACCGAGGCGATGGGGACCGCCGAGGCGGTCGAGGTGCTTGCGCATATCGCTGAGTACTACGCCGACCAGCGGATCGACGGCGTGCCCGTGTCCTCTCAGGTGGTGCGTCAGCTTGCTGATCCACGACCCGCTGATTCGTCGGTCACTCAGCAGCTGACCGCGTACCGCAACCTCGAGCACAAGTGGCACGATTGGAATCGGGTACGGGATCGGTGCAGGGAAGTGGCGATAGCGCTCGCGGAAGGTGGGGATGATGGTCCAGTTTCGTAACCTGAATATCTCGCCGGACGCGCCGGTTTCGGAATGGCCGACCGAGGCGGTGCAGACCGCGTTGGAGCGTGGCGACCTTCGTGATCGGCGGCGGATCGGTGCGGAGTTGCGTCGCGATCCGTGGGGGCGGATCGCGCGTCGGTTGGAAGAGGTCCTTTCGCACAGTCGTCCCTACGGGGTCGCCGAGTTGATGGAGGGCCTACTCGAGCGGGCACGCGAGCGCGCCGAGGCCGACGAGCGAAGAGAAGTTGCCGACGAAGTGCGTCGGGCGGTCGCCGATTCTGGGTTGACCAGCGCCGAATTCGCCGCCAGCGTGGGAACTTCCGGCTCACGACTGTCCACCTACATGAGCGGCAAGGTTGTCCCCTCCTCGACGATGATGGTGCGAATTCGTCGCGTGGCGGACCGCCACCGATCGGTCGCGTGACCCGCTCGGTACGCGGATGGTCGGTTGATGTGGGCGCAACGGGATCGGTTGATCGAGGCGGGGCGTGTGGCGGCGATGGCTGAGCCGACGGGAGTGGACGCCGAGCATGCCCGGCGTCGTGCTGCGCAACATCGTCTGGGGTGAGCAGGAAGCGAAACGGCGGCGCGATCAGAGTGACGATGAAGTCCCGCAGGGCGGTCGCTGTGGACAGTCCTGCGGGATGCCGGTCAAGCCAACGCGGAGTGTAGTTCCACCCACTGCTCCGGGTGGACATAGGCGACCACCGTGTCGTGGGCGATGCCTGCGCTGTGCAGGGCCGTGTCCACTCCCTGGTAGCGGGTGTGCAGTGCGGTGCGGACCGAGCCGCCGATTCCGGAGTATGCGGTGCGGACCAGTTCGATGTAGGAGTCGTGGTGGGGTACAAGGGGTGTCGGGCGGCGGTCCAGTCGCAGGATGGCGGCGTCGACCGCTGGGATCGGGCGGAAACTGGTGCGGGGGATGTGGCCGCGTAGTTGCCAGTCGAACCAGGGCCAGGTCAGGGCGGTTGTCAGGCTCCATCTTCCGTAGTCGCCGGTGTGTTTGCGGGCGTACTCGCGTTGGGTGAGCAGGGTCGCCGAGGTGAGGGCCGGTGCGCTGAGGCACCAGTCCACGATCCGTGCGGTGGCCGAGAACGGGATGTTGCCGACCACCGCGAACTCGGTGCGTGGTGCCTTGGCGTTGGTGAAATCGCCTCGGATCACCCGGATTCCGTGTTCGCCTCTGGTCTGGGCCGAGAGTTTGGCCGCCAGCAGCGGATCTATCTCGTAGGCGGTGACCTCGGCCCCGTGCCGGGCAAGTGCTCGGGTGAGGACGCCTTCGCCCGCACCGGGTTCGAGCACGGTACCGGCTGGATCGGCGACGGTCATCAGTAGTTCGACCGCGTGGGGATCCACCAGGAAGTTCTGTGACAGCGTCCTTCTGTTCGAGTCACGCGACGTACGGTGGCTCCCACGCGTGGCGATCTTGCGCTGGGTGTGTGAATAGTTCTTGTGTGAATGGTCCTGCGCCACGGCAGTTGCCCCTTCGGGTCATCGAGTCGGAAGAGTCTCGATGGGCCCTGGGCGCGCCGGTGGACGCGAAGAGGAGATCCGCGTCCGCTAGCGGGCCAGAGCCCGGGCGTGGCGGATGCGGATGAATACGGTGCACGACATGCGGATCACGCTAGAACTCGGTCTATTCGGTTCGCAAGCGAATTTCACGTACCGCTCACCGTTCGGGTGCGCAGGGCCGCGACCGCCGACTCGGCGGCGATCAGCGCACTGTTGATGGAGATCTCCCCGCGCATGCCGGGCGCGGCGACCATGTCACCGGCCAGATACACCCCGTTGCCCCGGTCGACGGCCGGACGGTCGCGCCATGTGGTGCCCGGGAGGTCGAGGGCCCCGGTGCGATTCTTCGCGGTGGACTTGCGGTGGAAGGTCTTGCGGGAGCGCCAGTCCGGGATGGTGGTGTCGGCGAAGGCCTCGAGGCGGTGGTGGGCGGCGTCGCGGGATTCGCCCGGACGGATGGGCATCTGGAGTTGGTAGAGGGATTCGCCAGCGGGAGCGATGGAGTCGTCCTGCATCGTGTAGGACTCGTGGAAGCCGCCTTCGTCCAGGTCGAAGACGATGCTGCGGTCGCGCCGGTCCCGGGTGACGGCGATGTCGAGCAGGGCTGCGAAACCACCGGTGGCAAGGAGGGTTTCGTCGCCGAGCAGCCGTCGAGCCGCTTCGAGTTCGGTGGCGACGATGACGGGGCCGTCGGTGGGCAATGTGTCCACGCGCGAACCGGTTTCGACGGCCACACCGAGTTCGCCCGCGCGCACGACCATCCGGTCGACCGTGCGCTGCCAGCCGCCACGCACCCACCGCACCGCCGGAACCTTGGGTCCGAGTGCACGCTGGAAGAGATCCCAGACGAAGGCGGCGGAGAGGCGGCCGGTGTCGGCGTCGTAGGTGAGCACGCTGATCGCGTTGGCCACCTGGGTGGCGGTGTGCTCGCCCCAGCGCTGCGCGGCCCAGGTGTGGAAGTCGACGTCGACCGGTGCCTTCAGCCATTTGCGTGACTGCGCCCGCAGCATCCCTGTCGGTGGCACCCGGCGCAGCTTGCCGTCTGCACGGAAGCCGAGCTTCGCGGCGCTGATCGGCGACGGCCAACCGAGCCCGGTGACGAAGCCGCGCTTCTTCAGCCAGGCGTAATGCGGTCCGTCGGCATAGAAGACGTGTGCCCCGTCGTGCGCGACGTGCGGTCCGGCGATGGCGCGGGCGCGGCCGCCGAGCGTGGCATGTGCCTCGTAGAGGCGAACGGTCGCTCCTGCTTCGGCGGCGGAGATCGCCGCGGTGAGTCCGGCGAGTCCGCCGCCGATGACTGTGATGGGTGTGTTCATCCTCGGTCCTGTTCCTCGTGGTCCGCGCGGTCGAGCCGAGCGGCGATCATCTCTGCGGTTGCTCGCAGATAGCGTTCGGGGTCGACATCGGCGGGGTGGGCGCCGTCGAAGATGTCGCGGATGAGCCAGTAGTGGGCGATTGCCCCGGCGACCACGGCGGCAGTGGCCTCCCAATCCTGTTCGCGCCGTGTGGAACCGGCCGATTCGGTGAGTACGCCGGTGATCACCCGCATCA
This sequence comes from Nocardia sp. GTS18, assembly GCF_013839555.1. Lineage (NCBI taxonomy): Bacteria > Bacillati > Actinomycetota > Actinomycetes > Mycobacteriales > Nocardiaceae > Nocardia > Nocardia sp. GTS18. Next base: position 155,753 of record NZ_JACBIU010000002.1, on the reverse strand, counting down.
CCGTCGCGTACTCCTGCTGCCGGAACACTTCGAGCAAACCTTCGGGAATCGAGTTGTCCCGCATCAGGATCCGGCTCACGTCGCGGTCGTGGTCCATACGCGCCAAGCCGATCCGGCACAGCGCTGTCAGCTTGTCGACGGTGCTGCCCGACGGCGCGAGGGCCGCCGCGATCGAGGCATTCGGCGCGAGCAGCGGTTCCCACGCTCCGCGTTCGGACAGCCGCGCCGACACCGCTTCGACCAGCAGTTGGTCCTTGGACCGGAAGTGCCGGTACAGCCCACCGGCCCCGCTGGACAACCCCGCGGCCTGCTCGATCTGAGCCACCGAGGTCTTGGCGAACCCCTGCTCACCGAACAACCGCAGCGCCTCGGTCATGATCCGCTCGCGCGTCGACGGCGTCACCGGCACCTCCTGCTGTAAGTAACCACTTACTTACAGACTGGGCCGTGACCGGTCCGAGCGCAAGTGCGAATCGTGTGGCTCATCCCACGTGCGAGAAAGTAGGCAACTTTCTCGCAACCGACTGGTTCGGACCGATTCAGGGGGGTAAGCCTCCGATGACACTCTCGGCAAATCGGGCGGGAAGAGCGAAAGGAAGTGCTGTGGACAACTCCGTCGTCGCGATCGACTTCCAGCAAGGCTTCAATGACGCTTGGAGTTCGGTAGCGCAATTCGTGCCGAAATTGGTTGCCTTCATCGCCATCCTGCTGATCGGCTGGATCATCGCGAAAGTAGTGGCGAAGGTGGTGAACGCGGTGCTCGAGCGGGTCGGTTTCGACCGGCTGGTCGAGCGCGGCCAGATCAAGAAGATGATGGCCAAGAGCAAGTACGACGCCTCTGATCTGCTGGCCAAGCTGGCCTACTACGCGATCCTGCTGATCGCGCTGCAGATCGGTTTCGGTGTGTTCGGCCCCAACCCGGTCAGTGACCTGCTCACCGGCATTGTGGCCTGGCTGCCCAAGGCGGCGGTGGCGATCGTGATCGTGGTGATCGCGGGTGCGGTCGCGCACGCGGTCGGCGAGCTGGTCACCAACGCGCTCGGCGGGCTGTCCTACGGTTCGCTGCTCGGCAAGATCGCCTCGGTCTTCATCTGGGCGATCGGCATCATCGCTGCCCTGAACCAGATCGGTGTCGCCACCACGGTGACCACCCCGATCCTGATCGCCGTGCTCGCCACGATCGGCGGCATTCTCGTCGTCGGCGTGGGCGGTGGCCTGGTTCGTCCCATGGAGCAGCGCTGGAGCAGCTGGCTCGGCAACATCGAATCGGAGATGCCCGCACTCAAGGGTGAGGCGCAGGCCTACCAGCGCGGTCGTGAGGACGTGACGCGTGAGGGTCAGCGGGTGCCGGGTTCGCACACCCAGCAGACCCAGCAGGAATGGGCGACTCCCGGTGCGGGCGGCAGCCCGCAGGCCGGTGGCTACCCGCAGACGGGCCAGCAGCCCGGCTGGGGCGGGGAAACCGCGAGGTAGGAACCAACCGGCGCCGGCGTTCCGTCACCGCATCGGTGGCGGAGCGCCGATTCCGGTTTCAGGCGGCGGCGTGCCGGCAGACGGCGGCCAGCCGGTACTGCAACCAATCGGCGTCGTGCCAGGTCTGCGGTGCCACTCCGGCGAACACCCCGGCCCGCTCGGCGACGACCTGATCGAGCAGCCCGCGCACGTAGCCGGCCAGCAGGATGGCGAGCGGAAGCCGCGCCGCCTCCTCGACCCCGTACTCGAGAATGTCGCGGACGGCGGCGGCGTGCTGGTCCAGCTGCGCCAGCACCCCGGGGTGCTGCGCCGCGGCGGCGGCCGCGGGGACGCCGTATTCGATGTTCAACTGTCGCAGATGTCGCCGTGCCGAAATTTCGAGCAGTGCGGGGCCGAGCGAAAACACCACCAGATGGTAGCGAATCCGTCATAGAGCGGCGAACGCGGCGCAACTTTACGATCCTGTGCACAGACTTGCGTGAAGCGCCGCCCCGATGGATTCTGGGCGGGTATAACCGATTCGGGAGAACTTTCGGCAAACCAGCTCGGCGAGCGAAAGGATCTACGGTGCACGTCACCGATTCGGCGGTTCAGCTGCTGTGGGCGAATCCTGTCGTCGCCGCGGGCGCGGGTTACACGGCTCGCTCCGGTGTCACGGGGTTGCTGCGCCACCGGCCTTATGCCCGGGTGCTCGGCCGATTCGTCGCGGCTTTCATCTGGGGTAGCGGCGGAGTCGCCGCGCTCACCGCCCTCGGGGTTCCGCTGAGCGCCACCCTCCCGCTCGCACTCACGGTGCTCACCGTGGTCGCCCTCACGCTCACCCTGGTCTTCGCCGGCGGAATGATCCGCCCCGCGACCGCCGACTCGACGGACTGATCCGGCCGTCGAGTCCGGCAGATCCGCTACCGGAAGGCGTTCGCGTCGGTGAGCGCCTTGCCCAGCACCAGCTGATGCACCTCGGCCGTGCCCTCGTAGGTCAGCACCGACTCCAGGTTGTTCGCGTGCCGCAGCACCGGGTAGTCGAGGGTGATTCCGTTGGCACCGAGAATCGTGCGGCATTCGCGGGCGATGCGGATCGCCTCACGCGTGCTGTTGAGCTTGCCCGCGCTGATCTGTTCGCTCGTGATCTCGTGCCGGTCCTTCAACCGGCCGAGGTGCAGGGCCAGCAGCTGTCCCTTGCCGAGCTCGAGCGCCATATCGGCCAGCTTGGCCTGGGTGAGCTGGTAGTCGGCCAGCGGCTTGTCGAACACCTCGCGGGTGCGGGCGTAGTCGACGGCGGCGGCGAGGCAGTCGCGGGCGGCGCCGAGCGCACCGAAGACGATGCCGAAGCGCGCCTCGCTCAAGCACGCCAGCGGCGAACTCAACCCGCGTGATTCGGGAAGCACCGCGTCGGCGGGCAGGCGCACGTCATCGAAATCCAGTGCGGCGGTGAGGGATGCGCGCAGCGACAATTTCCGGTGGATCTCCCGGGCGGTGAATCCAGGGGTGCCCGCCGGTACGAGGAACCCACGCACCCGAGGTTTGTCGTCGCCGGGCTCCTCGGCATAGGCCCACACCACGGCGATATCGGCGACCGAGCCGTTGGTGATCCACATCTTCGACCCGTTGAGCACCCAGTCGTCACCGTCGCGCCGCGCGCGGGTGCGCATGCCGCCGGGGTTGGAGCCGTAATCGGGTTCGGTGAGCCCGAAGCAGCCGATCAGCTCACCGGCGGCCATGGCGGGCAGGTACTGCTGCTTCTGCTCCTCGGACCCGAAGAAGTGGATGGCTGTCATGGCCAGTGAGCCCTGCACCGACACCATGCTGCGCACACCGGAGTCCACGGCCTCGAGTTCCTGGCAGGCCAGGCCGTAGGCGGTGGCCGACGCGCCGGCGCAGCCGTACCCCTCGAGGTGCATGCCGAGCAGCCCGAGCTTGCCGAGTTCGGGTGCGATCTCGCGGGCGGGGAAGGCGCCCGCCTCGAACCACTCCGCGATGTGCGGGCGAAGGCGTTTCTCGCCGAATCGGGCGACGGTATCCCGGATCTCGCGCTCCTCCGGGGACAGCAACGCATCGATCGCGAACAACTCTTCCACGGTCACCATGGCGTCAGCTTAACCGCGGCACCGCCACCGAATCGGGCACTTCGTGCAGGCGTGATACCCGTGCGCGAACGGCCGGATCCGGGCATCTAGTCTGAGTCCATGAGTGAGCTGGGATTCTCGACCAGGGCCGTGCACGCCGGATATGAACCCGATCCTCAGACCGGTGCGGTGAACGTCCCGATCTACGCGAGCTCCACCTTCGCCCAGGACGGCGTCGGCGGCATGCGTGGGGGATACGAGTACGCGCGCACCGGCAATCCGACCCGCACGGCACTGGAAGCCAACCTCGCCGCCCTCGAATCGGGCAGCTACGGTCGCGCCTTCGCCTCGGGTATGGCCGCGACCGACTGTGCGCTGCGCGCGGTGCTCCGTCCCGGCGACCACATCGTCATCCCCGACGACGCCTACGGCGGCACCTTCCGGCTCATCGACAAGGTGTTCAGCCAGTGGGGCATCGAGCACTCGCCCGCCCACATCGCGAACCTCGACGAGGTCCGCGCGGCGATCCGCCCCAACACCAAACTGGTGTGGATCGAGACGCCGACCAACCCGCTGCTGAGCATCGGTGACATCCCCGCGCTGGCCGACATCGCGCACGCGGCGGGCGCCAAGCTCGTCGTCGACAACACCTTCGCCACCCCGTACCTGCAGCAGCCGCTGCTGCTCGGCGCCGACATCGTCGTGCACTCGACCACCAAGTACCTCGGCGGTCACTCCGATGTCGTCGGCGGCGCGCTCATCACCAACGACCAGGAACTCGACAAGGCCTTCGCGTTCCTGCAGAACGGCGCGGGCGCGGTGCCCGGCCCGTTCGACGCCTTCCTCACCCTGCGCGGCATCAAGACCCTCGCCGTGCGGATGGAGAAGCACTGCGACAACGCCGAGGTGATCGCGGAGTTCCTGTCGAACCACCCGGCCATCTCGAAGGTGATCTACCCGGGCATGCCGACGCATCCCGGCTACGAGGTCGCGCAGAAGCAGATGCGCCGCAGCGGCGGCATGATCTCGGTTCGCCTGGCCGGCGGCCGGGAGGCGGCGCTGAAGTTCTGCTCGCGCACCACGATCTTCACCCTCGCCGAATCGCTGGGCGGCATCGAGTCGCTCATCGAGCACCCGGGCGCCATGACTCACGCCAGCACCGAGGGCTCGGCTCTGGAGGTGCCCGCGGATCTGGTGCGGCTCTCGGTGGGCATCGAGGACATCAGCGACCTGCTCGCCGACATCGAACAAGCGTTGAGCTGAGCGGGGAACAGGAAATGACGAAGCGGCCGCATCCGGTATCCGGGTGCGGCCGCTTGCGTTCGGGTTCTATTTCACGGGGCTCGAGGCGGCCGTGTTCAGCCGTGGTAGGGCTCCGCGCTGACCAGGGTCACCTTCATGGTGTTGCCGTTGGGCAGCGTGTATTCGCGGGTCTCGCCCACCTTGGCGTCGATCAGCGCGCCGCCGAGCGGGGAGTTCGGCGAGTAGGTCTCGAGATCGGTGGCGCCGAGGCCCTCTTCGCGGGTGGCGATGAGGAAGGTCTCTTTGTCGCTCTCGTCGCCGTCGTAGTAGACGGTGACAACCGAACCGGGCAGTGCCACACCGGACTTGGTGGGTGCCACGCCGACCTTGGCGTTGTTGAGCAGCTCCTGCAGCTGGCGGATACGCGCCTCCTGCTGGCCCTGCTCCTCACGCGCGGCGTGGTAGCCACCGTTCTCCTTGAGGTCGCCTTCTTCGCGACGCTCGTTGATCTCGGCGGCAATGACCGGACGATTGGCAATGAGCGAGTCCAACTCACTCTTGAGCCTGTCGTGCGACTCCTGGGTAAGCCAGGTCACATTCTCGGTCATCTCGATCACTCCCTAGTAGTTGTTCCCGGCGCACCGGGATTCCCTGAAACCGGTGCCACGCCCCCGGTAGGAGGGCATGCACCAGCCCGACGGCTGGAGCGATCCTGGGGGTGAACCCGTAACCCGGAAACAGCATCGCTGGCCGCCAATGCAGCAAACACGGCTCCGAGCCCCGGAACCGTGTATCCAGCTATTTTAGCATGTCTCACAAAGATGCAGGTCAGGGCCGATCGTGGGGCGTCAGCGCAGCCGCAGGTAGCTGGGCACGTCCTCGGTGCAGCCGTAGATATCGCCCGCCGAGGGGCGGCTGGACGCCTTGACCGTGGTGCTCACCTGCACGCTGGTCGCCTCCGAGCCGGGCACCAGGATCTCGCGCCTGCCCACTTCGGCGCCGTCACGGTCCATCGCCCGCACGAAGCACACCACGGCGTTGCGCGGCTCGTCGCGGGTCACCTTCACCCGCATCTCCAGCGTCGAGTCGTCGACGACCACGTAACCGAGCTGCTCGGTCTCGATCGCCTTCGGGCCGTATTTCTGGAAACCGAGATAGGCGACGACGAACCCGGCGAGCACCACGCCGACACCGAGCAAAGCGAGCACCCAGGGGCGACGCACCGGCGGTTTTGTGCCATACCGTTCGGCGTGTCGCGCTGCTGAGTCGGCCGGGCTCGCGGCGGAGTGCGGTGCGGGCTCGGTCATCGGTTCTCGCTCCCGGGGGTGGTCGGAACAAAAGCGGGGTCGGATGGAACTATAGGGACTGTAGTTCTGACACCCGCGAGCGAGAGCGATGGTGAACGAGACGTGAGTGGCCTTCGCCTCATGGCGGTGCACGCCCACCCCGACGACGAATCGAGCAAGGGCGCCGCGACCACGGCCAGGTACGCGGCCGAGGGCGTCGACGTCCTGGTCGTCACCCTGACCGGTGGCGAACGCGGCAGCATCCTCAACCCGGCCATGGACACCCCGGGTGTCCTCGACCGGATCGAGGAGGTCCGGCGCGAGGAGATGGCCGCGGCCGCCCATGCGCTCGGCGTGCGCCAGCAGTGGCTCGGTTTCGTCGACTCCGGTCTGCCCGAGGGCGACCCGCTGCCGCCGCTGCCCGAGGGTTGCTTCGCGCTGGTCCCGCTCGAGGAGGCCACCGAGGCGCTGGTGAAGGTGGTGCGCGAGTTCAAACCGCACGTGATCACCACCTACGACGAGACCGGCGGCTACCCGCACCCCGACCACATCCGCTGCCACGAGGTCTCGGTCGCCGCGTTCGACGCGGCGGGCGACCCGGAGGCGTTCCCCGATGCGGGCGAGCCGTGGACCCCGCTGAAGCTGTACTACGACCACGGCTTCAGCCAGAAGCGGCTCGAGACCTTCGCCGCCGAGTTCGAGCGCGAGGGCAAGCCGTTCCCGCTGCAGGAGTGGCTGGACCGGATGCGTCAGTACGCGGCGGCGCGCGGCGACATCATGGCCCGGGTCACCACGCAGATCGAGTGCTCGAAATACTTCCCCCAGCGTGACGACGCCCTGCGCGCGCACGCGACCCAGATCGATCCCAACGGCGCGTTCTTCGCGATCCCGTTGGAGATGCAGCAGCGGCTGTGGCCGACCGAGGAGTTCGAATTGGCCAAGACCAGAGTATCCACCGCCATCCCGGAGACCGACCTCTTCGCCGGTATCGAGGACGCCGACCGGTGATTCTGGCTCTCCTCGCACAAGACCCCGGCACCCCGACCGGCCCGGAGTTCGGCAAGGCCTCCCCACTCGGCCTGCTGATCGTGTTGATCCTGCTGGCCGGCACCGTCCTGCTGGTTCGTTCGATGAACAAGCACCTCAAGGGCCTGCCGGAGACATTCGAACCCGAACACCCCGAACCGGATCAGAAAGCCGACGACGGCACCGACCCGGGCGCGATCCCGGACACCGGCGACGGCACCGAACCGCCGAAACCGGCGGCGACCTAACGGGCCAGATCGGCCACCAGTTCACCGATCAGATCGCGAGCGGCCTCGGCATGTTCGGCGACCTGCCGTGGCGCGCCGCTGGCACTGAGTTCGATGGTCTTGTTGATCAAGCCGAACGCGATGATCAGCTGCCGCAGAGCAGCCCGGCGCTCGGACGGTGTCATGTCGGAAGCCGTCGGCTGGGTCATCGTCACAGCTAAGGGATCGCCGCAGGTGGTGGGTTCGTTTCGCCTGAGACGCAATCGTTGCCGCCGCGATCACCAGTCGATGAGGTCGAGTTCGTGCAGGCGGCGGAACACCATCATCGAACCGGGCGCCACCTGGGTCATGCCCGCGTATTCACTGACCGTGAAGTACCGGAATTCGGCGATTTCCCCGGTGGCCTGCGGTTCGCCGGTGAGGTCGGCGAGGAAACACGTCATGTGCAGCGGGGTGTTGCGGCCGTGACCGAACGCCTCGGCCTCGAAGATCCCCAGCTCGGACACACCGTCCAGACCAACGCCGAGCTCCTCCTCGATCTCGCGATGCAGAGCTTGTAAAGGGGTCTCGCCGGGATCGATCTTGCCGCCCGCCATGTAGAAGACATCCTTGCCTTCCGGGCGCGTCTGAATCAGCCTGCGGTCGCGAACATGGGCGAGGGCGGCGGTGCGGATCATGGGTTCACTCTATTGAGCGAACGGCTTCGAATCATGTCGAACGGTCAGGTGTCTGGGTCAGCGACCGTGAGACTGGTCTCGCCGGATCCGGTGAGGGCACGTGAGGTGTCCTTGAGGTCGACTCCGGAGCGGCCGAGTGCGCGGGCGCCCGCGACGAGCCCGGCCACCACCCGTGCCGCGTCGGCATAGGCCAGACCGTCCGGCGGGTGGATATTGGACACACAGTTGCGTTCGGCGTCGGCACGGCCGGGGCGCGGCGCGTGGGTGAGATAGATGCCGAGACTGTCGGCCACGGACAGACCGGGCCGTTCCCCGATCACGACGAGCAGGGTCCGCACGCCCATGGCCTCGGCGATGTGGTCGCCCAGCGCCACCCGCGACTGGGTGGCGATCACGGGTGGGGCGATGGTGTAGCCGCCGAGTTCGCCTGCCAGTGCGGACAGCAGGCCCGCGCCGTGGTCGGTGAGTGCGCGGGGAGACAGACCGTCGGCGAGGACGATGCCGATATCGAAGTCGCCGTGGGTGATCGGTGACAGGTCGGCGGGGAGCCTGCCGAGATCGGGGCGACGCAGGTACTCCGAGCGGGAGGCGGCCTTACTCGTCACCATCACCGGCTTGCCGAGCCCGAGTTCGGCTATGCGGGTGGTGAATTCGTCGACGGCCAGCGGTTCGTGCACGGCGTCCCGGGCGGCGGCGTGGGCGGCGCGCAGGGCGAGAACCTCGCTGGTCGGCAGGGCGTTGCCGGTGCGGCCGAGTCCGATCCTGGACTGGGTGGTGCTGCGCAACTGAGCCCAGAAGTCTTGGGAAACATCAGTTTCCGAACCATTACTTGTCTCCGGCGCGGCCACCGTATCGCGCACGATCTCGGCTTCGCGTGGCGAGTTCGAGCCGCTCATCGAGTGCCCGCCAGTGCGCGCAGGGGAGAGGTCAGCGGTTCCACTTGTCGCAGTCTGCCTTTCGCGTCGAGCATGCCGAGTCCTGACAACCACGCCTCGAATTCCGGTGCGGGGCGCAGGTCCAGGACCTTGCGGGCATAGAGGGCGTCGTGGAAGCTCAGACTCTGGTAGCCGAGCATCACGTCGTCGGCACCGGGCACCGCGATGACGAACGCGCAGCCCGCCGCGCCGAGCAGGGTGAGCAGGGTGTCCATGTCGTCGGCGTCGGCTTCGGCGTGGTTGGTGTAGCAGACATCGACGCCCATCGGCAGGCCGAGCAGCTTCCCGCAGAAGTGGTCCTCGAGCCCGGCGCGGACGATCTGCTTGCCGTCGTAGAGGTACTCGGGCCCGATGAAGCCGACCACCGTGTTGACCAGCAGCGGCTCGAGGTCGCGGGCCACGGCGTAGGCGCGCGCTTCCAGCGTCTGCTGGTCGACCGGCCGATTCCCCACGCCCAGATGGGCATTCGCGCTCAGTGCCGAACCCTGCCCGGTCTCCAGGTACATCACGTTGTCGCCGACCGTGCCGCGCCGCAGCGATCGACCCGCCTCGTTCCCCTCGCGCAACAGCGAGATGTTCACGCCGAAACCGGAATTGGCGCCCTCGGTGCCCGCGATGGACTGGAAGACCAGGTCCACCGGCGCACCCGCCTCGATCAGGCCGATGGTGGTGGTGACGTGGGACAGCACACACGACTGGGTGGGGATGTCGAATCGCAGGCGCACCTCGTCGAGCAGGTGCAGCAGGTCGGCGGTGGCCTGCGGTGAATCGGTGGCCGGGTTGATGCCGATCACCGCGTCACCGCAGCCGAGCAGCAGGCCGTCGAGGGTGGCGGCGGCGATCCCGCGCGGGTCGTCGGTGGGATGGTTGGGTTGCAGGCGGGTGCTCAACCGGCCGGGCAGGCCGATGGTCGTGCGGAACACCGATGTCACCGTGGTGGCCCTGGCCACCGCGATCAGGTCCTGGTTGCGCATGATCTTGCTGACCGCGGCGACCATCTCGGGGGTGAGGCCGGGCGAGACGGCGGTCAGGGTCGCGGCCGCGTCGTCGGTCGCGGCGACCGCGAGCAGCCAGTCGCGCAGGCCACCGACAGTGAGGTGCGCGATCGGCGCGAAGGCCGCGCGATCGTGGCTGTCGATGATCAGGCGGGTGACCTCGTCGGACTCGTAGGGCACGACCACCTCGGTGAGGAAGGTCCGCAGCGGCACCTCCGCCAGCGCCCACTGCGCGGCCGCGCGCTCGGCGTCCGTGTCGGCCGCACAGCCGGCGAGTTGGTCACCGCTGCGCAGCGGGGTGGCCTTGGCCAGCAGGTCGACCAGCCCGTCGAAGGTGTAGGTGGTGACGTCGATGGTGCTGCGGTACTTCGTCATCGAAGTGCGGCGCCGGTCGGCGCCGTCCTCCTCTCGCGAGTGCGTGGTTGACGCTCGGCGGACACGGCCGAGCGGGGGACAACGGTCAGCGGATCACTCGAGCTCCTCTTCGGCTTTGGCCAGCGCGGCGAATTCCTCGTCGGGCGACTTGGCGACCAGGTGGTGGCGACTGTAGAGGCCGAAGTACGCCATGAAGGCGCAGAACACGCCGAGGGTGAACAGCGCCGCCTTCGGGTCGACCAGGAAGGTCGCCGCCACCGAGGCGGCCGCGATCACCAGCGCGAACGAGGTGGTGGCGATGCCGCCGGGGGTCCGGTAAGGGCGGGGCATGTTCGGCTCACGAACACGAAGCACGATGTGGCTCACCATCATCAGCACGTAGCTGACGGCCGCGCCGAACACGGCCATGTTGAGCAGCATCGCTCCCTCGCCGGTGAGCGAGAGGGCGAAGCCGATGATGCCGGGCACGACGAGCGCGAGCACCGGCGCCTTGCGGGAGTTGGTCACCGACAGGCTGGTCGGCAGGTACCCGGCGCGGGAGAGCGCGAAGGTCTGGCGCGAGTAGGCGTAGACGATGGAGAAGAAGCTGGCGACCAGTCCGGCCAGGCCGATGTAGTTGACGACCTTGGCCGCCGGGCTGTCGCCCAGCGCCTCGACCAGCGGGTTGCCCGAGGCGGAGGCGTCCTGGGCGCCGAGCGCACCGGTCACCAGGAACAGCACCACCGCGCCGGTGACCATCAGCATCAGCATCGCCACGATGATGCCCTTGGGCACGTTCTTCTCCGGTTCACGCGCCTCCTCGGCGGCCAGCGGCACGCCTTCGACGGCGAGGAAGAACCAGATGGCGAACGGGATCGCCGCCCAGATGCCCAGGTAGCCGAACGGGAGGAACGCCGAGGAGCCGGTGGCTGCCGCATCTGGCGCGATGTTCGTCAGGTTCGCGGCATCGAACCGGCCGACCGCCGCGATCGCGAACACGACCAGGCCGACCAGCGCGATCGCGGTGATCACGAACATCGCCTTGAGCGCCTCACCCGCGCCACCGAGATGGATGCCGATGAACAACGCGTACACCGCCAGGTACACCCACCAGCCGTCGGTGATCCCGAACAGGTTGAGCGATTCCACATAAGCGCCGATGAAGGTGGCGATGGCGGCGGGCGCGATCGCGTACTCGATGAGAACCGCTGTGCCCGTGGCGAATCCGCCCCAGGGCCCGAGAGCGCGCCGGGCGAAGGTGTAGCCACCGCCCGCGGCAGGCAGCGCCGAGGACAGTTCGGCCATGCCGAGGACCATGGCCAGATACATGCCGGCGATGATCACCGAGGCGATCAGCAGGCCACCGAATCCGCCTTCGGCCAGGCCGAAATTCCAGCCGGAATAGTCGCCGGAGATCACGTAACTCACGCCGAGACCGGCCAGCAGCACCCAGCCGGCGGTGCCGGAGCGCAGGGTGCGTTTGGCGAGATAGTCGTCGGCGGGTGGTTGGGCGGTGTGTTTGGCGAGGTAACCGTCGGCGGGTGGGTCGGCGGTGGGCGCGGGAACGGCGTCGGTACTCACAGGTAAAGCTCCTCATCAACAAGCAAGCGCGTAGCGACGGCAACGGTGATCGTCGAGGGTTGAAGAATGGTTGACGACTGTTACGGCCGTGGATCCCACAGGTCAGCGGCGCGTATCGCGCGCCGCCGACCTGCGGAAACAGTGTGATAGTTGGTGTTTCACATCACGGTGAAACGGTGTCACCGGTGGGTGGCGGCGGCTGGGAATCCAGCTCGGCCACCTCCTCGTCGGTGAGCAGGCGTGAACGGATCAGGAACCGCACGCCTTCGGGGGCTTCCAGCGAGAAACCGCTGCCCCGGCCCGGCACCACGTCGACGGTGAGATGGGTGTGTTTCCAGTACTCGAACTGGTCCGCACTCATCCAGAACGGGATGTCGCCGGGCAGATATCCCAGCAGCACGTCCGAGCGGCCCACGCGGAATTCACCGCGTGGGTAGCACATGGGGGAGCTGCCGTCGCAGCAGCCGCCGGACTGGTGGAACATGACCGGGCCGTGCAGCCCGGTCAGGTCCCGGAGCAGCGTCGCCGCCTTGTCGGTGAGGTCTACTCGTCGGACCATCAGCGGCGCACCATCAGAAGAAGCCGAGCTTCTGCGGCGAGTAGCTGACCAGCAGGTTCTTGGTCTGCTGGTAGTGCTCGAGCATCATCTTGTGGTTCTCGCGGCCGATGCCGGACTTCTTGTAGCCGCCGAACGCCGCGTGCGCCGGGTAGGCGTGGTAGCAGTTCGTCCACACCCGGCCCGCCTTGATGCCGCGGCCGAGGCGGTAGGCGGTGTTCATGTCCCGCGTCCACACGCCCGCGCCGAGACCGTAGAGGGTGTCGTTGGCGATCTTCAGTGCCTCGTCGGTGGAGTCGAAGGTGGTCACCGCGACGACCGGGCCGAAGATCTCCTCCTGGAACACGCGCATGTCGTTGCTGCCCTTGAAGATCGTCGGCTCGATGTAGAAGCCGCCGTCCAGGCCGTCGACAGCGCGGACCGCACCACCGGTGAGTACCTCGGCGCCTTCCTTCTTGCCGATGTCGATGTAGGACAGGATCTTCTCGAACTGGTCGTTGCTGGCCTGTGCGCCGATCATGGTCGCCTCGTCGAGCGGGTTGCCGCTGACGATCGCCTTGGTGCGCTCCACGCAGCGGTCCATGAACTCGTCGTAGATCGACGACGCGATCAGCGCGCGCGACGGACAGGTGCACACCTCGCCCTGGTTCAGCGCGAACATCACGAAACCCTCGACGGCCTTGTCGAGGTAGTCGTCGTCGGCGGCCATTACATCGGGCAGGAAGATGTTGGGGCTCTTGCCGCCCAGCTCCAGGGTGACCGGGATGATGTTCTCGCTGGCGTACTGCATGATGAGTCGGCCGGTGGTGGTCTCACCGGTGAAGGCGACCTTGGCCACGCGCGGGCTGGACGCGAGCGGCTTGCCCGCCTCCACCCCGAACCCGTTGACCACGTTGAGAACTCCCGGCGGCAGCAGATCCGCGATCAGCTCCACGACCTTCATGATCGAGGCCGGTGTCTGCTCGGCGGGCTTGAGCACCACCGCGTTACCGGCGGCCAGCGCGGGCGCCAGCTTCCAGGTGGCCATCAGGATCGGGAAGTTCCACGGAATGATCTGGGCGACAACGCCCAGCGGCTCGTGGAAGTGGTAGGCGATGGTGTCGCCGTCGACCTCGCTGATCCCACCCTCCTGCGCGCGCAGCGCACCGGCGAAGTAGCGGAAGTGGTCCACCGCCAGCGGCAGGTCGGCGGCGAGGGTTTCGCGAACCGGTTTGCCGTTGTCCCAGGTCTCGGCGACAGCGAGGGCCTCGAGATTCGACTCGATGCGGTCTGCGATCTTGTTGAGGATATTGGCGCGCTCGGCGGCGGAGGCGGCACCCCACGCGTCGGCGGCACGGTGCGCGGCATCGAGGGCCAGCTCGATATCGGCGGCGGTGGAACGGGCGATCTCGCAGAACGGCTGACCGTCCACCGGCGAGGTGTTCTCGAAGTACCGGCCCTCGACCGGCGGAACCCACTTGCCGTCGATGAAGTTGTCATACCTGGGGGCGTAGCTGACGATGCTGCCCTCGGCGCCCGGCTTGGCGTAGATCATGTGCGGAAACTCCTCGCTGGTTCCGGTAGTGCGTGACGCCCATCACTATCCACCCCGAGGGTTGATGAAACGTTGAGAGCGGATCTCGTGGCGCCCGATGCCGGTGATCACGGCCCGGAAAACGGCTCTTGCGCTGCGGCGGCCTATACCCTCTGCGCGCTGTGTAGGCGGGCGGTGGCCACGGCCCGGCGAGGGTCGCGGAGGGGGAGCAGGGTGAGGGCGTGTTCATGGACGGCGATGTCGTCGGGGGCGGCTTCGCCGTAGGTGACGGCGTGGTGGGGGTCGGGGCTGGCCAGGACCGCGTTGCGCATGGCGACGGCGAGATAGTCGCGCCATTCGGTGATGCCGGGTGTTTCCGAATCCGGAAGCAGCGGACCGTGATACAGCCGGACGGCGGTGTCGAGGTCGCCGGATTCCAGGGCGCGCAGGACGTCGAGCGCGTCGCAGGACAGGGGAGTGGTGAAGCGGTAGACGCGGTTGGTGATGTCGCCGCCGGTGGCGCGGCGCAGGTACGACATCTCCGATTTCAGGGTGCTCGCGCCGACCGCGCGGTCACCGTAGACGGCGTAGTGCAGGCGTTCGTGGCTGTAGCCGTCGTCGCTGAGCGCGAGCAGAGTGAGGATCTCCAGCTGACGTGGGCGCAACCGGATCGGCGTGCCGTCGCGCATCAACCGGCCCGCGCCGAGGCAGGTCAGCCGCATGCCCGCCGGTGCGGGTGTGGCCGCGTGCAGTTTGGCTTCGATGGCACTGGTCATGGTGCGCACCGTGGCCATGGCCAGCGGGTGGGAGCGTTTCCAGGTGGTCGACAGGTCGAGCACGCCGAGCAGGGTGCCGTCGGCCGCGCGGATCGGCGCGCAATAGCAGACCCAGCCGTGCAGGGCGGCAACGAGATGTTCGGCCGAGAACACGGTGTGCGGTTGATCGGTGCGCAACGCCAGCGACAGCGCGTTCGTCCCCATGTGCGCCTCGTCCCACCGCCCACCCGGCGCGAAATTCACCTGCTCGGCCCGCCGCCGCATGACCGGCCCGCCGTAGGTCCACAGAATCGTCCCCGAAGCATCGGTCACCGCCGCCACGTACCCCGCGTCGTCGGCCACGCTGTGCAACTGGTCCTTCAACTCGCTCACCGGCCCACGCAGCGGCGACTCGGCCCACTTCGGCCCGATATCGGTCTCGCTCTCGGGTGCGCAATCGCGCCCCGGATCGACCGTCCGCAACGACCGCAACCACGACTGCGCCACCTCGGCCCGCACCCCGGAACTCCGCCCGAGCGCCGATTCCCCCGCAGGCACCCACTGCGCCCACTCCCGCTCCAGCGCAGCCCGCTGCGCCGAGAGCGTCAGCTGCGATGCCATGGGGGTTCCTGTCCGGTCGCTATCAGGGCCTTCACCCCCAATAATGCCCCACCCATGCCCCACCCAACAGCCGTTTCGGTGGTGGTGCAGGGATCGGCCCAACCACTGTCCGTCGGTCGCGCCGGGCTTCGGCGGCGGCCGAGTAGGCGGCGCGGCAGCCGAGCGGCAGAATGATCGGGTCAGAATCAACGACCTGCCGGGGGGCATTCACAGTGGAACGGACATTCCAGGTAGATCTGCGTGGCATCGTCGATCTGCTCAGCCATCACCTCTATTCGAGTCCGCAGGTGTTTCTGCGGGAGGTGCTGCAGAACGGTGTCGACGCGATCGCGGCTCGTCAGGGGCTCCACCCGCAGTGGTCGGGCCGGATCGGCATCGAGACGATCGAGCACACCGGTGACGGCACCTTACGGATCCACGACAACGGCATCGGCCTGACCGAAGACGAGGTGCATACCTTCCTCGCCACCATCGGCAACAGCTCCAAGCGCGACGAGCTCGGGTTCACTCGTCAGGAGTTCCTCGGCCAGTTCGGTATCGGACTGCTGTCGTGCTTCCTGGTCTCCGATCACGTGCGGGTGCTGACCAGGTCGGCACGCGGTGGACCGACGCTCGAATGGCTCGGCCGGTCCTCGGGCCAGTACTCCGTCACCCGCGCGGCGGTCGAACGCCCGGAACCCGGTACCACCGTGGTGCTGTCACCGCGGCCCGACCACAGCCGGTGGTTCGAGTACGCAACGGTGCTGGAGCTCGCACGGAAATTCGGTGGGCTGCTACCAGTTCCGGTGTCTGTCGCCGGTACGCCGGTGGCGGTGGGGACGCTCCCGTGGCAGGTGCCGTACCGGACGGCCGCCGAGCGAACGGCGGCGCTGTACGCGTACGCCGAACAGACCTTCGGCTTCCGGCCGCTGGACTGCCTCGACCTCTCGGTGGCCGAGGCTGGGCTGACCGGCGTCGCGTTCATCCTGCCGGTGCCCGCCAACCCCGCTGTGCGCGGCGGACATCGGGTATACCTGCGCCGGATGCTGCTGGGCGACGAGGTGACCGACCTGCTGCCGGAGTGGGCCTTCTTCGCACGGTGCGTGGTCGACACCACCGAACTCCGCCCGACCGCGAGCCGTGAATCCCTGTACTCCGACGATCTGCTCGTCGCCACCCGCCGCGCGCTCGGCAGCCGTATCCGCGACTGGCTCGTCACGATGTCGGTGACCGATCCGTCGACGCTGCACGCGTTCCTCGCTGTCCACCATCTCGGTGTGAAAGCGCTTGCCCTCCATGATGACGCGATGCTGCGACTGGTCTTCGACTGGTGGCCGATGGAAACCGGCTGGGGGCCGATGACACTCGCGGAGTTCTGTCGCCGCAGCCCCGTCGTGCGCTACACCACAACCGCCGACGAGTTCCGCGAACTGGCAGCTGTCGCCGCCGCCCAGGGCATCGGCTTGATCAACGGCGGCTACACCTACGACGTGGCGATCATGAACCGCCTGACCACCCTCGACCCCGCCCTCGTCGTCCGTGGACTCGATCCCACCGAACTCGCCACCCGATTCGACGCGGCACCCGAGGACGATCCGCGCGTGGCGTACATCCTCGGCCACGCGCGGCAAACCCTGGCATCGCTGGACTGCGTTCCGGTCGCCAAATCCTTCGATCCGGCGCAGCTACCCGCGCTGTTCCTCGCCGACCGGGATGTCTACCGGTCGCGAGAGCGCAGCGAGACCAAGGCGCGCACCGATGGCCTGTGGGCCGACGTGTTGGCGGCCGTCGAACCGGCCGACCAGCCCGAGGGCACACACCAACTGGTTCTGAACCTGCGCAATCCGATCGTGGTCACCATGCTCGACCTGACGGACCCGCACCTGATCGGCCTGGCGATCGAGTCGTTGTTCGCACAGGCCTTGCTGCAGGGTAGACATCCGCTCGGTGCCACCGAGAGCGCGCTGATGAACCGCTCGTTCAGCGGCCTGCTGCAGTGGGCGATGCGCGGTCAGGACGCGATCCGATGAGCTACAGCGAAGCCGAGCTCCAAACCCGCTATCGCACACTGGATTCCGGTTGGCACGAAGCAGCCTTGGATGAATTGGCGGAGATCATCGCGCACGCCGAAGCGGGTGGTTACCACCGGCTGGCCTTCCGCGCACGACGTGATCTGGCGGATCGGCACTGCGTCTCGGGCCAGTGGGAGAAGGGCTTTCCGCTGTTCGCGCGGTGTCTGGCCGAGTTCGACAGCCGCCCGGAGGATTTCGGTCCGCACGAGGAGTACTCACTGCGCTCGTGGTATGTGCGCACGGTGACGACCATGGCGGAGTATCCCGAGATCAGCGTCGAACAGATCACCGGGCTGCACGCCGATATGCGCCGCCGGTTCGCCGCGCACGGGCACAGCCTCGCCGGATTGCACACGGCCGAGCGCTGGTTGGCGTATGTGCGCGGCGATTGGGCTGCGGAGGAGGTCGCCTATCGGCAATGGCACCTGGCCGGTGGGCCGCGACCGAACTATATGTGGGACTTCGAGAACGAGATCGAGCGCCTGGTTCATCGCGGGGATCGTGCCTCCGTCGACCGCGCCCTCGCACTCGCCGAGCCGGTGCTCGACGGCCGGTTGACCTTCGCCGAGTCGACCGCGCCGATCGAAGCACACATGCTGCCGTTCTGGGCGACCAGACTTCCCCCGGAGCGGGTGGCAGAGGTATTCCAGCGGATGGATCGCGGGTTCGACGACGGTGGCCCGTGGCGTTACGAGTATCCGAGCAAGGTCATCGAATTCCTGGCGCTGACGGGGAACGAAGCCGAAGCATTCGAGCGATACCGGCGACGCATGTGCCACTTCACGACGTTGAGCCGCCCGTACGGCCGCATGGAATTCGCTACGAGCTGCGCTGTCGCCCTCGGACGTCTGGTCCGGCTCGGCCGCGGTCCCGAGGCGGTGCCGTGCCGTGGTTGCTCGGGCAAGCATCCGACGAAGACGCTGTCCGAACGGCACAACGAGTTGCGGGCGGAGGCCCTGGCGCTGGCCGCGACGTTCGACGCGCGCAACGGCACGACCTGGCAGACCGAGCAGGTCACACGCAGATTGTCCGCCGATCCGTTGCTCGAGTTCCTGCCGTTGCGGCCCGGCGCACGACCGGTCATGCACCGTGTCTCACCGATCGGGTGCCCACCCGACGTCGCGGTACACGCCGCGCGCTGGCTGCTCGACCGAGGACTCGGCATCGCGGCGGGTCAGTATCTCGGATTGGTCGGGGAGCCGACAGACCCGGCAGTTGCCGCGGGAGTACTCGAACTGAAGGCTCGCCGCGCCGATGATGACACCACGCTCCCCCGGCTGCGCGAAGCAGCAGCGGCTTTCGCGGCAGCGGGCGAACCCTTGCGCGGGGACCTGTGCCTGGTTGCGGCGGCGGGTTGGTTGCGGTTCGAGAAGCGTTGGGCCGAGGCATTGGAGGAGCTGTCGGCACCGTTGGAAAGGCTTCGCGCCGAAGCGGACCCGGAATCGGTCGGCCACGCGGAGGTGACGTTGGCCGCTCTCCAGTATGCCCTCGAGCGCGATGGCAACGGTTATCCGCTGATCGAGGAAGTCGTTCGCCGCGCGGAGATGATCGGCGACCCACGACTGCTCGGGGAGGCTCGCTATCAATACGGGTGGATGCGGCAAGGGCGCGGTGATGACGCGAAGCTGATCGCCGTCGACTACACCGCCGCGGTCTGCGCGCTGGCCGCGGGCGGTGCTGATTTCCGGGCCAGGCAGGTGCTGAATCAGCTGGGCACACTCTTCGGGAAAACCAAGGACTGGCCCGCCTTGCTCGACAGTCTCGACCGATGCCAGAGCGCGTTGCCGCCGCACACGGGACGCCTGGTGATCGCGGCATTGCGGTGGCTGCGCGGTGAGACGTTGCACAGTGCTGGGCGCAACGAGGAGGCCCTCGTCGAATTGTCCTTTGCCGCACACGAATATGACGCGATCGATATTCTCAACACCTCGAAACGGGCCCACTGGGTGAAGCTTGCCGAAGTGTGCGCCGCGCTGAGCGACTGGGAACAAGCCCTTCGGCACAGCGAATACGCCTGTGCGTGGGCGGATCGTGCCCGCCGAAACGGTGCGCTAGGTGATGCCGTCACGATGGTCACCGGCCGTAGCGTCCTGGCTGATTCGTTGCGCGAACTCGGCCGCCTCGATCGCGCCGTCAGCGAATATCACACCCTCGTCGACGAGGCGCTGGCTGCCGATCGACACCACACCGCCCTGTACGCGCACAGCCAGGCGGGCGACCTCCTCCTGCGGCTCAACCGTCCGGCCGCGGCGGCCACCGACTTCCATGCGGCGGCTGACCTGAGCGCGCAGGCACCCCAGACACCGCGCGTGCTGCGAACCCTTCGGATGAAGGAGGTGATAGCCCACGTGCGCGCTGGTGCGGTAGACGCGGCGGAGACGGCGCTGGAGCAGGCGCGGGCGATCGAGGCGACCGACTCCGACCATGCCGCACGTCTGGATCTCGCTATCGCGCACGTGCTGTTCGCGCGTGGGAAAACCGCTGCGGCGCTGGAACATACGGTGCGTGCGCAGGACACGCTGCAGGCCACCGGCTACTACTCCACAGCGGGTATGGCGGCCCTGTTCCTGGCTCAGCAACATCTGGCTGCCGCACGACCGGATCTCGCGGTGACGGTGTTGCGGTCGTCGATCCCCCGTTATCCGAAGGATGAGCCCGTCGTCGACGAGCTGTCCGCATTGCTCGGCAGCCTCGAAGCTCAGCACCGCCCGCTACCGAGCCGGCCGTGACCGCCACTACACCGTAGCCCCCTGTAGCACGCAGGGCTACACTTGACCTATGAGGCAGATCAGTCAGCGCGAGCTGCGGAACAATTCCGCGGCGATCATGGATGCCGTGGAGGCGGGCGAGACCATCCTGGTCACCCGAAACGGTGTCGAGATCGCCGAGGTACGGCCGGTCAGCCGGCGTCGGCGCCGCAGCGCGGAAGAACTGGTCGCACGGCATCGTGGTCTGCCCCGGGTGGACTATGCCGCGATGCGTCGGGAAGCCGACGAATTCTTCGGCACCGAGGACAGGATCGGCGACGACGACCCCTGGAGCGGCCGGTGAGCGTCAGGCATCCGGCGGGGGTTCTCGATACGTGCGCCTACCTCGACCTCGGATCGCTCGACCCGAACAATCTGCCGGAGACTCCGGAGATCACCGCCATCACGCTGGCTGAGCTCAATCAAGGCGTCGCGATGGCCAAGGATCCGGTGAGCCGGGCCGAGCGTTCGGAACAACTCGGCGCCGCGATTGTCGAATTCGACCCGTTGCCGTTCGATGAAGCCGCGGCGACTCGGTACGGAACTTTGGTCGCGCTCACCATCGCCGCGAACCGGGACCCACGTCCCCGGCGGATGGACCTGCTCATCGCGGCGATCGCGTCGGCGAACTCGCTTCCGCTCTACACACGCAACGCCTCCGATTTCAAGGGGCTGGAGAGCATGCTCGAGGTTGTCGCGCTCTGAGGTGCTGGGGCGGAGCAGGAACTTGTCAATAGCGCTGCGGTACAACAACTGAATCGGACTGCGGTGTGATGTGTGGCTGGGTGGGGACAGTCAAGGTGGTCACGTGCGTATCGCCGACACCTCCCCGAGACTCGCCGACATGAAGCGAACGGCAGGTGGGGTGAAGGTTTGGGTTGCGATCGGTGTTTACGTTGCGACCACCCTTGCCGCATCGGTGTTCTTCCTTGCGGTGCAACCGCTTTCGGGGATAGATCCGGCCGTGCTTTCGCTGGTTCAGTTCGCCCCGGCGGCCGGTGCGCTGGTCACATGGCTGGTGTTCCGGAAGACCGTCGCTGCGGTGCTCCCGGCTGCGGTTTCCGGCCGGCGGGTGGCGGGGAATGTCGCGGCGATGGTCGCGGTGTGTGTCGGGTACTGGTCGATGCTGATGGTGGCGGCGGTTGTGTCGGGGACGGCCACCGTGGGGGCTGCGGCTGTCGGGAGTGTGCCGTTCGTCGTGTTTCTCGTGGTGCAGTTGCTGGGGGCTGGTGGGGAGGAGATCGGCTGGCGCGGGCTGATGCAGCCGATGCTCGAATCGCGGATCGCCAGGTTGGGGGCGGTGTCGGTGACCGGGGCGGTGTGGGCGCTGTGGCATGTCCAGGCCTTAACAGCCGGGCCGGTGGTCGCGGTGTGCTTCTTCGTGGCGACGATGGCGTTCGCGATGGTGCTCGGTTATCTGGGCACGGGGAGTTTCGGTCAGCGTGTGCTGGTCGCCTCGGTTGGGCACTGGTTGATCAATATCGCGGGATATCTGCTGGCCGGAGACGCGACGACGGACCGGCCGCAGATCGTTTTCGTCGCGGTGGCCGCCGTGCTGGTCGCCGTCGCCACCATGACGGTTCGCGCGGTGGAAACCCGCCGCTGAGGGTTGTCGGCACTGTCTCCGCGGGTGTGGCACGCTGGCAGCGTGAACCGGTTGGGTAGCGCGACTTCGCCGTATCTGCGTCAGCACGCCGACAACCCGGTGCATTGGCGGGAGTGGGATGCCGATGCACTGGCCGACGCGGCCGAGCGGGATGTGCCGATCCTGCTCTCGGTCGGGTACGCGTCGTGTCACTGGTGCCATGTGATGGCGCACGAGTCGTTCGAGGACACGGCGACGGCCGAGCAGATGAACGCCGACTTCGTGTGCGTGAAGGTCGACCGGGAAGAACGCCCCGACCTGGACGCGGTGTACATGACCGCGACCGTCGCCATGACCGGGCAGGGCGGGTGGCCGATGACCTGCTTCCTCACCCCCGACGGTGCGCCGTTCTACTGCGGCACCTACTACCCCAAGCAACCACGCGGCGGGATGCCCTCGTTCACCCAGTTGCTCACGGCCATCACCGAGACGTGGCGCAACCGCCGCGACGAGGTGGACAAGGCTGCCGACCAGGTCACCGAGGCTCTGCGTGCGCAGGCGACCGGCCTGCCCGACGGCGAGATCGCCCTCACCACACAACTTCTCGACAAAGCGGTCCTCGCCGTCGCCGCCGACGAGGATCGCGCACACGGCGGATTCGGTGGGGCACCGAAGTTTCCGCCGTCGGCGATGCTCGAGGGCCTGCTGCGGCACTGGGAACGCACCGGCGATCAGGCCGTGTTCGACCTGGTGGAGCGCGCGGCCGAGGCGATGGCGCGCGGCGGTATCTACGACCAGTTGCGCGGCGGGTTCGCCAGATACGCGGTCGACGCGAATTGGCTTGTGCCGCATTTCGAGAAGATGCTCTACGACAACGCCCTGCTGTTGCGCGCCTACGCCCATCTGGCCAGACGCGCACCGGCGACCCCCTTGGAATCGTTGCCGCACAGGGTTTCCCGCGATACAGTCGAATTCCTGCTCGCCGATCTCGGTACCGCCGAGGGCGGATTCGCCTCCGCGCTCGACGCCGACACCCAGCTCGAGCCGGGCGGTCCGGGTGTGGAGGGCGCCACCTATGTGTGGACGCCCGCCGAGCTGGTCGGCGAACTCGGCCCGCTCGACGGCATGTGGGCCGCCGACGCATTCGGTGTCACCACGGCGGGGAACTTCGAACAGGGCACCTCCGTACTCACCCGTCACAGCGACCCGGTCGACGCCGAACAGTCGGCCCGGTTCGATCGGTTGCGCGCAGAGCTGTTCCGGATCCGCACCGAGCGCCCGCAACCGGCGCGCGACGACAAAGTGGTCACCGCCTGGAACGGGATGGCCATCACCGCGCTCGCGGAAGCCGGTGCGGCGCTGGAGGAACCGTCCTGGGTGGCTGCTGCCGTGCGGTGCGCGCGTTTCCTGCTCGACGTGCACCTCGTCGACGGACGCCTGCGCCGCGCCTCCCTCGACGGTGTCGCGGGCGCCCCACCCGCCGTGCTCGAGGACTACGCCTGGCTCACCACCGGCCTGCTCGCCCTGTACCAGGCCACCGGCGAACCCGATTGGCTCGCCGCCGCCCAGGTGATCCTCGACGCGGCGATCGAGCATTTCGCCGACCCCGACCGTCCCGGCAGCTGGTTCGACACCGCCGACGACGCCGAAACCCTGGTGACCCGCCCCCGCGACCCCATCGACGGCGCCACCCCCTCGGGCACCTCCGCCCTCGCCGAGGCCCTGCTCACCGCCTCGGCCGTCGCCGACCCCGACCGCGCCGTCCGCTACCGCGAGCTGGCCGATCACACCCTCGCCCGCGGCGCACTCCTGCTCGACCGCGCACCGCGCACCGCGGGCCATTGGCTCGCCGTCGCCGAAGCCGCCGTCCGCGGCCCGTTCCAGGTGGCCATCGCCGCAACCGAAAAGACCTCGGCCACCATGGAACTCCTCGCAGCCGCCCGCACGGCCGCACCGGGCGGCTCGATCGTGCTCGCCGCGCCCCCGGACGCCGCCCCACTGCTCACCGACCGCCCCCTCGTCGACGGCCACCCCGCCGCCTACGTCTGCCGAGGTTCGATCTGCGATCTCCCCGTCACCGACCCCGCGGACCTGACTCTGGCTCTGCGCACCTGACGGAGGGTCTCGGTCGGGGCGGCCTGGTCTTGTCGGCAATTAGGCGCAACCTACGCCCTTGTGGGGCAAGCGGATTCGATTCGGCCGCTCGGCAGGCGCCGCCGATCAGCGGTTCGGTGGGATATCGGTCCAGGTCCGGGTGCGCCCGGGGATGCCGCGCAGGCGAATGTCCTTGTGCCGCTTCCATTTAGCGCGTTCAGCGGGTGCGGACGCCTGCACGACGTCGTCGCTGACCAGCACCCGCCGCGCCACTTCCTTGGCGACGGTGGTGAGCCGCGCCGCTTCGTTGACGGCGTCGCCGATGACGGTGAATTCGAGGCGCGTATCGGAGCCGACGTCGCCCGCGAACACCTTGCCCCTTGCCACGCCGATACCGATGTCGAGTTCCCCGGTTGCCACCACTTCGTCGCGGATGCGGCGGGCGGCGCGCAGGGCCGGGGTGGCGTTGTCGCGCAGTGCCGAGGGCGCACCGAAGATGCACAGGGCGGCGTCGCCCTGGAATTTGTTGACCAGGCCGCCGTTGTCCTCGGTGGCCGCGACGACGGTGGCCAGCAGCCGATTGAGCTTGTGTACGAATTCCACCGGCTCCATCTCGGCCGACAGCCGCACCGAACCGGTGACGTCGATGAACAGTGCCGACACCGTGCGCACGTCACCGGTGAGGTCGGCGCTGCCTGCCAGCGCGCGCTCGGCGACCGTCGAGCCGACGTGTTTGCCGAACATGTCCTCCATGTGCGCCTGTTCGCGCAGGGTGGTGGCCAGTTCGTTGACGGAGTGTTCGAGCCGCCCGATCTCACTCGCGCTGCCGACGGGCACCCGCACGTCGAGCTCCCCGCGGGTGATCCGGTCCAGCGCCCGGTACATGGCCCGCATCGGGGTCGCGACCGAGCGCGCGAGCAGCGCGGTGGCCAGCATCCCGACGCCGAGGGCGACGATCGAGAACATCCAGGCCGCGCGCACCCGGTCGCTCGCGGGCGTGGTGCGGTCGCTGAGCACCACGATGACGATGAGCCCCGGCAGCGCACCCGACACCGCCCAGGTGACGAGCACGCGCACCAGCACCGTGGCACTCGGATGCACGGTCGGTCCGAGGACGGCGGCGACGATGGGTACGGTCGGGCGGATCAGCCGGTCCAGGATCAGATAGATCACACCGGCCGATTCGAGGGCGCCGAGAATGAACCCCGCCCCGATCACGATGGTGTTGTGGTAGTCGGTGAACCGGTCGACCAGCCACACGGTGAGGATGATGCCGGGCAGCCAGATCAGCACGGCGCGCACGGTGATCGCGGCGGGCAGCCGGATCAGCTGGCGAGCTTCGTCCGGTGTCGGTTTGCGTCCCTCGTCCAGCCAGCGCAGGTGTTTTCGGCGGTCGTAGATCGCGAGGCCGATGCCGAGGGCGAATCCGAAGGCCGGGTAGATGGCGATGAGCCAGGCCGCGTCGTGCCAGTCGTCGCCCACCCGGCTGAACACGCCACCGGCCCAGGAGATGAGGAAGATGGCGCCGACGCCGACGAAGTTCGCGGTGATGACCACGAGGGCGAGCCCCCAGTGCGACCGCAGTAGCCAGCGGACCAGCCGGTTCACCGCGCACACCCGTCTACCGCACCCCGTGACGGGGCCGGGGCGGTGCGAGCCGCGCGAATGATCGACACAACTGTCCAGCATAGAAGGCGCGGCCGAGGACGCCGCGCACGCACGCCGCTCAGCCGAGCACGACGAGCCAGATCGCGATGTAGTGGCACAGCGCCGCGACCACGGTCGCCGCGTGGAAGAACTCGTGGTGCCCGAAGTCCGGCCACGGATTGGGCCACTTCGTCGCGTACAGCACGGCCCCCACGCTGTAGATCACGCCGCCGATGGCGAGCAGCACCAGCGGCAACACCCCCACGTTGTGCAGGAGGGTCGGCGCGACCGGCACCACGGCCCATCCGAGCAGCAGATACAACGGCACGCCGACCCATCTGGGCGCGGTAGGCCACAGCACCTTGAGGGCGACTCCCGCGAGTGCCCCGACCCAGACCACGATCAGCAAGGTCTGCCCGGTGCTGTCGGGAAGGCCGAGCACCGCGAACGGGGTGTAGCTGCCCGCGATGAACACGAAGATCATCGAGTGGTCCAGCCGCTTCATCCGCACCCGGGTCCGCACGCTCGCCCAGGTCACCCGGTGGTACACCGCGCTCACGCCGAACAGCCCGCACACCGCGACCCCGTAGACCACGGTCGCCCACCCGGCCGTGGCCGAGCGCGCGAACCCGGCCACCGCGAGCGCCGCCACCGCGACCACGGCCACACCGAACGCCCACGTATGAATCCACCCGCGAAACCGCGGCTTCACCAGCGCGACAGGCACACCCGAATCGCTACCGATCGCCTCCACGACCACCTCCAGTCAAACCTACGGAACCGTAAGTTACGCCCCCAACGGTACGTGAGACCCCCGCCCACCACCGTCGAAGGTGCCGACAACCACACAAACGGAATCCACCCACGGCCCCGCCGGAGAGGCTGTCGGCCTGCAGTCCTCGAAGGGATGCGGTCAGGCGAAACGGACCTCGGGAATGGTGGCCATCAGTGCGGCCCACTCCGGGTACATGGCGGCCTTGCGCTCGTGCATGGCCATGATCTCGGCGCCGAGTTCGGGGTTCATGTCGTCGGACAGGTCGGGGCCGATGACGAGTTCGGCGAAGTGCGGCGCGATGAGCGGATCGCCGGCCAGGTGGATCGGATCGTGCATGTAGCGCTCCAAGGCGTCGAGGTCCTCGATGCCGACGCAATAGCCATGGGTGAGGCCTTCGGAGGAATTGCCGAGGTTCTGGCCGACGGTCGCGAAGCTCACCGAATCGATGGCAGCGGTGCGGCGCATGGTGGCGAGCACTTCGGCGCGTTGCTCCTCGGTGGTCTCGCCGCGGAACCGGAATCTGAGCACGTGGACAAGCATGAAATCTCCTCGAATTGAACTGGCGGGTTCAATTTAGAGTACTAACTAGTAAGGCCGCAAGACTGAACCGGCGAGCCAACCGGTGGCGGTAGGCTTGCCGAGTGGCAGCACCGGCGCGGGGTCGTATCGACAAGCGACAGCAGATTCTGGCGGCCGCGTTCGCGGTCTTCGCGCGGCGCGGATACGCGCAGACCTGCGTACAGGAGATCGCCGACGAGGCCGGTGTCGCGAAACCGACCGTGTACAACCACCTCACCGACAAGGGCACCTTGTTCCGGGAAGCCTTGTTGACGGCGGCCGAGGTGGTGAGCGCGGAAACCCTTGCGGCCGTGGACACCCTGCGCGACATCGGTGACGATCCGCGGCCAGCGTTCCTCGACTCGGCGTACCGGTTGCTGCAGGTATGCGCCGGTGAGCGCGGCCGATCCCTGCACCGACTGGCCTACGCCCAAGCCGAGGACTTCGCCGACCTGGCCCTGCAGGTGCAGCAACGCACCTCGGTCCGGCTGCGCGAAGCACTGGCCGACCGACTGGCCCGGCTGGCGCTGGCAGGTCGATTGCGTGCCTGCGACCCGGACACAGCCGCCGAGCAGTACCTGGCCCTGCTCACCGGCCCCCTCGAGGCACGCTCACACCTGGGCGCCCGCAAGATCCCGGCCACCGAACTACGCGCCGTAGCCGAAGCCGCGACCGACACCTTCCTCCGCGCCTACCTCACCCCGGATCACGAGAAAGCCACCCCGTGATCTCGCAAGAACATGGGTAACTCCCCAGCCATCCCAAAACCCGAGCGCCTCCACAACCGCCGGCCCGGCACGCCCCTCACCCCGTACCCACGACCGGCAAAAGTCACGGGGAGGCGGCCCAGGCGTAGGGTGCGGGCGTGGAGTTTTTCGGTCGGGTGCGAGGGTTGCCGTACCGCGTCTATGAAGCCAGGCTGTCCAAGCAGCTGGCCGACAAGCAGCACCCCCGCCACGTGGCGGTGATGTGCGACGGGAATCGACGCTGGGCGCGTGAGAACGGGTTCACCGATGTCAGCCACGGTCATCGGGTCGGTGCGCTGAAGATCGCCGAGCTGGTCGGCTGGTGTGCCGCCGAGGGCATCGAGATGGTGACCGTCTACCTGCTGTCGACGGAGAATCTGCGCCGTGATCCCGAGGAGCTCGAGACGCTGTTCGAGGTGATCACCGATGTGGTCGAGGAGTTGTCGGCGCCGGAGCAGAACTGGAGTGTGCGGATCGTCGGTTCGCTCGCCGGTTTCCCCGAGTTGATCGCCAAGCGGCTGCGGGTGGCGGCCGAGCGCACGAGCGGGCGCGACGGTGTGCACGTGAATGTGGCTGTGGGGTACGGGGGTCGGCAGGAGATCACCGACGCGGTGCGCTCGCTGGTGCGTCAGGAGATCGCGGCGGGGGAGTCGGGTGAGGATCTGGTGCAGTCGATCACGGTCGACGCGATCGGTCAGCATCTGTACACCTCGGGCCAGCCGGATCCTGATCTGGTGATCAGAACCTCTGGGGAGCAGCGGCTTTCGGGTTTCCTGTTGTGGCAGAGCGCGTATTCGGAGATCTGGTTCACCGAGGCGTACTGGCCGGAGTTCCGGCGGGTCGATTTTCTTCGCGCGCTGCGGGATTACGCGGCGCGGCACCGTCGCTTCGGGGTGTGATGTCGTAGTTCTCGCGTACTGTCGCGTTCGTGGAACCTGATGAGGCGTCTTACATCAGCTATGAGGAGTTCGGCAGGCGTTTTCTCGAGTACGCCGTGTCCGAGCAGCGCATCGCGGACGCGTTCGGTGAGCTCACCGGTGCCGCTTTCGATTTCGGCCCGATCGGGGTGGGGCCGGGCCGGTTGGCGAAGGTCACCGCGCAGGTCGAGCTCGGTCAGCCGCGCATTCTGCGTTTCGTCGACGCCTTCATCTCCTTCGAACTGACGATCCCGTTGCATGTGGATCTGGTGGTCGATCTCGCGGTCGACAGGTCGCGGTTCCGGGTGGACGGCACCGTGCACCTGCATCTGACGGCACGCACGGCCGACCCGCTGCGGGTGGTCATCGACATCGCCGAGCCCCGTCCGGGTGATGTGCGGGTGAACGTGGCCAGTTCCACCAAGCGCGGGCAACTGCTGCGGGTGCTCGCCAGTGTCGATCACGAGATCCGCCGGTTCGTGGCCCGGTACATGTCCGAGGAGATCCGCAAGCCCGAGATCGCCGCGGTGCGCAACATCGATGTGGCGACCAGGTTGGACGCGGCCTGGAAGTTGTGACGAGTCGCCCCGGTTCCGGTGGTGTGCGGGCTAGGCTGCTGCCCGGAACGGACCCGTCGACACAGGTAGGGGACAGCGGTGGGAGTTGCGCGTGCTGCAGGTGCGTGGATCGCGGCGCTCGGTGCGGTCGGTCTGGTAGCCGGGTGCGGGGTCGAGGGCACGCCCGCACCGGTCATCACCCCGAACCAGCAGCCGGACCGTTCCGGGGTGTTCGCGTATCGAACCGAAGGTGAGCTGGTTGTCGTTCGCGGCGCCGAAACACTGCGTGCGTCGGGCAATTTCGGCTATTCGGCGGCGCCGGTGAATTTCACCCGCGACGGTGCGTTCGCGTTCGCGGTGGAGACGGCGTCCAAGACGCTCGTCGCGCTGAGCGTGGACAACGGTTCCGTGACGCGCACCGAATGCGACTGCACCGACGCGGTCGCCCTGCGTGACGCGGTGGTCGGCTGGTGGCGTGAGCCCGGCCAGATCATGAGTCAGGACCTGGCGGGCACCACCCCCGCCGAACCCGAACGCGACATCGTGCTCCCGGATTCGCCGAGCCCGCTCTCGGGTGGCAACTGGGACGGCGCCCGCCTGGTCGCGGCCACCGACGAGTACGTGCTGCTGGCACGGTCGGAGTCGCGCGGGCTGTGGTGGGAGAAGAACCACCTCTACGCGATCGGTTCGGATGCCATCCTGCCGCTGGGCCGGGTGCCCGGCATCGACTCCGAGCTCTCGGCCGCCGCCGGGCCCGACGGGCACACGTTCGTGCTCGCGGGCGCCACCGCGCGCAGTTCCTCCTGCGGCATCGGTTTCGTCGCGACCATCGACGTGCGAAGCAACGCCGTCTCGGACCTGCCCTCGGTCCCCGGCGAGTGCTCGACGGTCTACAACCCGCGCTGGGGCGGCGACAACGTCATCAGCGTCGCGGTGCGCAAGTGGGCCGATGTGGCCGGGGCGACCAGCACGGTCGACCGATTGCGTTCGGCCGCCCAGGGCTGGGCGCCGGTCGCCGAGCAACCGGTGATCGATATGCTCGCCCGCTCCGAGCAGACCGTCATCCAGGTGGTCGGCGGTGAGCCGCTCGCGGCGCGGGACACCCCCCACGGCGTGCTCGTCGTCGAAAAGGGCGGTGCGCGTTCGGAACTGGCGACCGAAGTGGTGTCGCTGGGGTCGCCGATCTAGAGCTTGCGCAGGCGCAGCCGGTTGATGGTGTGGTCGGAGTCCTTGCGCAGCACCAGGGTCGCGCGCGGGCGGGTCGGCAGAATGTTGTCGACGAGGTTGGGCCGGTTGGTGGAGTTCCAGATGTCGCGCGCGGCCGCGGTGGCCTGTTCGTCGCCCAAGCCCGCGTAGTGGTGGAAGTGGGCGTTGGGGTCGGCGAAGCCGGTCTTGCGCAACGCGAGAAAGCGCTGCACGTACCAGTTCTCGATGTCCTCGATGCGCGCGTCGACGTAGATGGAGAAGTCGAACAGGTCCGACACCATCAGGCGCGGACCTGTCTGCAGCACGTTGAGGCCCTCGACGATGAGGATGTCGGGCTGGCGCACACAGTGTTTCTCGTCGGGCACGATGTCGTAGGAGATGTGCGAGTACACCGGTGCGCACACCTCTTCGGCGCCCGATTTCACCTCGGTGACGAAGCGCAGCAGTTTGCGCCGGTCATAGCTCTCCGGGAAACCCTTTCGGTGCATGATGCCGCGACGGGTGAGTTCGGCGGTGGGATAGAGGAATCCGTCGGTGGTCACCAGGTCGACGCGCGGGTGGTGATCCCAGCGCGACAGCAGCGCCTGCAGCACGCGCGCGGTGGTCGACTTACCGACCGCCACACTTCCAGCGACCCCGATCACGAACGGCACCTGCTTGTCCGGGTGCTTCTCGCCGAGGAAGGTCGCGGTGGCGGCGAACAGCCGCTGACGTGCGGCGACCTGCAGGTGGATCAGGCGGGCGAGCGGCAGGTACACCTCGGCGACTTCCTCGAGGTCGATCTGCTCGCCGAGGCCGCGTAGTCCGGTCAATTCCTCCTCGGTCAAGACCAGGGGAGTCGACTTGCGCAGGGTGCGCCACTGCTTCCGGTCGAACTCCACGTACGGGCTCGGCTCGCTCATCCGTGCCACTTACCCGACGCTCCGTTCGGGCAAACACGCACAGCTGGGCTGCCCGTTCGGTGAGATCCGGGATAACTCTGACCGCATGCGGCGATTGTGCTCCGTGTCGGTCGTCCGTGCGCAACGGGGGGTTTGGCTACCCGTCGGTAACTAGTAACAACCACGAGGTAGGGCCCGCTTTTCCAATTCACCACGTAAGGTCGGGCGCATGGGGTCTCATCCGTTCGTCACCGAATACCTGCGGCTCGGACTGGCTTTCGATCGGCTCGAATCCGGCTTCGTCGACGCCTATACCGGCGATCCGGCGCTGCGCCGTGAGATCGACAACGCCGCCGCGCCCGCACCCGCCGACCTGGTCCGGCGCGCGATCGACCTGCGCGCCGCCCTGCCAGATGCCGGGCTCTCGCCCCAGCGCACCGAGTTCCTCGACGCCCACCTGGTGGCGATGGAATGTTCGGCGCGCAAGTTCGCGGGTGAGGAGATCGGTTTCGTCGACGAGGTCCGCGCGTACTTCGACGTCGACATCACCCCGGGCGACCCCGACGACTACCGCGAGGCGCACCGGTTGATGGACGAGGTGCTCGGCGGCGACGGACCGCTGGCCGAACGGGTCGCCGCCCACCGGCGCGGTGACGAGATCCCGCCCGAACGGCTGCCCGAATGCGTGGAAGCGTTCTCCAGCGCCCTGCGCGAACGGGTCCGCGCGCGGTACCCGCTGCCCGACCACGAACACGTCACCTACGAGGTTGTCGGCGACAAACCGTGGTCCGGTTTCAACTACTACCTCGGCAACTACCGCTCGACGGTGGCCATCAACTCCGACCTCAAACAACACATGGCGCATCTGCCCGCCCTCATCGCCCACGAGTCCTACCCCGGGCATCACACCGAGCACTGCCGCAAGGAGGCCGGGCTGGTCGCGGCGGGCGAGGACGAGCAGACGCTGTTCCTGGTCAACACACCGCAGTGCCTGATGGCCGAGGGCTTGGCCGACCTCGCCCTGCAGTCGATCGTCGGGCCCGGCTGGGGTGTGTGGGCGCAGGAGATCTACGCCGACCTGGGGCTGCGTTTCGACGGCGAACGGGCCGAACGGTTCTCGGCCGCGTCGGCGAAACTGCTCAGCGTGCGCCAGGACGCGGCGCTGCTGCTGCACGACAAGCACCGCAGTCACGACGAGGTGGCGCAGTTCCTGCAGCGCTGGAGTCTGGCGACGCCGGAGCGGGCCCGTCAGTCGCTGCGGTTCCTGTCCTCGCCGCTGTGGCGCGCCTACATCAGCACCTATGTGGAGGGCTACCGCCTGCTGGGCGGCTGGCTCGACGGCGCGGTCGACGCCCAGGACCGCGTCGAACGGTTCGGGCGTTTGCTGGACGAACCACTCACACCGGGGGCGATCCGGCGCCTACTGGATGACGGCGCAACCGCCGGGATTCATCAGTGAGCAGATGAGGTAGCCCAGGTGCAGAAGTAGCGCCTCGATCGGGTTCGACGGAGCGACGGCGGGGGTGACGGGCAGCGTGTTCATACCTGTGTCATCGGTCACCCGCGCGGCGCGCGTTACGGGCGAAAAGCCTGTTCGACGGCTATCGAACCTGGTCAGGAGGGTGTGAGCCGCGTCTCCCGGGTGGCGGGCGCGGCGCCGTTGCGCTATCCCCGTGCCGGGACCCCCATACCCGGCCCATAGACTGAGGGTCGTGACGCAGACGACCGCTTCGGTGAATACCCAGTCTCTCGGTGAGCTCGATCCCGAGTTGGCCGCCGCGATGGCGGGCGAGCTCGCCCGCGAACGCGACACCCTCGAGATGATCGCCTCGGAGAACTTCGTGCCGCGCGCGGTCCTGCAGGCGCAGGGTTCCGTGCTCACCAACAAGTACGCCGAGGGCTACCCGGGCCGCCGCTACTACGGTGGCTGCGAGGCCGTCGACGTGGTGGAGACCCTGGCTCGCGACCGCGCCAAGGAACTCTTCGGCGCCGAGTTCGCCAATGTGCAGCCGCATTCCGGCGCTCAGGCCAATGCCGCGGTGCTGATGGCGCTGATGAACCCGGGCGAGACCCTGCTCGGCCTGGACCTCGCGCACGGCGGTCACCTCACCCACGGCATGCGCCTGAACTTCTCGGGCAAGCTCTACGACGTCCACTCCTACGGTGTGTCGAAGGAAGACCACCGCATCGACATGGACGAGGTCCGCGACATCGCCAAGGCCGCCAAGCCGAAGGTGATCGTCGCCGGCTGGTCGGCCTACCCGCGTCACCAGGACTTCGCGAAGTTCCGCGAGATCGCCGACGAGGTCGGCGCCTACCTGTGGGTCGACATGGCCCACTTCGCCGGCCTGGTCGCCGCCGGTCTGCACCCCTCGCCGGTGCCGTACGCCGACGTGGTGTCCTCCACCGTGCACAAGACCCTGGGCGGCCCCCGCTCCGGTCTGATCCTGGCCAAGCAGGAATTCGCCAAGAAGCTGAACTCGGCGGTGTTCCCCGGTCAGCAGGGCGGCCCGCTCATGCACGTGATCGCCGCCAAGGCCGCCGCGTTCAAGATCGCCGCCACCGAGGAGTTCAAGGACCGTCAGGTGCGCACCCTGTCGGGTTCGCGCATCCTGGCCGAGCGCCTGACCGGCGCCGATGTCAAGGGCAAGGGCATCTCGGTCCTCACCGGCGGCACCGACGTGCACCTGGTCCTGGTCGACCTGCGCAACTCCGAACTCGACGGCCAGCAGGCCGAGGACCTCCTGCACGAGGTCGGCATCACCGTCAACCGCAACGCGGTCCCCTTCGACCCGCGCCCCCCGATGGTCACCTCCGGCCTGCGCATCGGCACCGCCGCCCTGGCCACCCGCGGCTTCGGCGACACCGAGTTCACCGAGGTAGCCGACATCATCGCCGCCGCCCTC
The DNA here is from genome assembly GCF_013839555.1 of Nocardia sp. GTS18. Taxonomy (NCBI): domain Bacteria; kingdom Bacillati; phylum Actinomycetota; class Actinomycetes; order Mycobacteriales; family Nocardiaceae; genus Nocardia; species Nocardia sp. GTS18. The sequence goes on along the minus strand of NZ_JACBIU010000002.1, from coordinate 121,779 downwards.
GCCGGCACCTCCGACACCGAGACCCTGCGTGGTCGCGTCTCGAAGCTCGCCCAGAGCGTCCCCCTCTACCAGGGCCTGGAAGACTGGCGCCTCCTCGGCTGATCCTCCGACCAGCCGAAACGCCCTCGCAGACCCCCGGTCTGCGAGGGCGTTCGTCTTTCGCTACCTCAGGTTTCACAACGCCAGCGTGATGCCCGGATCGAGGATTTCCACAGTGGTGTCGGGGGCGATATCGCGCGCCGCATCGCGGAAGACCTCCGGATCCCGCGTGGCCACCTTGGTGATGAGGCGGCTGCCGATCGGACCGCTGGTGAAGGAATAGTGGATAGGCACCGCCAGCCGTGGCCGTAGCACGCGGGCCAGGTCGGCGGCCTCGGCGGCATCCATCACCACCTGACGGTTGAAGGCAGGGCGGATCCGCAGGCCGTTGATCGGCAGCAGGGCAAGATCCAATTCGCCGAAGCGTGAGGCGATTTCGTCGAGTGCGTCGATCCGCAAGGTATCGGCGCCGAAGAAGACCGTTTTGCCGTCCGCCCGTAGGACGAAGGTTACTTCCGGTACGCCGTGCTCGGCGGGCGTTGCCGTGACCTCCACCGGTCCGAGATGCGTGCTCTGCCAAGGGTCGAGTTCGGTGACATTGCGAAATCCCGCCGCGCGAACATTTTTCGCGAGACCCCGCACCACAGCGAAGGGAACGTTCTTGTCGGGATAGGTCCGCAAGGCGTCGAGATCGCAATGGTCGTAATGCGCGTGGCTGATCACGACACCGGCGAGTTCCGGGAGATCGGTCGCCGTGGCGATGCTGCGCTGCTCGCCCTGGTAGTAGAACGGACGCTCCGACAACCAGGGGTCGGTAAGGATCCGCGCGCCGCCGAAGTCGAGCAGGACGCTGGCATGGACTATCCGAGAAACACTGACAGACAAGGGAATTCCTAACAAGACGGGTGTCTACTGACAATTGTCAGTGGACACCCGTCCTGTTATCTTGTCAAGGTGACAGGGAAAGCGGCTCGGGATCGGAATCGTCGCGGCGAAGGTGCGCGGCTACGCGAAGAACTCGTCGACGCGGCCGCTCGGCTGCTCGAGGACAGCGGCCAGGAGGCTCTCTCACTGCGCGCTGTCGCCCGGGAAGCCGGTGTCGCACCGCAGAGCGTGTACTTGCAGTTCGCGGACAGGGCGGATCTGCTCGACGCCATCTGGGTGCTGTGGTTCGCCGAACTCACGGCGGCACTGTCTGTTCCGGAGAACTCCGACTCGTCCGCACGGCTGGCCGCCGTTCTTCGCGCGTACTGTGCCTACGGCTTCGACCACCCGGGCCGCTATCGCGTGTTGTTCAGTTCGGCCTGCGCGCCGGGCTGGGAACCCGACAGCAGCAACTACCACGGCCGCGCCGCGTTCCAGGTGCTCGCCGAGGCGACCGCCGCAGCAGGCGCTGACGACCCGATGCTTACCGCGACCTGCCTCTGGGCCGCCCTACACGGCCTGGTCACGCTGCGCCTGGACCGCCCGAGCTTCCCCTGGCCACCTCTGAATTCCCTGCTCGACGCACTCCTCGCTGCCCACCTCCCGACCAGGACCTGATCCGCGCCGTCGAGCAGATTTCGTGAAGGTTGATCGGACAACCGGTTGTCGGTTCTGTTGTCACCACTCACAGAAAAAGTTCCGAACGGTACACATCGGGGTGGGGATGGGGCATCGTCGAGTTGTATGGACTGTCGAGCTGAGTTGGCGCGCGAGGTTGGTGGGGTGGTGCCTGCCTTCGAGTTGCTCACGGAGGCCGAGGCCGGGGAGTTGTTGCGGCTGTTCCGGGGGGCTCGGGAGAACGAGCATCGGGCGTTGCATCGGGCTATCGATGCCGCGTTGTCGGCGATGCCCGCGCCGTTGCGTGGGGCTTCGCGGCGGATCATCTTCGGTGAGCGATGATCGAGACCGAGCTCGAGGCGCAGACCCAGTTGGTGGTGCTGGCACGCACTTTGGGGGTTTCGCCGCAGCATCTGGCGCCACTCACACGGCTCGGCGCGGCGCACCTGTCGGCGATCCAGCAGCAGATGCTGTACGCGTTGCACGCCGAGCACGCGGACACCTTCCGCCGGGTCACCCCGGTGGTGCCGATTTTCCCGGTCGGTCTCGGGGTGGCGCTGTTCGAGCGGGTGGTGCCGCCGGTGCTCGCGGCCAGGTTTCTCGGTGCGGTCGGCATCCACTATCCGGAGAAATGCGCGCAGGCACTGTGCATGGTCGACGCCGTCTACGCGGCCGACGGTGCGCCGTATCTGGATCCGAACGTCTTCGAGCAGTTGATGCGGTACGGCAGGCCGGAGCCGATCACCCTCATCATCAACGAATTGCTGCGCCGCCGTGACTATGTGACCGCCGCCCGGTTCCTGTCCGTGGTGAACGAGCCGTTGATCGCGGCGCTGGAGGAGACCGTCCTCGACGACGCGGGCCTGGTCTACACCGCCGCCTACGCCTATCCCGCGCACACGCTCAGCCGGATCGTGCGGCAACTGCTCGCCGGGCCACGCGGCCGGGTGCCCGGCATGCTCCAGACGGTGCTGGCCGGCCCACCCCCGCTGCACCATGCGATGCTCGCGCTGTTCTGCAAGGTCGAGCCCGAGGTCGCGGCCAAGCTGGGCGACATCTTCTTCGGGCGCGGCGCCGCGCACGAGATCGGTCGATTCCTGCTGACCGCGGTCGACCGCAGCGCCTCGATCGCATTGCTCACCCTGATCGGGCGCCTCAATCCCGTTGCGCTGTGGGCATTGTCGACCAATCCACAACTGGCCGACCCCGGCGTGCTGACCCGATTGGTGCGCGCACTCGACGGCCGGACCGAAGCCGACCCGTGGCGTGGACTGTTCGCGCTGTCGGCCCGGCTCAGCGAACCGGCCCGCCGCCGGATCGCCGCCACGCTGGCCGAGCTCAGCCCCGCCTCCATCGCGGCGCTGCCCGCCCACGCCACCGACGCCACCTACTGGCCCGCCCTGTTGCAACTGCTGGCCGAGTCCGAGCCCGCAGCCCAGGCGCGGGTGGCCGGAATCTGGTCGCGCCTGCCACCGGAATGGCAGGCGGGCATCGACCGCCACATCCGCACCAACCGCTACGACACCCGCCTCGGCACCATCACGAACGCCTTGACCGAGTCGAGCGCCGAAGAGGTCTTCTTCCGTCGTCGTCAGCAGATCCGGCAGCGCGGCGAAGGCGAGTTCGCCGCCTGGTGACGGCTCACTTCACCAGCGGAAGCAGGGCGCGACCCACCGCCTCGACCATGCCCGGCTCATGGCCGTTGGCGACCATGTTCACGATGACGCCGTCGATGCCCTGGTCGAGCACCCGGTCCTTGATCTGCTCGGCGACATCGTCCGGTGTGCCGACGAACTGGCGGTCGACGACGCTCTCGCGGCGCTCCGCCTCGCTCATCGATGCCACGTCGATCCCGACCTGCGACATCATGTCGGCCTGGATCTTGCGGGCCCGGTCGCTGTCCTCGTCGGCGATGACGAACGCGAGGAAACTGGTGTCGAGAGTGGCGGGGTCGCGATCGACCTCCGCGCATCGCTGTCGCAACGCGGCCACCTTGCGTGGCAGCTCCGAGGCGTTGCAGATGATGTTGAGGTGGTCGCCGAAGCGCGCGGCCATGGCGAAGGTCTTCTTCTCACCGCCGCCACCGAGCAGGATCGGCAGGTCGTCGCGCAGGCGTGGCTCGTTGATCGCGTTCTCGGTGCGGTACCACTTGCCGTCGAAGGTGGGTCGCTGTCCGCGCAGCATGGGCGTGATGATCTGCAACGCCTCCTCGAGGCGTTCGAAACGTTCGGTGAACGTGCCGAATTCGAAGCCGTACTGCTGGTGTTCGAGCTCGAACCAGCCCGCCCCGATGCCGAGCACCGCGCGGCCACCGCTGACCACGTCGAGGGTGGTCACCGTCTTGGCGAGCAACGCGGGGTTGCGGTAGGTGTTGCCGGTTACCAAGGCGGACAATTGGATTCGGTCGGTCGCCGTGGCCAGTGCCGAGAGCGCGGAGTACGCCTCGAGCATCGGCGCGTCGGGCGGGCCGATCAACGGCAGCTGATAGAAGTGGTCCATCACGAAGGCGGCGTCGAAGCCGGCCGCTTCCGCTTCCCTCGCCTGCGCGACGACCGTCGGGAACAGCTCGCGGATCGAGGCGGTGTTACTGAAATTGGGCATCTGGTAACCGAGACGAATGCTCATGCGCCCGAGCCTATGGCTTGGAGTGCACTCCAGGTCAAGCCCTGTTCCGGGCCGTTTGGGGGTAGTCGACGAGGTCGACGTCGTTGGCTGCCTTGTCACCGTATTTCAGCATCAGGCCGAACAAGCGGGAGCCGAGGAACCAGTTGCGGGCCTTGATGCCGGCAGCGGTTTTGGGGGCGAGGAACGGGCCGGTGTTGGAATTCCCCGCGATTTTGGCGTACCGCTTCATGATGCGGTTGTAGGCGCGATAGGCGGCATCGTAATCACCTGCGCTGGAAGCCAACTCGCCCGCGAGTACGTAGGCGCCGACGAGCGCGAGGCCGGTGCCGAAGCCGGCCAAGGTGTTGCCGTAGGCGGCATCGCCGAGCAGGGCGACGCGGCCACGGGTGTAGGTGCCGTTCATCCGAACCTGGCTGATCGAGTCGAGGTAGACCTCGTCCAGGTCGTCGAGTTCGGTGAGCATGCGTGGGACGTGCCAGCCCACCTCGGCGAAAACCGACCGGACGATACGACGTTGGGCCGACGTGTCGGTGCGCGAGTAGTCGAGTTCGGGGGAGGCGAACATGTACATCTGCTGCGCTTTGGCACCGCCGTCGACGGCCAGCTTCCCGGGCACGTTGTGTGCGTACCCCGTGGCGCGCTCGCGCGGCACCGACTTGTCGGCCCAGCGGCTCGCCCCTGCCACGCAGTAGTAGTAACCGAGGTGGGTGACGAAGTCGGATTCCGGGCCGAACGCCAAATGCCGTACCCGCGAATGGATTCCGTCCGCGCCAACGACGAGATCGAATGTGCGGGCCGCGGCGTTCTCGAACGCGACGTGCACGCCGGACCCGGTGTCGCGTAGCGCGGTGACGGTATCGCCGAAGACGTATTCCACGGTGTCCCTGGTCTGTTCGTACAGGACAGCGGCCAGGTCGCCGCGTAGGATCTCCATGGCGCCGCCGGTGAAATCGCCTGACATCACGGCCAATTCACGATCGTTCGCGTCGACGAAGACCATGTCGGTGGTGCCGGTGCGGCGCGCACGCACCGCGTCGAGGATGCCCATCCGCTTCAGCACCTCGAGATGGACACCGTCCTTGAAGTCGACGGCCTGCCCGCCGGGTCGCAACGCGGCGGCGCGCTCCACGACGGTGACATCGAAGCCGTACCGCCGCAGCCAGTAGGCGAGGGCGGGCCCGGCGATGCTCGCCCCGGAGATGAGGACGGTCTGGTTCGGCATGGAGGCTCCTCGGAATCAGTGTCCGCCGTAATCTGTTTCTGGTGGACACGGAATAGAGTACGACGGACACTGTTTCTGCGTCAAGATCTGTTTCCGGCGGACGCAAATGGCCGGTATCCTGAGCGCGAAAGGAGGGCCGATGCCGTCACCGACCACCGTCGAGCTGCTGTGGGGCACCGCTCAGCGCCCGACCCGGGGGCCTAAACCCGCACTCACCCTCGACCGGATCGTCGGCGAAGCGATCGCGCTGGCCGACGCCGAAGGGCTCGCCGCGCTATCGATGCAGCGCCTGGCCGAACGTCTCGGCTTCACCAAGATGTCGCTCTACCGGTACGTCCCCGGCAAGGAGCAACTGACAGCGCTCATGCTCGATGTGGCCATCGGCGAACCCCCGGAAAACCCAGCTGTGCAGCAGGATTGGCGAGCCGCCCTGACGAACTGGACCAAGGCCATCCATGACAGCTACCGCGCCCACCCCTGGACCATCGACCTCGCCCGTGGCATTCGCCCCTTCGGTCCGAACGAAATGGCCTGGACCGAATCGGCGCTGACCGCACTGGCGCACACCGGGCTCAGCGGCCCGGAGCAGCTCGACACCATCGTCCTGCTCAACAGCCACGCCCGCGGCCTTGCCCAGCAGGTCCCGGCAGGCGAGCAGGCGGATCACTTCACCGACCAGTTCACCCAGATGATGACCGCTGCCGCCGAGCGCTACCCCCGGGTCCGCGCCGCCTTCGCCGAGGAAGCGGCCGCCGACGGCCGCGACAACGCCCTCGATTTCGGCATCGACCGCATCCTCGACGGCATCGCCGCCCTGATCGATCGTCGCGCCGCTCTGGTCCACGAGCCGCCGAAGTCCTAGGCTCACACCATGACCGAGGAACTCCCCGAACCCGCCGTCACCGTGGTGCGCGAATTCTTCGCCGCGCTCGAGATCGATGCGGTCGACGAGGCGCTGGAACTCCTCGATCCGGAGATCGTCTGGAAGAACACCTCGCTGCCGACGATCCGGGGCAAGGACCGGGTCGCCATGGTGTTGCGCGGACTGGACCGTCCGGCGCTCGGCTTCTGGGCCGAGATGCACCACATCGCCGCCGACGGCGACATCGTGCTCACCGACCGCACCGACTATCTGCGGTTCGGGCCGGTGCGCATCGGGTTCTGGGTCACCGGCACCTTCGAGATCCGCGCGGGCCGGATCGTGTTGTGGGACGACCACTTCAGCAAGGGCAATGTGCTGCGCGGCACGGTCGTCGGGGTGGCCAAGGCGCTCACCCGCCGCTGACCTACTGGTGTTTGCGTAGATAGTTCAGGTAGGTGGGGCGGAGGACTTCGGCGATCTTGCCGTCGCCCGCGTGGATGTAGTCGTCGAGCATCGGCAGTACGTACTTGATGTCGGCCTCGCTCTCGCCCAGATCGCCCGCCTCGGCCTGGGCCGCGGGAATCGCCTTGAGCAGGTCCCACAGGAACTTCACATCGCCGCGCCGCACGGCCGTTTTCACCGCGCGATCGTGTAGTTCCTTCGACGACAGCTTCTCCAGATCCTGGTCATCGGCCATGCAACGACTGTAGCGCTCGACGCGCCGAACGGCGGCGACCATGCTGGTTAACCTCGAATTCACGGACACGTGGGCCGGACCGGCAGCGCCGTAGCGGGTTCGGCGGTAGCGTCGAAGATGCGGATCGCGTCGGTGTGATTCGTACGGGAGGTCCTGACCGTGACTGAGCTACTCAGTACGAGGGGGCCGGCACCCGGCCCTCGTGGTGGTTGACAAACCACCTACAAGGACGGACCGGTCCAGCGAGATCGTTCGCGCGGGTGCCGTGCGAACACATAAGGAGCCCACCGTGACTGCTGCACGCTCCGTTTCCGCTCACGCGATGCACACGGCCTCGGCCTCGAAGAAAGGGGCTCGCCCCGCGCGTTCCGGTCTGAAGACATTCGTCGTAGACACCTCTGTCCTGCTGTCCGACCCCTGGGCTGTGACCCGCTTCGGGGAACATCGGGTGGTCCTGCCGCTGGTCGTGATCAGCGAGCTGGAGGCCAAACGGCACCACCACGAGCTCGGCTGGTTCGCCAGGGAAGCGCTGCGCATGCTCGACGACCTGCGCATGCAGCACGGCAGGCTCGATCAGCCGCTGCCCATCGGCACCGACGGCGGCACCCTGCAGGTGGAGCTCAATCACACCGATGCCTCGGTCCTGCCCGCCGGATTCCGCTCCGAGACCAACGATTCCCGCATCCTGGCCTGCGCGCTGAACTTCTCCGCCGAGGGCGAGGACGTGGTGCTGGTCTCCAAGGACATCCCGCTGCGGGTGAAGGCCAGCGCGGTCGGATTGGCGGCCGACGAATACCACGCCCAGGACGTGGTCACCTCCGGCTGGAGCGGCATGGTGGAACTCGATGTCGCGGGCTCCCAGATCGACCAGCTCTACAGCGAGTCGGTGATCGACCTCGACGAGGCGCGGGAACTGCCCTGCCACACCGGAATCCGGTTGCTCGGCAGCAGCTCCAGCGCGCTCGGACGGGTCACCGCCGACAAGCGGGTGCAGTTGGTACGCGAACGCGAGGCCTTCGGGTTGCACGGTCGCTCGGCCGAACAGCGCATCGCACTGGACCTGTTGCTCGACGAGAGCATCGGCATCGTGTCGATGGGTGGCCGTGCGGGCACGGGTAAGTCGGCGCTCGCGCTGACCGCCGGGCTCGAGGCGGTGCTCGAGCGGCGCACCCAGCGCAAGGTGGTGGTGTTCCGTCCGCTGTACGCGGTGGGTGGGCAGGAACTCGGCTACCTGCCCGGTTCGGAGAGCGAGAAGATGGGCCCCTGGGCCCAGGCGGTTTTCGACACGCTCGACGGGCTGGCCAGCCGCGAGGTGATGGACGAGGTGCTCAGCCGCGACATGCTCGAGGTGCTGCCACTGACCCACATCCGTGGCCGGTCGCTGCACGATTCGTTCGTGATCGTCGACGAGGCGCAGTCGCTGGAACGCAATGTGCTGCTCACCGTGTTGAGCCGGCTCGGGACCGGATCGCGGGTGGTGCTCACCCACGATGTGGCCCAGCGTGACAATCTGCGCGTCGGCAGGCACGACGGTGTGGCCGCGGTGATCGAAAAGCTCAAGGGACACCCGCTTTTCGCGCACATCACCCTGACCCGCAGTGAGCGGTCGCCGATCGCGGCGCTCGTCACCGAAATGCTCGAGGAGTACGGTCCCAACGCGTAATCGGGCAATCGGGCCGCGTCACCGGCCCGAATCCGTTTGATATCGGCGAACTGTGGGTATTATCCGCGGCGACACCTTTCCAGCAACGGCTCGGCGAACATTGTTCTGCCGGGCCGTTGCGGATGTCGGCCAGGCTCCATGTCCGGGGCGGTGCCCCCGGGGGGCCACTCGCGAGAGGATGGATATGAACCACTTCGCTCGACGTACCGCCGCCGGAGGCGCCGCCTTGGTCGCCGCGACCGGACTGCTGCTCGCCGCGGGTTGCGGCGACGACGACAAGGACAAGGTAGATTCGGCCGTCTCCAGCGTGATCACCACCCTGCCCGGCGGGGCGGGTTCGGAGACGACCACCGACCACGCCGATCACACCGACGGCTCGGCGACGGCCACCACCGAAGCCGGGGAGGGCACCGGAAGCGCCACCTCCACCGCGACCGCCGCGGGTGAGTCGACCACCATCTCCGGCCCCAACGGCGACATCACCGTCTCCGGCGAGGTCTACAAGAAGTACGTCGCGGCGGGCGCCGCCGCCAGCCCGCTCGGCGCACCGGAAGAAGCGCAGGAATCGGGCCCCAACGGCGGCCAGTACCAGGACTTCGAGGGCGGAACCGTCTACTGGAGCCCCGAGACCGGCGCCCACATCGTGTGGGGCGAGATCCGTGAGGCCTGGGAGGAGAACGGCGGCGCCAACGGCACCCTCGGCTACCCGACCAGCGACGAGAAGGACATCCCCGGCGGCAAGCAGAGCGACTTCACCGGCGGAACCATCACCTGGGTCGGCGGCCAGACCACCGTCACCCCGAAGTAATCGCGCCGCGGCGCGGGGACCGGGTTCACCCCTTGGGTCCCCGCGCCCGACGGTGAAGTACTAGGTTGGCTGCGTGCAGAAAACTTTGACCGACCGCGAACTGCTGGACGCGCTCGCCGATGTGGTGGAAACGAACCTGAACCGGCACATCGACGCGGCCGAGGGTTGGCAACCGCACGACCTCGTGCCGTGGTCGGACGGGCGCAATTTCGCCTTCCTCGGCGGCACCGATTGGGCGCCGGACCAGTCCGATCTCAGTGAGACCGCCAAGCTGGCGCTCACGGTGAGCGTGCTCGTCGCCGACAACCTGCCCTCCTACCACCGGGAGCTGGGTAAGTACCTGCGCACCGGGCCGTGGTGGCGCTGGGTCGGCCGCTGGACGGCGGAGGAGAACCGCCACGAGATCATGCTCCGCAACTACCTGATGCTCACCCGCGCGGTCGACCCCGTCGCGCTGGAGCGGGCGCGGATGGCGCACATGACCGCCGGCTTCAACCGGCCGCCGCTGCACCTCATCGACGTGCTCGCCACCTGCGCCTTCGAAGAGGCCGCGGCCGCCATCCGGCACCGCAACACCGCCGCCCTCGGCGAGAACCCGATCGTCACCGCGATGGCCGAGAAGCTGGCCGTCGACGACGAGTTGCAGGCCGAGTTCTTCGCCGAGCTCGTCTCCGCCGCGCTGGACCTGGTCCCCGATCAGGGTGTGCGCGCGATCGCCGACCAGGTGGCGGCCTTCCGGGTGCCCCACGTCGACCTGCCCGGCGGTGGTTCCAGTGACGAGGCGCTGGCCGAAGCGGGCATCTACGACCCCGCCAAGGAAGGTGAGCTGGTGTTCAAGCCGCTGCTGCAGCGCTGGAACATCTTCACCCGCACCGACCTCGGCGAAGAAGGCGAAAAGGCCCGCGCGGAACTCGCGCACCTGGCCTGATCTGTCATACGACGGCCGCCACCTGCCCAGGTGGCGGCCGTCGTGCTGTCTCAGGACTTCCGGTCGACGTTGGTCATGGCCAGCACGTCGAGCTTCTGGTCGAGTTCCTCGACGCTGAGCTTGTCCGGGGTGAGGCCACGGTCGATGACGGTCTGGCGGATCGTCTTCTTCTCCCGCAGCGCCTGTTTGGCGACCGCGGCCGCTTCCTCGTAGCCGATGGCCGAGTTCAGCGGCGTGACGATCGACGGCGACGATTCGGCGAGCGTGCGCAGATGCTCCTCGTTGGCGACCAGTCCGGCCACACACTTGTCGGCGAACAGGCGGGAAACGTTGGCCAGCAAGCGAATCGACTCGAGCAGGTTGCGCGCCATCACCGGAATGTAGACATTGAGCTCGAACGCACCGCTCGCACCACCGAAGGCGATCGCCGCGTCGTTGCCGACCACCTGCACCGCCACCTGCGTAACCGCTTCGGGCAGCACGGGATTCACCTTGCCCGGCATGATCGAACTGCCCGGCTGCAGGTCGGGGAGCTGGAGTTCGCCGAGGCCGGTGAGCGGCCCCGAACCCATCCAGCGAATGTCGTTGGCGATCTTGGTGAGGCTCACCGCGATGGTGCGCAAAGCGCCCGACGCCTCGACGAGTCCGTCGCGGGCGGCCTGGGCCTCGAAGTGATCGCGCGCCTCGCGCAGGGCGTCGATCTCGGTGGCGCGCACCAGTTCCGCGACGACCTTCGCCCCGAATCCGGCGGGCGCGTTGAGGCCGGTGCCGACCGCGGTGCCGCCGATGGGCAGCTCACCCAGGCGCGGAAGCGTGGCCATGATGCGCTCGATGCCCGCCTGGATCTGACGGGTGTACCCACCGAACTCCTGGCCGAGCGTCACCGGCACCGCGTCCATCAGGTGGGTGCGGCCCGACTTCACCACCGTGTGCCACTGCTGCGACTTGTCCAGCAGCGCCAGGCGCAGATGTTCCAGTGCGGGAACGAGTTCCGCGATCACGGCCTCGGTGGCGGCCAGATGAGTGGCGGTGGGGAAGGTGTCGTTGGACGACTGCGACATGTTCACGTCGTCGTTGGGGTGCACGGTGACGCCGTTACGCGCCGCGATCGACGCGATCACCTCGTTGGCGTTCATGTTCGAACTGGTGCCCGAACCGGTCTGGAACACATCGATCGGGAACTGGTCGTCGTGGCGGCCGTCGGCGATCTCGTTCGCCGCCGCGATGATCGCCTCGGCCTTCACCGGATCGAGCAGCCCGAGATCCTTGTTCACCTGGGCGCAGGCGGCTTTCAGCAGCCCGAGCGCCCGAATCTGTGCCCGCTCGAGCCCGCGCCCACTGATCGGGAAGTTCTCCACCGCCCGCTGCGTCTGCGCCCGCCACAGGGCGTCGACGGGGACGCGAACCTCCCCCATGGTGTCGTGCTCGATGCGGTACTGCGCGTCGTCGTCAGCCATACCTCGACACTAGGACGAGATCCCGATGAATGGGGCTCCCACACCCGCGCAAAATCCCACACTGTCGGCAGGAATAGAAAGAGCCCCGGGGATTCCGGGGCTCTCGTCTACGTCACGGCAGTGGGGGGTTGGCGCTGTCGTCACCGTCGAAGTCGACCGAGGAGTATTCGCGCAGTTTGGTGAGGCGGTGGTAGGCGTCGATCATGCGGACGGTGCCCGACTTCGAGCGCATCACGATGGACTGGGTCGACGCGCCGCCACCGAAGTAGCGGACACCGCGCAGCAGGTCGCCGTCGGTGACGCCGGTGGCGCAGAAGAAGACGTTCTCGCCGGAGACCAGGTCGGTGGTCGAGAGCACGCGGTCCAGGTCGTGGCCCGCGTCGATCGCCTTCTGGCGTTCCTCGTCGTCCTTGGGGGCGAGCATGCCCTGCAGCTCGCCGCCGAGACAGCGCAGCGCGGCGGCGGCGATGATGCCCTCGGGGGTGCCGCCGATGCCGACCAGGATGTCGACGCCGGACTCGGGACGCGCGGCGGCGATGGCGCCCGCGACGTCACCGTCGGAGATCAGGCGGATACGCGCGCCCGCCGCGCGGGTCTGCTCGATGATCTCGGCGTGCCGGGGGCGGTCCAGGATGCAGACGGTGAGGTCGGAGACCGAGGACTGCTTGGCCTTGGCGACGCGGCGGATGTTCTCGCCGATCGGGGCGGTGATGTCGATCGAACCGGCGGCGTCGGGGCCGACGGCGATCTTGTGCATGTAGAACACGGCCGACGGGTCGAACATGGCGCCGCGCTCGGCGACCGCGAGCACCGAGATGGCGCCGGGCGAGCCCTTCGACATCAGGGTGGTTCCGTCGATCGGGTCGACCGCGAAGTCCACCTCGGGGCCGGTGCCGTCACCGACCGCTTCGCCGTTGTACAGCATCGGCGCTTCGTCCTTCTCGCCCTCGCCGATCACGACGATGCCCTTCATGGACACCGAGCTGACCAGCTGACGCATGGCGTCGACGGCCGCACCGTCGCCGCCTTCCTTGTCTCCGCGGCCGACCCAGCGGCCCGCGGCCATCGCTCCTGCCTCGGTGACACGTACCAGCTCGAGGGCGAGGTTCCGGTCGGGTGCCTCGCGGCGGCTGGGGGCGGGCGAAGATGCCGTCATTGCGGAGTGCCTCCTTGGCGTTGGTGATACGGGGGCAATTGTCGCATTACGAACCTGCACGGTCGTGCACGACCTCCCGGCGCGACCCCTGAGCGGCCAGGTCAGCGGCCGAGTGGATACTGGTAGCCGTGGCCCAGACCAAGCACCGCATCTTCAACGACTACCGCGATCTGTTCTGGTCGCTGATTCCGTTGGTGCTGATCGCGGTCGTGCTGGCGGGTGCGGCCAGCCAGTGCACGGTGGCGACCAACGGCCCGACCCAGGGGCAGATCCCGTTCTTCGACGCGGGCGCCGCGCTGCGCTCGGACGCGAAATCGATGCCGTTCCCGATCCGTCAACCGGCCTTGCCCGAGGGCTGGGTGTCGAACTCCGGCAGCCGCGAGAACATCAGCATCGCCGGTGGCGGGCCGGTGAGCACGGTCGGCTACATCACCCCGCAGGGCACCTACATGCGGTATTCGCAGAGCAACGCCACCGAGGAAGCGCTGTCGCGGCACGTGCTCGGCTCGCGCTATCCCACCGGAACCCAGGACATCGCCGGGCAGAAGTGGGTGGTCTACACCGAGCCCACCGAGGAGTCGGCCTGGATCGCAGACCTCGGCGCGGTACGCATCCTGATCACCGGCGCGGGCAACGAGGCCGCGTTCACCACCCTGGCCCAGGCGGTCACCGCAGCCCAGCCGCTCGCGAAGTAGGCGGTGGGATCAGCCGTCTGCGTCGAGGTCGGCGCGTGACAAGGCGTCCTCGACGCGCTTGCGGGCGCCTGCCAGGTGCTGTTCGCAGCGGTTGGCCAAGGCTTCCCCACGCTCCCACAGGGCCAGCGAGTCGTCGAGGTCGAGGCCGCCCTGTTCGAGCATCTTCACCACGTTGACGAGTTCGTCGCGGGCGCGTTCGTAGCCGAAGGTCGCGATCTCGGCCAGGGTGTCGGTGTTGTCGGAACCGGCGTCGGCCACGGTCACTTCCTCTTCTCGTCGGTGGATTGCGGGGTCAGGCGCGTGGTGCCGAGGGCGGCGGCGGTGATCGCGCCGTCGCCGACGCGGATCCGCAGCTGGCTGCCCGCGGGTGCGTCGTCGATCTCCCGGACGACGTGGCGTTCGGGCCCGGCGACACGCTGCACGACAGCGTAGCCACGGGCCAGGGTGGCGGCCGGGCCGACCGCGGTGAGTTTCTCGCGCAGATGCGTGGTCCTGGTCGCCTCGGTGCGCAGCGCGTGGTCGATGCAGCGGCGCGCGGCGGTGCGTAATCGTTCGACCTCGTCGTGGCGGTGACCGAGCTCGCGCAGCGGGTCGGCCAGCACCGGACGCGAGCGCAATTGCTGCAGGGCATGGGCCTCGCGTTGCACCCACCCACGCAGCGCCGCCGCTGAGCGGGCCCGCATCTCACGCACCCCCGCCAGTTCGGCGGCGGCATCGGGCACGATGCGTTTGGCGGCGTCGGTCGGGGTGGCCGCGCGCAGGTCGGCGACCAGATCGAGCAGCGGGTTGTCGGGTTCGTGACCGATCGCGCTCACCACCGGGGTGCGCGCCGCCGCGACGGCCCGGCACAGGGCTTCGTCGGAGAAGGGCAGCAGGTCTTCGGTGCTGCCGCCGCCGCGCGCGATCACGATGACGTCCACTTCGCCGTCGAGCTCGCGCAACGCCTCGAGCATCTGTGGCACCGCGCTCGGGCCCTGCACCGCGGTATTGCGGATGACGAAACGTACTGCGGGCCAACGATTCTGAGCAACACTGAGCACATCGCGCTCGGCCGCGCTCGCCCGCCCGGTGATGAGGCCGACCGAGGCGGGCAGGAACGGCAGCGGCCGCTTGAGCCGCGGATCGAACAGGCCCTCCGCGGTGAGCAGCGCCTTCAGCCGTTCGATCCTGGCCAGCAGTTCACCGATGCCGACCGCACGGATCTCGGTGACCCGCAACGAGATCGTGCCGCGCCCGGTGAAGAACTGCAGCTTGCCGTAGACCACCACCCGGCTGCCCTCGATGAGCGGAACGGGCAGGCGGCGCAACAGATCCGGGTCGCAGGTGATCGACAGCGACATGTCCACCGAGGTGTCACGCAGGACGAGGAACGCGGTGCGCGTACCGGGGCGCAGATTGATCTGGGTGACCTGACCCTCCACCCAGATGCTGCCGAGACGCTCGATCCACTGGGCGACCTTGATCGCCACCGAACGCACGGGATACGGCTGCTCCGCCGAATTCGCCGGTGCGGCCGCGGTGCCGGTGCCGTCCTGAGTCATATGTCAGTTCTACGGGAGGGCACCGACAAACGAAAAGGCGGCCGCGTCCCGTGGGATCGCGGCCGCCTCGGCAGCGGAGTGTCGCTACTTGGCCTGCACGGTGGCGATGCGGTTGGTGAGCATGGTGACGAAGGGCGCGCGGGCGCGGGTCTGCTGCTCGAAGGCCAGCAGCTGGCCGAGCTCCTCGACGCTGAGCATGCGCAGGCGGGCGCGCAGCTGGGCCAGCGTCATCGACGGATAGTCGTAGCGGATGGCGACCTCGGGTGCCTCGACCTCCTCGGGCGCTTCCTCGGCGGCGGGCTCGACCGTCTCGTTCTCGGTCTCGAGCACCAGCAGCGACGCGGGCACGGCCCGACCATTGGTCTGGGACTCGGAGGCGTCCTCGGCGAACAGGTCGAACCGGCTGGCGTGACCGTTGGTCGTGGCGGCGGGCGCGAGATCCTCGTCGAAGGTCGCCCACTCCGGCTGCTCCTGCGCGGGCGAGCCGAGCCGCTCGAACACGGCGTCGCCCTTGAGCGCGAGGCTGGTGACGAACTGCTGCACATGCATGGTCGTCTGCAACACGCGACTGATGGCGGTGATCGGGAATTGGACCGCGGCGACGGGAAGCCGCCGGGTCTCTTCTAAGGCGTATACGGCGGCGCCGGCGGCGACCCGGGCCAGAAAGGGAGGTCGAAACATGGTCCCAGCCTGCCCCAAAGCGGCTGTGATGCAAAGATCCCGACCACCCTGATGTGATCTATGCCCCTTCGGGGGCCCCTGGCCACGCACGTAAGCTGTGCATTATGACCTCGGCAATCCCCTTGAACGTCGGTATCACGCGCTCGGCGAGCGCGGCGGATGCCGGTGCCAAGCGCGTGCTGCTGGCCGAGCCGCGCGGGTACTGCGCAGGCGTCGATCGTGCTGTCGAGACGGTCGAGAAGGCTCTGGAACAGCACGGCGCGCCGATCTATGTGCGCAAGGAGATCGTGCACAACCGGCACGTGGTCGAGACCTTACGTGAGCGCGGGGTGATCTTCGTCGACGAGACCGACGAGGTGCCCGAGGGCGCGCTCGTGGTGTTCTCCGCGCACGGTGTCGCGCCGACCGTGCACGAGACCGCCGCCGAACGCAACCTGCGCACCATCGACGCCACCTGCCCGCTGGTCACCAAGGTGCACCAGGAGGCCAAACGCTTCGCCCGCGACGACTACGACATCCTGCTGATCGGGCACGAGGGGCACGAGGAGGTCGAGGGCACCGCCGGTGAGGCGCCGCAGCATGTGCAGCTCGTCGACGGCCCCGACTCGGTCGACCGGGTGACGGTGCGCGATCCGGCGAAGGTGATCTGGCTGTCGCAGACCACGCTGTCGGTCGACGAGACGATGGAGACCGTCGAGCGGCTGCGTCAGCGGTTCCCGACCCTGCAGGACCCGCCGAGCGACGACATCTGCTACGCCACCTCCAACCGCCAAACCGCGGTGAAGGCGATGGCGCCCGAATGCGATCTGGTGATCGTCGTCGGGTCGCGCAACTCCTCGAACTCGGTGCGGTTGGTCGAGGTGGCGCTCGGGGCGGGTGCGCGGGCCGCGTATCTGGTCGACTACGCCCGCGAGATCGACCCGGCCTGGCTCGACGGGGTGCGGACCGTCGGGGTCACCTCGGGCGCGTCGGTCCCGGAGATCCTCGTGACCGGTGTGCTCGACCTGCTCGCCGAGCACGGCTTCGGTGAGGTGCAGCCGGTGACCACGGCCAACGAGACGCTGGTGTTCGCCCTGCCGCGCGAGCTGCGTCCCGCGCGTCGCTGATAAACGAGAAATCCCCGCCGCTTCCGGATCGCGGCGGGGATTTTCTGTGTTCAGAGGCTGTCGGGGCGGCGCCGTTCGGTGCGAGCGGAGTCGGCGCGGTCGCGGTAGCGCACGTTCGGCTGCGGGTGTGGTGGTGCGTCGCCGCGCCTGCGACTCGTGCGGGCCGGTTCGGGTTCGCGGGGGGCCGCTGCCGCGCGTGGCGTACGCGGCTCGCGGGCGCGGCCCGCGGTGGGGGCGCGCTTGGGGTCGGCGCCGCGCGCCGGACGACGTGCCGGGCTCGACAGATCGACCTCGGTATCCGGGTCGTCGAGGACGCCGGTCCGCCGCGGCCGCTTGCGCGCGGCCTCGGCGAGGTTCCGGGCCGCCGGTTCGGGGCGACGGCTCGTGGTCTTGCGGGCGCTTCGACGTTCCGTCGCCGGTCGCGCCGTGGCGGGCGCTCGCTTGGCCAGGGCGATGCGGGCGCCACCGATCACGGCGACGAGCAGGGTGGCCAGCGCCATCGTCGGGAAGCGTTCGACCAGCGGGATGACCAGGTTCATCAGCACGTCCTTGATGGACGTGGTGCTACGGCCGCCGAGCAGCTGACAGGCCACCGGGACAGCGACGAACAGCAGCAGCGGCGGCATCACCATGGTGGCGAACAGGCCACGAGCCCGCACCGCGCAGACCGCGAGCACACACCCGAGCACATAGAACACCGAGAACGTGGTGGTCGGGAAGTCTTCGTCGCCCAGCGCGTCGATCAGGAAGCCGAGCGTCGTCGCGCCGACGGCGAGCGCGATCGCTGCCCACGCGGCGATGCCGGGTACCGAGGGCATGATCGAACGTTGCGGCGCGGGCACCCGGGGTCGCGCACGTTGGGAAGCAGCCACCCTATGACACTAACTGCATGACGACCGTGTTGCGGTCGCGGCACGGAGAACTCAGCGGCGATCCTCGGCGTCGGCGAAGGCCACCACCCGAGGCCGGGTCTCGGCGAGCCGGATTGCCGGGAGCTCCTGATCGGCGATGCCGAGATCGTGCATCCGGCGTGCGGTGACCAGCACCCGCGACTCCACCGAGCCGACGGCGGCGTTGAAAGCCGCTACGGCCTTACCGAGATTCACGCCGAGCGAGTCGAGGTGTTCGGCGACCTTGCCGATACGGGTGTAGAGCTCCTTACCCAATTGCTGCACCGTTGCCATATCGCGCGAGAGAGCTTCCTGACGCCAACTGAACGCGACCGTGCGCAGCAGGGCGATGAGCGTGGTCGGCGTCGCGAGGATCACGTTCCGGCCGAACGCGTACTCGAGCAGCTCGGCATCGGTGGTCAGGGCGGCGTCGAGGAAGGGGTCGCCGGGAACGAACAGCACGACGAACTCCGGCGCCGGGTCGAAGGCCGCCCAGTACGCCTTGTCGGCCAGCTGGTCGACGTGGGCGCGCAGCTGCTTGGCATGCCTGGTCAGTAATCGGGTGCGCTCGCTCGGGTCCTCGCTGGTCGCTGCGTCCAGGTAGGCGGTGAAGGGGACTTTCGCGTCGACGACGATGTGCCTGCCGCCCGCCAGTCGCACGACCAGGTCGGGTCGCACCGCGCCGCGGTCGTCGCCGCCCGCCCGGGTGACCTGGGTGTCGAAGTCGCAGTGCCTTGTCATGCCCGCCAGTTCCACGACCCGTTCGAGCTGGATCTCTCCCCAGCGTCCACGTACCTGTGGGGCGCGCAGCGCGGCGACGAGTTGCCCGGTCTGGTCGGAGAGCCGATGCGAGGTGCGCTGCATCCCCGCGACCTGTTCGCGCAGCCCCGAATAGGCGTCGATGCGATGGTGCTCCACCTGCCGGATCTGCTGTTCGAGCGCGCCGACCGCGTCGCGCAGCGGGTCGACCAGCGCGCCGACGGCGGCCGAATGCCTGCGTGCGGCATCCTCGTTCGCCGCGCGCAGCGACTGTTGGAGCAACCGCTGGTTGTCCTCGGCGGCGGCGAGCCGGGCTTCGGCGACCGCGGCGCGCTGCCCGCCGCGGGCCGCATGGCCAAACCAGCCGAGACCGAGGCCTGCGGCGAAAACAAGGACGAGCGCGACGAGCATCGAAGCGGTCATGGCGGCGATACTGCCCGAGGGCACCGACAAGTTCGCAATCACCGGGCAACCGTGTCGGCGAAATGACACGGTTGTAGTGCGTCGATTGAATTCTGTCGGTGTACTGGCCTACGGTTCGCGGCATGCGGATCCTGCACACCTCCGATTGGCACATCGGGCGCACCTTCCACGGTGTCGACCTGCTGTCGGATCAGGCGCGCGCACTCACGGCCGTCGCCGACCTGGTCGCCGCCGAATCCGTCGACGTGGTGGTGATTCCCGGCGACATCTACGACCGCTCCATTCCCGGCGCCGACGCCATCGCGGTGTGCAATCGCGGCTTCGAGGCGATTCGCGCCGCGGGCGCGACCATCATCGCGACCTCCGGCAACCACGATTCGCCTGCCCGGCTCGGTGCGGGCGCGAGCTTCGCGGCCGCTGGTGGGCTGCATCTGTGCACGCGGGTCGCCGATGTCGACAAGCCCGTCCGTCTGGCCGACAGCCACGGTGAGGTGGTGTTCTACGGGATTCCGTACCTCGAGCCGGAGATCACCCGCGCCGAACTCGGTGTGCCGCAGGCGCGCTCGCACGAGGAGATCCTGCAGGCGGCGATGGCGCGGATCAATGCCGATCTGAGGGGGCGGCCGGGGGCTCGGTCGGTGGTGCTCGCGCACGCGTTCGTCGTCGGCGGGGCGGCCACCGGGTCGGAGCGGTCGATTTCGGTCGGTGGGGTGGAGACGGTGTCGATGGCGGCCTTCGACGGCATCGATTACGTGGCGCTCGGGCATCTGCATTCGCCGCAGACACTGTCGGAGTCGGTGCGCTACAGCGGTTCTCCGCTGCCGTATTCGTTCGGTGAGAGCTCGCATCGCAAGGCGGTGTGGATCGTCGACTTGAACCAGAACGGGCTGGCCGAGGTCCGCCGTCACGATCTGCCGCTGGTGCGGGGGCTGAGTAGGCTCACCGGGACGCTCGAGGAACTGCTCACCGCTGACGAGCATCTCGGTGCGGTGGAGCATTACGTGTCGGCCACGCTCACCGACACCGCGCGCCCGGTCGACCCCATGCGCAAGCTGCGGGAGCGGTTTCCGCATGCCGTGCACGTGGAATGGGTTCGGCCGGAGGGTAATCCGGAGTTGCGGTATCGCGAGCGAGTGCACGGCCGCCGCGACACCGAGGTGGCCGCGAGCTTCTTGTCCGATGTGCGTGGGGAACCGACCGAGGGGGAATTGGCATGGGTGGAACGAGCTCTGGCCGCTGCGGTGAGCGAGCCCGATCCGCCGGGCCCGGAACCACTGGCGGCGGAGCTCTCGGCGTGACCGGGGACGCCGCGTGAGACTGCACCGGCTGGAGATGACCGCGTTCGGCCCCTTCGCCGACACCACGGTCGTCGACTTCGACGAGCTCGGCGCCGACGGGCTGTTCCTGCTGCACGGGCACACCGGCGCGGGCAAGACCACGGTTCTCGACGCCATCGCCTTCGCGCTCTACGGCAAGGTGCCCGGTGCGCGCGGTGAGAGCAAACGCCTGCACTCCGACCACGCCGACCGGCTCACCCCGCCACAGGTGAGCCTCGAGGCGACCCTCGGCGGTCGCAAACTGCGGCTGACGCGCGTGCCCGAGTTCGAACGACCCAAGCGCGACGGTTCCGGCACCCGGGTCTCCCAGCCCAAGGCCACACTCACCTGGCTCGACGGCAGCGGCGAAAACCTTTCGCGCATCACCGATATCGGTGAGGAGGTGCTGCGGCTGCTCGGCATGAGCGCCGACCAGTTCTTCCAGGTGGTGCTGCTCCCGCAGGGTGATTTCGCCCGGTTCCTGCGGGCGGAGAACGAGGATCGCGAGAAGCTGCTCGAAAAGCTCTTCGACACACAGCGTTTCGGCACAGCCGAGCGGTGGCTGGCCGACCGCAGACGCACCGCCGAAGCCGAACTCGGTATGCTGCGGCAGGGCATCGACCGGCTCATCACGAAGGTGGGGATGGCGGCCGGGTACGGCGGCGCGGAATCGGTCGGGCTGCCCGACGCGGTGAGCTGGTCGCAGGATCTGCTCTCCACGGCCCGCCGCGAGCTGGCCGACGCCATCGCGAATACCGAACTGCGCCAGAAGGAGTCCGACGCCGCCCGCGCCGAAGCCGACGAGCAGCGCCGCGTCACCGAACTCCATGCCCGGATGCGGGCGGCCAGGTCCGAACTCGAGGCCTACACCGCTGCGGCCCCTCACCGCGCAACCCTGGAACGCGAACTCGAACAGGCTCGTCGCGCCGAACCGGTCGTCCAGGCCATCGATGAAGCTCGCACCATCGTCCGCGACCTGCGCCGAGCCGAAACCGCCACGCGCGCCGCCGCGACCGAACTGGCTACCCAGCTCCGCGCCGAAGCCGCTGCCGACCTACCCGGTCTCGACCTGCTGACCGTGATCACCGACGAGCTCGATGAGGCCCAACGGAACCCGCGGTCGGACGGGGGAGGGGATGCGGGTGCGGCGTCCGATCGTCGTCCGCGCTCAGCGGATGCGCGCTCGACGGTCGACAGGTCAGGGCAAGCTGATGGTCTCGCCGGCGCCGCAGCTGGTCCGGTGCGGGATGTCGCGGGAGATCTCGACGGGGCCGTCAGTCGGTGGAACGCGCTGATCGGGGTGCTGGGGGAGGTCCGGGCCGAGGCGGTGACCGCCCGGCAATTGGCGGGGGATCTCACGGCGCACGAGGCGGAGGCCGAACGGTTGACGCGGCGGGCCGGGGAGCTGGCGCGCCGGCGCGAGGAACTGCCCGCGATGATCGCCTCGGCGCAGGAGCAGTTGCGCGAGGCGACGGATGCGGCCGCCGCGTTGCCGGGGTTGCGCAACGAGCTGTCGAAATGGCAGGACTCGGCGGCCGCCGCGGTCGAATTGACCACCAAGCGACCGGCTTTGGACCGCGCGCAAGCCGAGCTCGACGAGGCGCGACGAGCACATCTCGATGCCCGGGAGCGGGTATTGGATCTGCGCTCCCGGCGCCTGGCCGGGATGGCCGCCGAACTCGCGGGCGCCCTGGTCGAGGGTGCGCCGTGTGCGGTGTGTGGTTCCGCCGAGCACCCCGAACCGGCCGAGCCGACCGACGATGCCGTGTCCAAGGACGCCGAGGACACCGCAGTGGCCGCCGAGCAGACCGCCGAGGCCGCACGCGACCGAGTCGCCCAGCGCATCGCCACCCTGGAACGCGAGATCGAAGCGCTCACCGCACGCGGTGGTGCCGCCGACCCCGTCACCCTCGCCGACGCCGTCCGCACCGCCACCCACCGTTTCGAAGACGCCACCGACACCGCGAACCAGGCGACCGCCCTCACCACGCGCCTCGAAACCCTGCGCAGCGAAGAGTCGGCACTGCACGAGCAGTCCCGCGATCTCGACGTCCGCCTCGGCACCGTCACCGCCAATATCACCACCACCCGCACCCGTCTCGACGAACTCACCGCCCGCCTGCGCACCGCAGCGGGCGCCGACACCTCCGTCGACGCCCGCGCGGCCCGCCTCGAATCCCTCATCACCGCCACCACCGCTCTGCGCGAGGCCCGAACCGCGGAATCCGCCGCCCGCACAGCTGTCACCCGCATCGCCACCCGCGTCGAAAACCTCGCGGCAGCAGCGGGATTCCTCGCACACGAGGTGCCGCTGTCGCCTGACGAACCTGCTGCACACTCGACCGACAACCCGGAGACACCGGATCGCACGCCACGCAACGCCACGGTGCGCTCCCCGTCGGGTGCGCCAAAGCCCAAGGCCGACAATGGGTCCACCGCCGAAGGCCCACTCGGTCGCGCTCTCTCCGGTGACGCGGAAGTGTCCGCCGCCGAGGAGCGGAGCGCACGCCGCGCGGGTGTCGGTCACGAGGGGGCACAGGATGGCGATTCTGACCGAGCTGGTCGCGCGCCAGCGAAGCAGACGCAGCGCGTAGATGTCGAGATGCCAACGCTGTTCGATCTTTTCGACACGGAGGCCGACGACGAGGAGCCGGCAGACGAGCCGGTCGCTGCGCGTGACGATATCGCCGTGCTCACGGCCTGCGCACAGGTCGTCGGCGCGGCCGCTCGCACGGCCCGGCAGCAGGCGGAGATCGAGGCCGAGCTCACCGCCGCCGACCGCGCGCGGGCGCACGCCGAGGCCGTGCTGGCCGAGCCGGAGATTCAGGCCGTGGCCGAGCGGGTTCCGGGTGATCCAGCCGAATGGGAGCAGCGGTTCGCGCTGGCGCAGAATGCGCTGACCTCGGCGGTCGCGGCGCAGTCGGCGGCGACCGAGCGGGTCGCTCAGCTCGAACAGCTGAGTACCCAGCTCTGGGGTGAGGTGGAGCGGATCGCGCCCAAGCAGCGAGAATTCGACGAATTGGCAGGGTTGGCCGAGGTGGTAGCCGGCCGCGGCGAGAACAATCGACGAATGTCGTTGCGGTCCTACGTGCTTGCCGCGCGGCTCGAGGAAGTGGCGGTGGCGGGGTCGGTGCGGTTACGCCGGATGTCGGGTGGCCGGTACGAATTCGTCCACTCGGACAAGGCCGGTCCGCGCGGCAGGCGCGGCGGCCTCGGTCTCGACGTGCGCGACGACTACACCGGCTCCATCCGTTCGGCGAAAACTCTCTCCGGCGGCGAAACCTTCATGGCCTCACTGGCTTTGGCGCTCGGCCTGGCCGATGTGGTCGCCGCCGAAGCGGGCGGCGTCACCCTGGACACCCTCTTCATCGACGAGGGTTTCGGCAGCCTCGACGCCGACACGCTCGACGCCGTCATGGGCGTCCTCGACGAACTTCGCGCCGGCGGCCGCGTAGTCGGCGTGGTGAGCCACGTCGACGAAATGCGCCAACGCATCCCCACCCGCCTCCACGTCCTACGCGGCCGCAACGGCTCCCACCTGAAAACCACCGTCGCCTGACCTACCCGACCGCAGCCACCTCCTTCGCGGGTGTCGGTTCGAACCCGGGCAGTCGACCGTCGAGGTAAGGGATCATCAGCTGGATCAGTGGTCCGATGCCGAAGGCGTACACGACGGTGCCGATCCCCACACTGCCACCGAGCAGCCAACCGGTGACGAGCACCGATGTTTCGATGCCGGTGCGGATCGTCCACACCGACCAGCCGGTCCGGGCGACCAGGCCAGTCATCAGTCCATCGCGCGGTCCTGGACCCATTCCGGCGCCGATGTAGAGAACCGTCGCGGCGGCATTCACCACCACCGCGACAACCATGGCGAGCACGCGCAGCCACAGCTGTTCCGCCGCCGGGATGAGCCACAGGCCGACATCCACCGCCACCCCGATCACCACCACATTGCTGATGGTGCCGAGCCCCGGTCGCTGTCGCAGCGGGATCCAGGCGAGCAGCACGACCACGCCGGTCAGCGCGGTCACCATCCCGAAACTCAACGGCACGTGCCCGGCGACGCCCTGATGAAAGACGTCCCACGGATCGAGACCGAGCCCGGCGCGGATCATCACCGCCATGGACGTCCCGTACAACCACAGACCCACATACAGGGCGACCAGACGGCGAGTAAGCATGCGCACCATCGTGCGCCCTACTGGACCCTCACGGAAGTGCCAATTGCCGAAAACTGGACTGGTGACATGCGGCGCAGGGTCCGTAGCGCCGTCACGCTTCGTGGGTGAGCAACCACCGCTTGGCCTCGAGCCCCCACCGGAACCCACCGAGGGCCCCGCCGATCCGCAGCACCCGATGACACGGCACGAACAGCGCGGCCGCATTGCGCGCACAGGCATTGGCCGCCGCCCGGGTGGCCGCGGGCCGACCGGCCAGCCCCGCGAACTCGGTGTAGGTGACCGGCTCACCTGCGGGCACCTTGCGCAGGATTTCCCATGCGTGCGATAGGAATTCACCCGACTGCTGACGCACCGGCACCGCGTCGATCACGGTGAGATCGCCCGCGTGATAGTCCAGAACCGCGCGGGTGACCTCGCCCAGCGAATCCCGTTGCCGGAGTTCGGCCGGTCGCAGACTCGCGTGCACGAGGCCGGCCAACCCGGTCGCGTCGGCGGTCCAGCCCGAGGCCAGGACCGCGCCGTCGGCGTCGACGAGGGTGGTGAACGGTCCGATCGGAGTGCCGACCGTGGCGTAGTCGGCGTGCGTGATGGTCATGATGTCTCTTTCGTCAGGAGTACGTGGGCAGTGGGACGGCGCCGCGCTGCACGAGCGCCGTCTTCCACAGGTGCATGGACAGGTAGGAGCGCCAGGGCGCCCAGCGTTCGGTGTCGGTGAGGTCGATGTCCGCGAGGGCGGCGCCCTGGCGGACGACCAGGTCGGTGTCGAGCAGGATGTCGGGGTCGGCGAGCGAGCGCATGGTCACGTAGTCGGCGGTCCACGGGCCGACGCCGTCGAGGGCGAGCAGGTCGCGGCGCAGGTCGTCGGCGGTGCGGCCCGAATGCAGCACCAGTTCGCCGTCGGCGATCGCCCGCGCGGCCGACACGATGGCGGCGATCCGGCGGGCGGGCCCGGTCAGCACCTCGGCACCGTGTTCGGCGATGGCCGCGGGCGTGGGGAACAGCAGCGGTACCGGCCCCTCGATCCGTTCACCGAGCGCCTCGACCAGGCGCGCGGTGTGTGTCGCCGCCGCCCGCACCGAGATCTGCTGCCCGATCATGGTGCGCAACAACAGTTCCGGACCGTCGAGACACCCCGGCACGCGGATGCCCGCTGTGAACGGACTGGCGTCGCCGACGTTCGACGTGATCCCCAAGGCCTCGTCGATCCCCAGCGGATCGGCATCGAGATCGAGCAGATGCCGCAACCGGGCGACGGTCGGCGCCAGATCACGCATATCCCGCAGGGCGAGCTCGGCCCGCACATGCCCCGGCCGGAACGACAACCCGATGGTCGCGTGCCCGTGCGGCGTGCGCAGGCTGCGCGTGTACACCCCGTTCTCCCACAGCTCCATCCCCGGCACCGTGTGCGCGGACAGGAACCAGGCCAGCCACCCGGTATCGAGCGGTTCGCGATACGGCAGCCGCAAAGTCAGCAGGCCGGGTGTGGCGGGCGCCTCCACATCGTTGCGTGGTGAGCGGCGCGATTCGGTGCGCATCGTGGTCGGGCTCACCGCGAACACTTCGCGCACGGTGTCGTTGAACTGGCGGATGCTGGCGAAGCCTGCCGCGAACGCGATATCCGACATGGGCATGTCGGTGGTCTGGATCAGCAGCCGCGCGGTGTGCGCGCGGTGCGCCCTGGCCAGCGCGAGCGGTCCCGCGCCGAGCTCGGTTGTGAGCACCCGGGTCAATTGCCGTTGGGAATAGCCAAGTGTCGCGGCGAGTTCGGGCACACCACCCCGCTCGATCACCCCGTCGCCGATGAGCCGCATGGCGCGGGCGGCCAGGTCGGCGCGCACGTTCCACAGCGGCGAACCGGGCGCGGCATCGGGCAGACAGCGCCTGCACGCCCTGTACCCCGCCTGCTGGGCCGCGGCTGCGGTGGGCAGGAACGACACATTGGTGCGCTTGGGCGTGATCGCCGGGCACGAGGGACGGCAGTAGATGCCGGTGGTGCGGACCGCGGTGAAGAACTGCCCGTCGAAACGGGAGTCGCGGGTCGACACCGCTCGGTAGCAGCGCTCGAAGTCCAAAGCCGTGATGGTCACGTTGTCCACAATGACAGCGCGCCCGGCCCGGTGCTAGCGGAAATCGGCCACCTATTCAGCAGCAGCGGTTGGTGGGGTTCCGCTCGGCTTCGGCATAGCGTTCCCGCCAGTAGTCGCGCTCGGACGGCACCGGACGGTCCGGGTGGTTGCGGCGCAGATGGGCGACATACCGCTGGTAGTCCTGGCCGCCGTTGATCGCGCTGTACCACCGGACCACCGAGCGCGCACCTGTCCAGACATGGTGCGCGAGGGCGCGGGCGGCCGATCCGAAGGACCGCCCGCCCGCATCCCCGGCCGAATTCACGACACGTGCACCGATCCGGGCGCGGTCACCTTGCCCTCGGCGATGAGCACGTCCCACTCCTTCTGCACGTCCTTCTCCGCCTTGGTCGACACGAAACCGCTGGGGGAGAAGATCTTCGACGGCTGCTCCTCGGACTCCGAACTGGTCACCTCACCGGTGCGGATGGCCCGCAGGCACACCAGCGCACCGACGACGGTCACGATGAGCACGAGCACCGCGAACACGATCGACAACGTGCCCTGGATGAAGGTGTTGCGGATCGCGATCTCCACCTGCTCCGGCGTCTTGGCCGTCAGGCAGCCCTTGCCCGCGTCCTTGGCGGCCTGGCACAGGCTGTGCTGCTTCCAGTAGCCGAGTTTGGGATCGGCGGAGAAGATCTTCTGCCAGGAGGCGGTCATGGTGACGATGAGGTCCCACACCAGCGGAATACCGGGGATCCACGCCCACTTCCACTGCCCGCGTTTGACGAGGATGGTGAGCACCACCGTCAGCGCGATCGCGGCCAGCAGCTGGTTGGCGATACCGAACAGCGGGTAGAGCGCGTTGATGCCGCCGAACGGATCGTTGACACCCATCAGCAGCACGCCACCCCAGCCGGCGACCACGAGCAGCGAACACACCCACGCACCGACCCGCCACGACGGATCACGGAACTTCTTGAAACCGCCACCGAAGTTGCCCAGCGCGTCCGACACCAGGAACCGCGCGACGCGAGTGCCCGCATCGATGGTGGTGAGGATGAACAGCGCCTCGAACATGATCGCGAAGTGGTACCAGAACGCCTTCATCGATTCGCCGCCGAGGAACTTGTGGAAGACCTCGGAGATGCCGACCGCCAGCGTCGGCGCGCCACCGGTACGCGAGATGATCGTCTGCTCACCGACATCCGAAGCCGCGTCGGCGAACAGGTCCGGCGTCGCGGGCGGGCCGTCGAGACCGAGCTTGTTGGTGTAGGCGGCGGCCGTCTCCGGCGTGCCACCGGTGAGCGAGCCGGGCGCGTTCATGCCGAAGTACAGGTGCTGGTCGATGATCGAGGCCGTGATGATGGCCATCACCGCGACGAACGACTCCATCAGCATGCCGCCGTACCCGATCATGCGGGCATTGGATTCCTTGGCCAGCAGCTTCGGCGTGGTCCCCGAGGACACCAGCGCGTGGAAACCCGACAGCGCGCCACAGGCGATGGTGATGAACAGGAACGGGAACAGGCTGCCCGCGAACGCCGGACCAGTGCCGCTGGAGGCGAATTCCGACACCGCGGGCGCCTTCAGCACCGGCATGGTGATGAGAATGCCCGCCGCGAGCAGCACGATCGTGCCGACCTTCATGAACGTCGACAGGTAGTCGCGCGGCGCGAGCAGCAACCACACCGGCAGCACCGAGGCGAAGAAGCCGTAGGCGATCAGGCACCAGGCGATGGTGGTGCGCGACAGGGTGAACCAGTCCGCGCCCCATTCGGTTTCCGACACCCAGCCACCGCCGACGATGGCGGCCAGCAGCAGCACGATGCCGATCGCGGACACCTCGCCGACCTGACCCGGGCGCAGATAACGCAGGTACACGCCCATGAACAGCGCGATCGGGATGGTCATCGCGATCGAGAACACGCCCCACGGGCTCTCGCCGAGGGCGTTCACCACGACCAGCGCAAGTACCGCGAGCAGGATCGTCATGATGGCGAGGATCGCGACGATCGCCGCGACACCGCCGACGGCACCGAGCTCGTCGCGCGCCATCTGCCCGAGGCTGCGACCGCGCCTGCGCGTGGATGCCCACAGCACCAGGTAGTCCTGCACCGCACCGGCGAAAACCACGCCGACAACGATCCAGATGGTGCCCGGCAGATAGCCCATCTGAGCTGCGAGAACCGGACCGACGAGGGGACCGGCACCGGCGATGGCGGCGAAGTGATGACCGTAGAGCACCCGCCGGTCCATCGGCATGAAGTCTTTGCCGTTGTCGTAGATCTCGGCCGGGGTGGCCACGTCGTCGCGCGGCTTGGTCACCTTCCATTCGATGAATCGGGCGTAGAACCGGTACGCGATGATGTAGGTACACACCGCCGCGATCACGATCCACACCGCGTTCACGGATTCTCCGCGCGCTATCGCCAGATAGGTCCACGCGCCGGCGCCGAGCACGCCGATCCCCGCGAACACAGCCTTCTTGGCGGGCGTGATCGGCGTGCGATCGACGACACCGACCGGAGGCAAGTCCGGTTCGGTCCGCAGATATTCGATGGTCGTCGCCATTGACTCAACTCCTGTACAACGCGCAGAGCCTCGGGTGAAGCATCGACAACGTAGCCGATGTGCTCTGCGCGCCGGACAGGATCACACACGGTCGCGGCCAACATGAAATTTTGTTCAGTGTTGGTTGGAGCGCTGGCGCGCTCGAGTCGGCGGCCCCACAAGTCCCGACGATCAGGCGCCGTTGCTTGCTCCTTCGTCGCCTACGCAACGGCACCTGATCGTCGGGACGGCCGCCGACCGCCGCTGCGCGGCGGACCCTCCTCGAGGTCGGGTCGTGCGGGGTAGGGGAGCGGATCTACTCACCGCCGTAGGTGCCGAAGCTCCAGAGGTTGCCCTCGGGGTCTTGGGCGCTGAAGCCGCGGGAGCCGTAGTCCTCGTCGCGCAGTTCGCGGATGATGGTGGCGCCCGCTGCGGTGGCGCGGGTGTGGAGGGCGTCGGGGTTGTCGGTGACGAGGTAGATGTTGGCGATGCCGGGTGGTCGGGTGCAGAAGGGGGAGTCGTCGTCGCGGCCGGTGGAGCCGAACATGATGCCGCCGCCTTCGGGCCAGCGCAGTTCGCCGTGTTCGACGATCGACGGGTCGTCGTCGCGGGCGTAGACCGCGGTCGCCTCGAAACCGAAGGCGGTGGTGAGGAATTCGATCATGGCGCGGGCGTCGGTGAAGGCCAGGCACGGCCAGACCGCGCCGCGGGTGTCGGTGGAAGTAGTCATGTCCTCAGCCTCGCGCTTCGGCCGCCCCCGGGTCTTGGACGGATGGAATCTCCTCGGCCAGCCATGCTGTCGGCGCCACACCTGCCAGTTCGGCGAAGTCGCGATTCAGGTGCGCCTGGTCGTAGTAGCCGCAGGTGGCCGCGATCTGGGCGATCGAGACATACGACGGCGTGTTGGCGAGCATGCGGCGGGCGCGTTCGAATCGGATGATCCGCGCGGCCAGTTTCGGGCTCGCACCGAATTCGGCGGTGAACTTGCGGGTGAGGTGCTGTCTGCTCCAGCCGATGCGCTCGGCCAAGGGGTTGATCGGACAGGTGCCGCCCGTGCCGACGAGAGTGCGCCAGGCCCAGGTCAATTCGGCGCCGGGGATCGATTCGATGCTGGCCGCCGCCGTGAGCGCACGGTCGCAGGCGGCGAATCTGCTCGGCCAGTCATCGTGTGCGTGTACAGCGTCGGCGAGCTGATCACCCAAAGACCTTCGCGCTTGCGAACATTCGATCGTCACATCCCACATTTCGCTGGCGGGCATCCCGAACAGCACACGACTGCCGAGCGGGGTGAGCTCGATGGCGACACCCTCCTGGAAACCGGTGTGCGCGATCATCGCCGGGGCGGCTTGTAGTCCGCTCAGGACACAGCGGTAGCTGCCCGGTGATTGACGGCGATCGGTCTGCTCCACGACGTCGATCGGCGGGCCGGCGGCCACGATGAACGTCATGTGCCGCGAAGGCAGACCACGGTGCAACCCCGGTTCGTAACCCGTCATGCGATAGCCCACGTACCGGTCGATGAACGCGGCCAGAACCGGCGCGGGGGCTGCGGTCACCACCTCCGTGGTCGCCTCCATACCCGTCACGCTACGCCGGGGCTGTGGTGGCGGCCAGACCGATCGATGTCGGGATCGCACCGGTGGCGCCTGCGCTTCGCCTCGCGGAGTGTGTTGTTGAGCACGCGTCTGAGTGCTCCGCGTGGGGTAACCGAATCGAGAAGGTGCTCTCCGTATCTCGGCGTGTGCGGTGAGATATCGCACTCGGTGATTCCGGGCGTGTGGAAACACGAGGTCAGCCGGTTAATCTTGCGCCTTCGTCCAATTCTGTAGGAGGTGTCATGCGGCGGGTTCAGTACGAGCGCAGCAGTGGTCCGGAGGTGCTCGAGGTCGTCGCGGCCGAGGTGCCGGTGCCCGGTGCCGGTGAGCTGCTGGTCCGGGTGGAGGCGATCGGGGTCACCCTGTCGGCGATCCGGCGGATCAGCGTGGCGCAGCCGTTGCGGGCCGAAGTGGCCGGTGAGGTCGTCGCCGTCGGTGACGGGGTCGACGGGTACAGCGCCGGCTATCGCGTGGTCGGCGTCTGTGACGCCGACGCCTACGCCGAATACGTGCTGCTCTCGGTCGACCAGGCCTCCGCGATTCCCGACGGTGCCTCCGCCGTCGACGCCGTCGCCCTGATGCGCAGCGGGCTCGTCGCCCTCGGCGCGCTCGACACCGTCGCCCCGCGCGACGGTGAGACCGCGCTGGTCACCGCCGCCGCGGGCGGTGTCGGCCACCTCGCGGTGCAGTTGGCCCGTGTGCGCGGCGCGAGCTGGGTGGTCGCCGCGGTTTCCGATGAGAGCAAAGCCGGCTTCGTCCGCGAACTCGGCGCCGACGAGGTGTACACCTACGACCAGCTGCACTGCGGCAAGCAGGCCGACTACGCCCTCGACGGTGTCGGCGGCAACGATCTCGGCAACACCCTCACCGGCCTCGCCGAGGGCGGCCGCGCCGTCACCTACGGCACCAGCGGCGCGATCGACACCGAGGACCTGCTCGCGGGCGGCAAGACTCTCACCGGTTTCCGCATCGGCCGCCTCGCCCAGCGCGACCCCGCCCGCTACGAGGACCTGCGCCAGGAGGTGTGGCAGCACTACGCGTCCGGTCTGCTGCACCCTGTCGTGCACGCCGAGTTCGGCCTCGACGACGCGGCCGCCGCCCACGCCGTCATCGAGCAGCGCATCAACCTGGGCAAGGTCGTCCTCGTTCCCTGAACTGGGTCACCCGATCACCACGCGCCGGCGGCGCCAAAGCCCGGGAGGCTGCCGCCACCACAGCGTGGTGATCGGATGACCAGCATTCGGCTCGGTCTGCCGAGTGCGCCGGACGCCCGCCTGCTGCCGGGGCGGGGGCCGGTCGTCGTCGCGGACCCGTAGACTCTGATCCTTGTGAGCCTCACCCTCGGAATCGTCGGCCTGCCCAATGTCGGAAAGTCGACCCTGTTCAACGCGCTGACCAAGAACGACGTGCTGGCCGCGAACTACCCGTTCGCGACCATCGAACCCAACGTCGGCGTGGTCCCGTTGCCGGACAAGCGGCTCGACAAGCTCGCCGAGATCTTCGGCTCCGAGCGGATCGTGCCCGCCGTCGTGTCGTTCGTCGACATCGCGGGCATCGTGAAGGGCGCCTCCGAAGGCGCGGGCCTCGGCAACAAGTTCCTCGCCAACATCCGTGAGGCCGACGCCATCTGCCAGGTGGTCCGTGTGTTCGCCGACGACGACGTGATCCACGTCGACGGCCGGGTCGACGCCGCCGCCGACATCGAGGTCATCGAAACCGAGCTCATCCTCGCCGACCTGCAGACCCTCGAGAAGGCCATCCCGCGCCTCGAGAAGGAAGCCCGCGTCAAGAAGGACCGCAAGCCCCTGCTCGACGCCGCCAAGGTGGCCGAGGGTTTCCTCAACGAGGGCACTACGCTGTTCGCGGCGGGCAAGAAGATCGACGCCGAGCTGCTGCGTGAGCTGTCGCTGCTCACCATCAAGCCGTTCCTCTACGTCTTCAACGCCGACGAATCCGTCCTCACCGACGACGCCAAGGTCGCCGAGCTGAAGGCCGCCGTAGCCCCCGCCGACGCCGTCTTCCTCGACGCCAAGGTCGAAGCCGAACTCCTCGAACTCGACGACGAATCCGCCATGGAACTCCTCGAGTCCATCGGCCAAACCGAACCCGGCCTGCACGGCCTGGCCCGCGCCGGCTTCCACACCCTCGGCCTGCAGACCTACCTCACCGCAGGCCCCAAGGAAGCCCGAGCCTGGACCATCCACCAGGGCGACACGGCCCCCAAGGCCGCAGGCGTCATCCACACCGACTTCGAACGCGGCTTCATCAAAGCCGAAATCGTCGCCTTCGACGACCTGGTCGAAGCAGGCTCCATGGCCGCCGCCAAAGCCGCGGGCAAGGTCCGCATGGAAGGCAAGGACTACATCATGGCCGACGGCGACGTCGTCGAGTTCCGTTTCAATGTGTAGTCCGTTGCGCCTGGGCTGACTGAAAGAGCCCGGAGCAAGGAGGCCGGCATCGGTCGGCGATGCCGGCCTCGGATAGATGCGCTGAATCAGCGTGCGTTTACGCGCGTCTTCTCGCTCGGGTCCGCCTGATGCCGGCGCTGCGCCACCAGTACCACGGCCACCGCCGCGCTCGTGAAGATCGCGCTGCACAGCCATGCCGTCGTGGGACGGGCGGTGCGGTCGACGACGAGGCCGGCGGTGATCGGGCCGAGGACCGCGCCGACATTGAATGCGGTGGTCGCCAGGGCGCCTGCGATGCGCGGCGCGGTGGGGGCGGCGGTCCGCACGATCGTGGCGATCAGCGTCGATCCCACGCCGAACGCGACCGCGCCGGTCACCACTGCCATGATCATCACGCCGATCAGGAGGTGTGCGGTGAGGGCGGCCAGTAGCCAGACCGCAAGGAGCGCAACGGTTCCGGTGGAGATGATCCGTCGGCGATGGGTGTCGCTGTAGCGGCCTGTGAGGGTGACGCCGGCGAACGAACCGAGGCCGAACAGGGCGAGTGCGAGTGGAACCCACCGGCCGTCCGCGGTGGCGTCGTTCGTGATGGTGCCGAGGTAGGTGAACCCGGCGAAAGTCGCGGCGTTGACAAGGATTCCGGCGACGACAGCCACCCGCACCGCAGGCAGCCGCACAACCGACCATTCATGACGCAACGACAGCGCCTGCGGGTCCTGCCGATCGTCGCGACCGAGCATGAACCACACCGGAACCAGCGCGGCCGCACTGATCACAGCAACAGCCCAGAACGTCGATCGCCAGCCCCACGCCTGCCCCAGCAGGGTGCCCGCGGGCACACCGGCGATGCAGGCGACCGTCACTCCTGAGATCACCACAGATGTCGCTCGGCCGACCGACGCCGGGCCGACCAAGCGCGGCAACGCGGCCAGGGTGACCGCGAGGAACCCGGCGTTGGCGACGGCGGCGACCACCCGCGTCACCAGCAGCACCCCGAACCCGGTCGCGACCGCCCCCACCACGTGGGCGGCACAGAACAGCGCCAGGAACGCGGTGACCGAATACCTGACCGGCAACCGGCCCGCCGCCGTCGCCATCACTGGTGCGCCCAGCACCATGCCTGCCGCGAACAGCGATGTCAGCAGACCCGCAGCGCCGAGGGAGATTCCCACGTCGCCCGTTATCTGCTCGAGCAATCCCGACACCATGAATTCGGATGTGCCCTGCGCGAACACCGCGACAGCCAGCACGAAAACCACAACGGGCATAAGAGAAGACTCCCCGGAAACATGGGCGCCACCATCACCACGACGGCACCCGGGATGAGTGCGGAAGCGGGTGATCGGTCACCCGTCCGCAAGAAGCGACATCATCCGGCGTCGCGAGATGGGCGAATACCGCCGGGCGCACAGCGACCAGCGGGGACCGACCTCACAACGCCGCCCGGCACAGGCCGAGCGGCTACCGTCTTGACGCCTCCGGGGAATTCACGCCGCCACCTTAGCAATCGGCGAGCCGGCCTGCCGAAGACGACGTCGAGGAATTCCGTTTCGACGGCCGGCGTTGACAGGCGCTGTGGAATCCGAACATTTGCCTCGTTACCGCCTGCTGACCGGCCCCGACGACTCGAGTTTCTGTCGGCGGGTCAGTGAAGCGCTGGATATGGGCTACGAGTTGCACGGTGGGCCGGCCGCGACTCATGACGGGGAGCGCGTCGTCGTGGCTCAAGCTGTCATCTGGACGCGGGACGAGCCGACGCCGGCGCTGCGGTCGTAGCGCCGGCTGACGGGTCGCGATGGCGTGCCGGATCAGCCGACTGCGCCGCCGGGCGGGATCGCCGGGACGATCGTCTTCACCGGGAGTTTGACCCGGGTGGAGCCCTGCCAGTAGCCGACGGTCGCATGGCCGGTGGTCGGGTCGAGGAAGGTGCAGTTGACGTTGCCGTAGGCGGTGCTGCCCGCGGGGGCTGAGGTCTGGAAGGAACTGCTGACCCAGCGGCCCTGGTGATTGGCGGAGCCGCCGATGGCGGTGTAGTCGAACTCGCGGTAGGTGCCGGTGGTATTCGCGCTGTTCTCGACGGACATGTCGCAGGCGGCGGTTCTGCCGGAGGGGATGTAGACCTGCCAACTGAGAGTGACGGTGCCCGGGGCGGGGCTGGTGATACCTCCGTCGACGCCGTTGGTGGCGTGCGCGGTGGGGGCGAGGGCGGTGAGGGCGGCCAAGCCGGTGATGAGCAGGGTTGTCGTCGCGAGCTTCTTGATCGGCATCCGGGGGCTCCTACGGGGTGGGATCGGGGCGTAGGTCAATCCAACGACGTGGGAGCGATCGGCGATACGGACCCGAGGGTGGTGCGCGCTGTACTCGGGGGTTCGCGTTCACCACCTAGGTGTGACAGCCAAAGCTCCATACGGCCGAGACGCGTCGAAAGCAGGTGGGGTGAGGCGATCGAGTTCGGTGAAGCCCGCGGAGGTGAGTGCTTCGGCGAAGCGGTCGACGGGCCAGCGGTACGCGGTCGTCACCTTGTGCGGAAACGGTTCGACAGCGCTTTCGCCGGTGAAGAAGCCGACGACGAGCCGACCGCCGGGGCGGAGAACGCGTCGGAATTCGGTGAGGACGGCCGGGATCTCGTGCGGCGGCAGATGAATGAGGGAGAACCAGGAGAGCAGGCCCGCGACGGATTCGTCCGGCGCGTCCACCGCGCGGATCGAACCGACCTCGAACGGAATCCCGGGGTAGGTCGCGCGGGCATGCTCGATGAATTCGGGGACCATGTCGAGGCCCTCGGCCGCGACACCCGCCTCGGTGAGGATGTGCGTGAAATGCCCCGGCCCGCAGCCGAGGTCGAGGACGGGACCCTCGGTGAGGTGACGGAGGACAAAAGCGGAGTCCTCGGGATCGACGGCGGCGGGAAAGCCGCAGACCTCGATGTAGAGCTCGTGCAAGTCGCTGTATGCCGCGCGGACGGTGTCATCAACCACGATGCGACCGTACCAACGCGAAACAGGGCGGTCGGTCTGTTGTTCGTTTGTGCGGGGAGGGACAGGGTAAGGCGGGAAGCGAGGAACTGACAAGCCAGACGAAGGGACCCGACCATGCCGATCAGGCCTGTCCGCCGCATTGCCCGCACACTGCTGGGGACGACGTTCATCGCCACCGGAGTGAACGGTTTGATGAATCCGAAGCCGCGTGCCGAGGCGGCCGCCGCCCTTGCCGACAAGGGGCGCGACAGCCTGCCCGACGCGCTGGCCGCCAAGGTCCCCGACGACCCCGGCAAGATGGTGCAGATCAACGCGATGGTGCAGGTGGCGGGTGGTCTGCTGCTGGCGAGCGGTCGCGCGCCCCGCCCCGCCGCCTTCCTGCTCGCCGCGACCGTCGTCCCGGGCACCGTCACCGAACAGGACTTCTGGTCCGAATCCGACCCCGATCGCAAGGCGGTGAAGCGGGCGGGGTTCCTCAAGGATCTCGGTCTGCTCGGCGGCCTGATGATCGCGGCGGCCGACACCGAGGGCAAGCCGTCGCTGGGCTGGCGTGGCCGCCGCGCCGCCCACAAGCTGATGGATCGCAGCCCGAGCCTGGCCGAGCAGGTGCGCGACGAAGGGGTGGTGGTCCTCGACGCCGCCAAGACGCGCGGGTCGCAACTGGCCGAGGTCGCCAAGGAACGTGGCCCCCAGCTCGCGGAACTCGCCCGCGCCCGCAGCGAGCAACTGGCCGAACTGGCCAGGGAACGCGGCCCGCAGATCGCCGAAGCCGCCCGCGAACGCGGCGCGCACATCGCCGAGGTGGCGCGTGACCGTGGGCCGGAGGTTGCCGACGAGGCGCGCGGTCGCAGCTCGCACCTGGTCGAGGTGGCCAAGGAGCGCGGGGCGCAGCTGGCGGAGATCGCCAGGGAGCGTGGTTCGCAGGCGGCCGAGGTCGCGCGGGAACGCGGTTCGGAGGCGGCCGAGGTCGCACGGGAACGTGGCGCGGAGGCGGCCGAAGTTGCGCGGAAACGCGGCGCGCGGGCGGCTGAGGTCGCGCGCGAACGCGGTGAGGAGGCCAAGGTCCGCGGCAAGTACGCTGCCGAGCTCGCTCGCGAACGTGGTGAGGAAGCCAAGATTCGGGGCAAGTACGCCGCCGAGCTGGCCCGCGAGCGCGGTTCGGAGCTGACCAACGGCAAGCACCGCCGCCTCCCCGCCGCAGCGGCCGATCTCGCCGACCTCGTCGAAAAGACCACGTCCACAACGGCATCCGCCGTCCGTCAGCGCTCGGCCCGCCGGTAGCCGATAGATCGACGCGCCCGAAAGGCCGAGTGCCGGACAACGAATAGCCTCAAACCGCCGCACCGCCACAGCCGGTGCGGCGGTTTGCCGTGTCGGGCTGCTGCCCTTGGGACTCCCCACAAGGATCTGCCCCGATATCCGTGGTCTGTCGGACCCGCCCCGCATGACGGAGCATGGAACTCGCGCGGGAGATCGGGTAATCCCGGCGAATCGGGTTTGATGCCGCGCTCAGGTGTGAATACTGGGCTTTCGCAGTTGTTTTCGGAGAGTGGGATTCATCAGATGTTGTCCGGTCGTGAAACGTCCAAGCCGTATGCCGTTCGAGTCGCGTTGGTCGCGGCGGCGGTGACGATCGGGGTGCTCGGTTCGGCGGGCCAGGCGGCCGCGCTACCCGGCTCGGGTTCGGCGAGTGGGTCGGCGGATCTGGCGACCGGGTCGGCCACCGGTTCGGCGCAGCTGGCGACGGGTTCGGCGGCGGGCTCCTCGGATACCGGTGCCGCGGGCGGTTACTTCGCCTGGCAGTCGTCGCAGTTCCTGAACAACACCCTGCGGTTCCTGCTGTCGCTGCCGCAGGGAAACCTGCGGTAGGACACCTACTTCCAGGCCTTTTCCCAGCGCTCGGCGGCCCAGTCGCGCACATCGGGACTCACCAGGATCGCGGGTAGCAGCAGCGCGAAACCGATCGCGAGCACCGCGAGCCGCACCCACACGCTGAGTTCGGCGAGCGCGCGCAACAACGCGGGCAGCACGCACAGGGCCGCGAGGACGACCAGGATGATCGCGGCGAGGTTGCGGCCGGGCCCGGCGATCAGCGCCGCGCACGTACCGAAGCACAGTCCGAGTACGAGCCCGACGACACCGACGAAGTAGTTGTCCCAGGCCAACCAGCCGGGGCGCGCTGTCCGTTGCGTGGCCACGGCCGCAGCTTAACTCGAGCAGCTACTGGTTTGCGGCGTCTCGGCTGGAGCCGTCGAGAAGCGGGCAGAAGGTGACGAGCGACCATTCCCGCCGGGGGACGATCGAGTCGTGCACCTGCATGGTCATCGCTACGGCGGCGCCGGTCTCCGGGTGCCGGATCCGCTGCACGGGCCGGTCGAGGTGGGAGGGCACGTCGGGCTCGGTGGTCCAGAACCGTTCCCATTCCTCGGCGACCGCGCATGCCGCGAAGAGCCGGTCGATCCGCTCCTTGGGCACGACGCCGGGGCTCATCACCCGGAATCCGTAGACGCACAGGTGAACCTGCTTGTCCCAGTCGAGCATCACCTCGCGTGACCGCGGGTCGAGCAGCATCCATTCCAGCAGCGTGGTGCTGGTGTCGAGGCCGGGAAAGTACCGTGTCCAGGCCGAATTCGTGGCGACCACATCGTAGGTCGTGTACATCTGCAGGCTGGCGGGATACGAGATCGAGTTGAGCAGCACGAGATCGGCGGTGGGAATGTCGCTCGGGATGTCGGCCGCCGGGCTGCCGTAGCGGTCGGCCAGCGACAACGACACCAGGTGATCACGGAAAAGTGCCGGCACGTCGAGTGCGTCGAACAGCGCGGTGAGCGCCTCCAGAGTCGGTGTGCGCGAACCCTGCTCGATCTTCTGGATCAGGGCGGGGGAGATGCCCGCCTGCGCGCTGAGTGCGACGCGGGTGAGGCCTGCCGCCTCGCGACGTTCGCGCAGGTACCTGGCGATCGGTAGGTGCGGGTCTTCCACGTCGCGGTCCTCTTTCGTGCGGTGGGACAAACTGGGACAGTCGTCTAGCTTGACCGACCGTACGGGTGTTCGCGAAAATTCTCGCAGCCGGGCGGGGCAGCGCCGGGCCGACTATCAGTAGTTCCGGAGCGGAACGGTCGCCGGAGGGGACGGCACGCGTGGTTGTCGCGCGCGCCGAGAGCGCCGTCGCCTGTCGAGGCGTCGATACCCGGGTGGCGCAGGGGTCCACCCGGTGATCACGATCCGCGTCCGCTCCGGGACCACGCTGCGAGATTCTTCCGTATCCAGGGAACCGCCGGCCCTCGCGATTCGTCTAATGAAGCAGAGACCGATGAAAGCGGGGGGCGATGACGCAGCTGCAGAGCAAGGGGACCGGGCGCGGTTCCAGATGGATCCTCGGTATTTCCGGCGTGCTCGCGGCCACGGCGGTGCTGGTCGCCGGGCTGGTGTGGTGGCAGCACGACTGGGGTGAGCCGTTCCCGGCCCTCGACAGCGAACACCTCGACGAACAGCAGATCGTGCTGGTCGACGTGTTGCGCCGCGAATACGAGAAGCCCGGTGACGGACCGAAGTACGCCGAGGGCGTGAAGGAGGCGTGGTGCGCCGACTTCGTCAGCTGGACGATGCGCGAGGCGGGCAGGCCCCTGAGCAACCCGAACTCCGGTTCCTGGCGCATCCCCGGGGTGTACACGCTGCAGGAGTACTACGAGACCGTCGGCCGGTTCACTCGTCCCGACGTGGGTTACCGGCCGCGCACCGGCGACGTGGTGCTCTACGGTCCCGACAGCCCGCTCGGTCAGCACACCAACATCGTGTTGAAGGCCGAGGGCGACACGATCACCACCATCGGCGGCAACGAGATGGGCACCATCCGGATTCGCACCATCGAGGTGAGCGAAACGCCCGACCTCGTGGGGTACGGACGATTCTGAAAGTTACTGTCGCGCAAGGTAACCGACCCCACCGACGCGGCACGACCGGGCCGGTGCACGTACGATGGACCACGCGGCGCCCGGCAGCGCCGCAGCCGACCCCTCCGTCCTGCTTCCCCCTCATCGGCAGGACGGGGGAGTTGCGCCGACACCTGGCCGCGCACTCCGATCACGTACCGTGTTCGATGTGCGTGTGAAGGTGACCGGAGAAGCACCTCGTGACCCGAAGCGGATCGAGTACGCCGATTTCGGCGAGCGATTCGTCAGGTACGCGGTGACCGAGGACCGGATCGCCGCGGCCGTCGCGGGCATGACCGGGCGTGGTGTGCAGATCGGCCCCTTCTCCCTCGGCCCGGCGGGACTGGCCGGCTTCGCCGCCGAAGGCACCCTCGGCACCCCGGTGGTCACCCGCAATCCCGGTGACGCGCTCACCTTCGGTGTGAAGGTCCCCCTCAAACTCGCGGTGAACCTGATTCTCGGCGGCCGCAAACTCGGCGTGGCCGCCGTCGTCGAGATCGCCCTCACCCTGCACGCCCGCACCGCCGCACCGCTGCTCCTCGTCATGGACGTCGGCACGGTGACGGCCAAGGACGTGAGTTTCACTCTGCGTGCCGAGGCCATCGACACCGCCTGGGAAATGCTGCTCGACCCCATCGCGGGCCTCGTTCAGCGCGAGGTCGCGGGCCGGGTCAACGCCATCATCAGCGATCCCAAGGCGCGAGCCGAGCGCGTGTTCGACATCGAGGCGATCCTCGACGGTTATCGCTCCCCGCACCGCAACGACACCGTGTTCGACTGGATCGACCACCGCGAATTCGGTCTGCGCTTCTTCACCCAGATCGTCACCCGCGACCGCGTGCACAGCGTGGTCGCCCAGATGGCGGGCGGTGAGATCGCGATCGGACCACTGTCGGAGGGCCCGCGCGGCGCGGCGACGGTGACCGTACGCGGCGCGATCGAGCAGCCGCGAGTGGTCGAGCGCGGCGCGGCCGTACCCGGCGAGCTGCGGGTGTTCGACATGACCCTGCCAGTCGGCCTCGACATCACCGTCGACGTGCTCAAAGCCAACCACTACCGCGCCGACCTCGAGATCCCCCTCGTCCTCACGGCGCGCGCCGCCGAACCCTTGCAGATCGTGATCGAGGTGCCGCCGCCCGCCATCGAGGACATCTCGATGGAGTTCACCGCCAAGGGTTTGCGCGCGGCGACGCTCGCCCGGCTGGCAGGCATCAAAAAACAGGTGATGGCCCAGGTCGTCGCCGTGGTGAGCACCGAGCTCGCCGATCCGACGGGCCGGACCATCGACGTCGGCGCCGCCATCGACGGCGCCACCTGACCTGTGACCGATGGTGCTGCTGTGATTACTGGGTCTAGCGGTGCCGGTGTGAGCTGTGGTGAAATGAGTCGCACGTTCTAGGCTCCCGGCGCGTACGGGGTTGACGCGCCGGGCTCGCTTGCCGGGTTGTGGTCGGGTTGCGCGAAGGAGTCCTGTGATGCGTTCTGGTTCGGTCACCCGGCGTGAGTTCTTCGGATTCGCCGCCGCCGCGACAACTCTCGGCCTCGGACTGGCTGCCACGCCTGCCGCGGCACAGTCCTACGGCACCCTGGTCGACTACGCGGCCGGTGTCCCCTCGGCCGAGGCGATCAAGGCCGCGGGCCACATCGGCGTGATCCGCTACGTCTCCGACCGCAGGCCGGGCGCCGAGTGGATGGAGGGCAAACCGCTGCTGCCCGGCGAAGTAGAAGACCTGTGGGCGCACGGGTTGTCGATCGTGTCGAACTACCAGTTCGGCAAGGGCCCGACCGCCGATTGGCGTGGTGGCCTCGAAGCCGGCAAGCAGCACGCCGAACGCGGCTGGGAACTGCACACCGCCGCAGGCGGACCCGACACCGCCCCGATCTACGCCTCCATCGACGACAACCCCTCCGAGCAGGAGTTCGACGAGATGATCGCGCCCTATATCGAGGGCTGGCAGTCGGTGCTCGGCCCCGACCTCGTCGGCATCTACGCCAACACACCGACGATCGACCGCGCCCTCGCCGCGGGCCTCGGTTCCTGGTTCTGGCAGCACAATTGGGGCACCCCGAGAGGTTTCGTGCACGACAACGCCCACCTGCACCAGTTCGAGATCGACAAGCGCGCCATCGACGGCGTCGGCGTCGACGTGAACACCGTGCTGGCCTCGGACTACGGCCAGTGGTGACCCCCTGAAACAACTCGAGCCCGGCACCGTTCGTGAGAACGGGACCGGGCTCGAGTTCTGCCTACCTACACGGTGAAGAATCCGAGGGTCGGCATGAAGTTGCAGGTGCGCGGGGCGGCGCCCTCGGCGGCGGTGGTCAGCGAGCCGGAGATCACCGCGACCACCCGGCCGTGACCGGTGTTGGCGATGGTCGACAGCGTGGCGGGCCCACCGGGGTTGATCTTCGCCTCGTCGGTGAGCGTCTGCACGCCCGACTGACGGGTGTCGAGGTTGAGCCACTGCACCGTCATCGGCGGGTTCTGTTCGGCGGTCGGCGCCTTGGTGCCGAGCGCGGTGAACACGAAACCGGCCTGTCCGGCGGCGGGACCGGGCGGGGGCAGCTGGGCAGGACCGGGCACCGCGAGCGCGGTGCCGACCGAGTCGGCGCCGTCACCGATGCACGCCTTGCCGATGGTCGGGTACAGGAACTGCGCGATCACCGGGCCGTTCTCGGGGATGTCGGGGCCACCGCCGCCGCTACCGTCGAGAAAGGTGATGATCCGCTCGAGCGTCGCCTTGATGGCGGGCGGCAGATTCATGGTCGCCAGCAGGACCCGCGCCTGATCGAGCAGGGCGGTCTGCGGGCTCGCGACATCGGCGGGACCGGCGATCAGGCCGGTCACAGCGGGCGCGAAAGCGGCGAGCGCGTCGACCGGGACGCCCTCGGGCACCATCGGCACGCTGACCGGGGCCGCCTGTGCGGCGGGCGCGGCCGTTGTCGACGCGGGCACGGCGAGCATGGCGCCTGCCGCGAGGGCGAGAGCGGTCGTTGCGATCCGCGATGCTCGGCTACGAAGCACTTGTCCAGCCGTCCTTACCTCGGTGTTGCGATGGGCGAGGGTTGTCGGTCCCCATGACGGGGTCACTCTAAGGACAACGCTGCCGTGTTGTACAGCCGCCGGGCCCGTGAAGGCATCCCGGCCGAAAATACTCTGCATCGAAGCTAGCCCCCGAATGTGTTACCAGTGGGGACGTTGATGCAACTGTGACCAGCAGTGTCGCGCAGCAGACTACTGGACCTCGGTTTTCGGCCCGCCTCGATTCTGGAGCGACGGAGCGAAGGAGCGAAGCGACTGAGCGGAGGAGTGAAGAATCGAGGCCCGCCAGGGCCGAAAACCCGCGGCGCCAGCCGCACATCCAACACAGCTATTGTGATCTGGCACCGCGTACGCGCCATTTCATACGACCGAAAGCACGGCCTTGAACCGACACCTCCGATGGGCTCTCGCGCTGCTCGGATTGTCCGTGCTCGCCCGGCTGGCCTGGATGCTGTTCGCGCCCAACGGGCTCAACGTCGTCGACCTGCACGTGTACGTCGATGGTTCGGCCTCGCTGCTCACCGATCGTCTCTACGACTTCACCTACGCGGAGAAGACGCCCGACTTCCCGCTGCCGTTCACGTATCCGCCGTTCGCCGCGCTGGTCTTCTTCCCTCTGCACTACCTGCCGTTTTCGGTGGTCGCGGTGGGCTGGATGCTGGCGACCGTCGCCGCGCTCTACGGCGTGATCGCGATCAGTTTCGAACTGCTGCTCGGTAAGAAGACCGCGCGGGAAACGACGTGGGTCACCGCCGCGGTCGGCTGGACCGCGCTGGGTGTGTGGCTCGAGCCGGTGCGCACGACCATCGACTACGGCCAGGTGAATGTGTTCCTGGTGTTCGGGGCGATGCTCGCGGTGCGCAGTTCCCGATGGTGGGTCTCCGGTGGGCTCGTCGGTGTGATCGCGGGGATCAAATTGACGCCTGCGATCACCGGCCTCTATTTCGTCGCTCGCCGCCGGTGGGCGACCGTGGTGTGGTCGGCGGCGGCGTTCGGGCTGACGGTTGCTGTGAGTTTTCTCATCAATGCCCATGAAGCCGAGCGCTATTTCGGCACGCTGCTCGGTGACGCCGACCGGATCGGCCCGGTGGGTTCGGTCTGGAATCAGTCGTTGCGCGGCGCGCTGAGCCGGATCCTCGGCTACGACGTCGGTTCGGGCCCGTGGTGGATCGCCGGTGTGCTGCTCACCGCCGTGCTGGCGTTCCTGGCCTGGCGCACCCTCGGCCCCGACGACCGGCTCGGCACCCTGGTGCTGGTGCAGCTGTTCGGCCTGATGATCTCGCCGATCTCCTGGTCGCACCACTGGGTGTGGCTGATCCCCACTGTGCTGTGGCTGCTCTACGGCCCGCTGAAGGCCGAGCGCATGGCGCGCGTGCTGGCCGCGTTCTGGGTGCTGACGATGCTGGTCGGCGTGCCGTGGGTGCTGTCGTTCGCGCAGCCGACGATCTGGGAGATCCCGCGTCCGTGGGTGCTGGCCTGGCTCGGCGCGGTGGATGTGATCGGGGTGTTCGTGCTGCTCGGCTGGCTGGTGTGGCACGGGCGCGACACGCTCGCCGCGCAGGTGCGTGGCCGTCGCGCGGTGGAGGTTCCGGCGGGCTGACTCAGCCCCCGACGAGGTCGTCGATCACGTGCGCCATCGCCGTGTCCTGCCCGGTGAGCCCGCC
The DNA here is from genome assembly GCF_013839555.1 of Nocardia sp. GTS18. NCBI lineage: Bacteria > Bacillati > Actinomycetota > Actinomycetes > Mycobacteriales > Nocardiaceae > Nocardia > Nocardia sp. GTS18. Next base: position 76,943 of record NZ_JACBIU010000002.1, on the reverse strand, counting down.
CGCGGAATGCGTGCTGAGCGTGAAACGGATTGTGCGCCAACGGATATCGATGTCGGGATGATGATCGGCCTGCTCGGCCGCGGTGGCGACCCGGCGGACCAGTTCGATTCCGTCGAGGAAGCTCGGGGCTTTCACCGTCCGGGTGATGGCGTCGCCGTCGCGCGACCAGTCCGGCAGTGTGGCCAGGGCGATGGTGATCTCGGGGTCGGAGAGCAGCGGAGTACCCATAAGTGCAGTTCTACGCCTCATCGGGGCGCGGCGCATCGCCCGTCGTCGGATGCTCAGGCGGCGCGCGCCTGTTTCAGGGCCTTTTTGAGATCTTTACCGCACACACCGGCGGCTTCGGCCTTCTTCATACGCATGATGACGACGGGGCATTTGAAGCAGCGCGTCTTCTTTCTGCAGCACTTTTTCTTCGGCTTGAGGCTGGAAACCTTCTTCGCCTTTACCTTGCCCACGCGGGTTAGCTTACCCTAAGTACAAAGGCTGACACGTGCCTGCCACTTCGGTACCGGTAGTCTGGAACAGGCCGCGAGCAAGATTCATGCGTGCCAAATACATCAACAGCAGGAGGATCCAGGCGTGTCGTCTACACGCGATTTCCGCAACGTCGCCATCGTGGCCCACGTCGACCACGGCAAGACGACCCTGGTCGACGCCATGCTTCGTCAGTCGGGCGCGTTCGCTGAGCGGGCCGAACTGGTCGACCGAGTCATGGACTCCGGTGACCTCGAGCGCGAGAAGGGCATCACCATTCTCGCGAAGAACACCGCCGTCCACCGGCACCACCCCGACGGTTCCGTCACCGTCATCAATGTCATCGATACCCCGGGCCACGCCGACTTCGGTGGTGAGGTCGAACGTGGCCTCTCCATGGTCGACGGTGTCGTCCTGCTCGTCGACGCGTCCGAGGGCCCGCTCCCGCAGACCCGGTTCGTGCTGCGCAAGGCGCTCGCGGCCAAGCTGCCGGTGATCCTGGTCGTCAACAAGACCGACCGGCCCGACGCCCGTATCGCCGAGGTCGTCGAGGAGTCGCACGATCTGCTGCTCGACCTGGCTTCCGACCTCGACGACGAGGCCGCCGAAGCCGCCGAGCTGGCGCTGGACCTGCCGGTCCTGTACGCCTCGGGCCGTGAGGGCAAGGCGTCCAAGGAGCAGCCGGAGAACGGTTCCGCTCCCGCCGCCGAGAACCTCGACGCCCTGTTCGACGTGCTGCTGGAATACATCCCGGCGCCCAAGAGCAACAAGGACGCGCCGCTGCAGGCGCACGTCACCAACCTCGACGCGTCGGCCTTCCTCGGCCGTCTCGCGCTGGTCCGCATCTACAGCGGTGAGCTGCGCAAGGGCCAGAACGTGGCCTGGATCAACGCCGACGGCGTCAAGACCGTCAAGATCACCGAGCTGCTGCAGACCGTCGGTGTCGAGCGTCAGCCGGGCGAGGTCGCCGAGGCCGGTGACATCGTCGCCATCGCAGGCATCCCCGACATCATGATCGGCGACACCCTCGCCGACGTGGAGAACCCGGTCGCGCTGCCGCGCATCTCGGTCGACGAGCCGGCCATCTCGGTGGTCATCGGCACCAACACCTCGCCGCTGGTCGGCCGGGTGCAGGGCCACAAGCTCACCGCCCGCATGGTGAAGGCGCGCCTGGATCAGGAACTGATCGGCAACGTGTCGCTGCGCGTGCTCGATATCGGCCGTCCCGACGCCTGGGAGGTGCAGGGCCGTGGTGAGCTGGCGCTGGCCATCCTGGTCGAGCAGATGCGTCGTGAGGGCTTCGAGCTCACCGTCGGCAAGCCGCAGGTGGTCACCAAGCAGGTCGACGGCAAGACCCACGAGCCGTTCGAAGAGCTGACCATCGACTGCCCCGACGAGTACCTGGGCGCCATCACCCAGCTGCTGGCCGCCCGCAAGGGCAAGATGGTGCAGATGAGCAACCATGCCGCCGGTTGGGTGCGCATGGAGTTCATCGTCCCCTCGCGTGGCCTGATCGGCTTCCGCACCGTGTTCCTCACCGAGACCCGCGGCACCGGCATCGCCAACGCCGTGTCCCACGGGTACGCCCCGTGGGCCGGTGAGATCCGCGCTCGCCACACCGGTTCGCTGGTGTCGGACCGCGCGGGCACCGTCACCCCGTTCGCGATGATCCAGCTGGCCGATCGTGGTCAGTTCTTCGTCGAGCCGGGTGCGGACACCTATGAGGGCATGGTCGTCGGTATCAACCCGCGTGCCGAGGATCTCGATATCAATGTGACCCGCGAGAAGAAGCTGACCAACATGCGCAGCGCGACCGCAGACACCTTCGAGACCATGGCCAAGCCCCTGCAGCTCGACCTCGAGCTGGCGATGGAGTTCTGTGCCGGCGACGAGTGCGTGGAGGTCACCCCCGAGGTGGTTCGCGTGCGCAAGGTCGTGCTCGGTGCCAACGAGCGGGCGCGTGACCTGTCGCGCCGCAAAGCCCGCGACAAGGCCGCCGCAGGATCATAAGCGGCTGGCGCCGCGGGGTTCGGGCCTAAACCCTCACCTCTTCCCTCCCTCCGGGCACTCCTTCGTCGCACCCTCCGGTCAGTCCAGAGGCGAGGGACGGCCCGAACCCAAGGCGGTTGGATGGTACTCAGTACCGTCCAACCGCCTTTTTCGTGCTCGAATCCGGCGGCGCCGACCGAAGCGCAATCCCGTAGAGTGCGGGGCGTGGTGAGTCCGGGGTGGTGCGCAAAGTGGCGCGTGTCGGTGCTGGCGATGATCGCCTCGACGGTGGTCGTGGCCGGGTGCACCGCGAATCCGCCGCCACCGATCGAGAGCACCGATTCGCCCAAGACCACCCAGGCCAAGCCGGGCAAGAACACCGTTGTCGTCGCGATCGACGACATCGGGATCGGATTCAACCCGCATCTGCGTTCGGATCAGTCGCCCGCGACCAACGCGGTGAGTTCGATGGTGTTGCCGAGCCCGTTCCGGCCGGTGCCCAATCCCGCGCATCCCGGCGTGGTGGATTTCGTGCCCGACTCGGCGCTGATCGTGTCGGCCGATGTGACCTCGCAGGAACCGTTCACCATCACCTATACCCTGCGTAATCAGGCGAATTGGTCCGACGGTGCGCCGATCGCCGCCGAGGACTTTCGGTTCCTGTGGCAGCAGATGATCTCCCAGCCCGGTGTGGTCGATCCGGCGGGGTACCGGCTGATCTCCGACGTGGCGTCCTCCGGTGGGGGCAAAACGGTCACTGTGACGCTGACCCAGCCGTACCCGGCATGGCGTGAGCTGTTCGCGAACCTGCTGCCCTCCCATCTGGTGAAGGACTCCCCAGGCGGATTCACCAGCGGACTCGTCGACCGGATCCCGGTGTCGGGCGGCAACTTCACGATCAAGTCCGTGGATCGCGGGCGCGACGAGATCCTGCTCGAACGCAACGACCGGTTCTGGGGCACCCCGGCCGCACCGGACCAGATCCTGTTGCGCCGCGGCGGATCTCCCTCCCAACTCGCCGAATCCCTGCGCACCGGTGACGCGCAGATGGCGCTGGTGCACGGCGGCGTCGCCACCCAGGCGCAACTCGCGGCCATCCCGTCGGTGCGCACGACGATCATGCCGCAGGCGCGGGAACTGCAGCTCACTCTCAACGGCCGCTCCGGCGACCTGGTCGACGTGCGCGTGCGCAAAGCGCTGCTGGCACTGCTCGATCCCGCCCTGCTCGCCACCGTCGGGGCGCAGAGCGGTGGTTGGGTGGAACCCGCTCGCGCCCAAGTACTTCCACCGTCGAGCCCCGGCTATCTGCCGACCGCCCCGCCCCGGCTCAGCGCCGACGAGGCGTTCGCCCTGTTGGCCGAGGCCGGTTTCGGGCGGGCCCCGGAGACGCCGCAGACGAGTTCGCCCACTTCGCCCGCACCACAACCACGTTCGGTGGCGCGCAACGGCAAGGGTTTGTCGGTGCGCATCGGCGCGGTCGCCGAGGACGAGGCTGCGCTGGCTGTTGCCAATACCGCCGCCGACCAATTGCGCAGTGCCGGAATCGATGCCACCGTGCGCGGGGTCGCCGCCGACGAACTCTACGGTCGCGAACTCACCGAGTCGTCGGTCGACGCGATCGTCGGGTGGGAACTGGCGGGCGGTGATCCGGCGACGGTGCTCGCCTCCCGGTACGGATGTCCGCCGGTGGAGCCGCCGGGCGCCGACGGCCCGGTGCTCGCGGCGGCCGAGGCCTACCGGCAGGCGCCGAGCAATGTCGGTGGAGTGTGTGATCCGGGCTTGCAGCCGTCGATCGACGAGGCGCTGCGCGGGATCGAGGTGGGCCGGATCGTGGCCGAGGCCGAGCCCAAGCTGTGGGAACTGTCGACGGTGCTGCCGATCGTGCAGGACAACGTCGTCGCGGCGGCGGGCCCGCGCGTGGACGGTGCGTCGCTGTCGGGCGCCATCCAGGTCGGCATCTTCGGTGACACGGCACAGTGGCGGAGGATCCCATGACGCGCGAAACCGGTGGCCTGCTCCTGGTGCACGCCCACCCCGACGACGAAACCCTCACCACCGGTGGCACCATCGCGCACTACCGCCGTCGTGGTGTGCCGGTGACCGTGGTGACCTGCACGCTCGGTGAGGAAGGCGAGGTCATCGGCGAGCGCTGGGCGCGCCTGGTCGCCGCCGAGGCCGACCAGCTCGGCGGCTACCGCATCAGCGAACTCACCGCCGCCCTCGCCGCGCTCGACGCGGGCGAACCGCTCTTCCTCGGCGGGCCGGGTCGCTGGCGTGATTCCGGGATGGCGGGCACGCCGTCGGCCGAGCATCCGCGCGCGTTCGTGAACTCCGGTGACGCGGCGGTCGACGAACTCGTGGCGGTGTTGCTGGAACTGCGCCCGCGCGTGGTCGTCACCTACGACCCGCGCGGCGGCTACGGCCATCCCGACCACATCCGGGCACACCACGTCACCACCGCCGCCGTGGCCGCGGCCGCCGAACAGGGCTACGACGTGCCCAAGTTCTACTGGACCGTCACCGACGCCGACCTGCTGCGCCAGCACACCGCCGCCCTGGCCCGCCGCACCGTCGACGGGCTGCCCGGCGCCCTGCCCGAGGGGTGGCGGTTGCCCGTGGAGGCGGAGCTGGCCGCGATGTCGACCACCGCCGGGGTGAGCACCGTGGTCGAGGTGTCGGACGTGCTCGCCGCCAAGCGTGCGGCCATGCGCGCGCACGCCACCCAGGTGACCCTCGCGCCGAGCGGCCGTGAGTTCGCGCTGTCGAACAACATCGCCCTGCCGGTGCTGCCGGAGGAACATTTCACCCTGGTGCGTGGCACCCGTGGGCCGGTCGGCGACGACGGGTTCGAGCACGACCTGTTCGCCGGCCTCGAATGAGCCGACCGGCCGAATAGACTCGCCCGCATGGTGACCTCCGACCAGTCCACCGCGCGCCGTGGCGTGCGTCTGCCCGCACCGCCCGATCCCCTCGTCGCCGGGCTCATCGTCGTGTTGCTCATGGTCGACGCACTCATCACCCTCGCGCTCGAGGTGCTGTTCCTGCCGCTGTACATCGGGTCGGTGCCGCTGCCGATCGCGGCGCTGGTGGCCGGGGTGGTGAATGTCGGTCTGGTGTACGGGATGGCGAGCGTCACCGATCGGCTCGGTTTCATCTTCGCGCCGATCGTGTTGTGGCTCTTCGGTTTCCTGCTGTGCGCCTCGCGCGGTCCGGGCGGTGACGTGATGCTCGGCAACGACGGTCGCACCCTGCTGCTGCTGGCCTGCGGGGTGCTCGCGCCCATGGGTTACCTGTATTTCCGGGCGAATTCGCCCCGCGCCCGCCCAGCGGGCTGATCACCCTCGACGGGTCTCGATCCCGTCGAGGATGAGGTCCAGTTCGCGGGTGAACTTGTCGAAGACGGCAGGGTCGGGCTTGTCCCGCAACCGCGCGAGCTGGTCGGTGTAGCGCTGGTGCAGGCGGGGGAAGGGGCGGGCGGCGGCCTCGCTGGCGGCGAGTACCTGGGTGGCCCACTGTTCGCTGGACAGGCCGCTCTGCGCGATCGTCATCAGCATGGCGGCCTCGCCGCCGCAGGAGCCGACGACGAACTGGAAGACGGCGTTGCCCGCGATGTCGACCACGTCGTCGGGCAGGCCCGCGGCGTCGAGGATCGCGATCATCGAGTCGGTGAGCCGCATCATGTTGGGGCCGAGGTACATCAGCGCGGCGGTGCTGAGCACCACGGTGATCCACGGGTGCGCGAGCAGGGTCTTGCGCACTCCGGCGGCTTGTTCGTGCATCACCTCGCGCCAGCGGTCGCCGTCGGGGGCGGGGACAGGAACCTCGCCGATCACCTGGTCGACGACCAGTTCCAGTAGCTCGTCCTTGTTGGCGACGTGGGTGTAGAGCGAGGTGGCGCCCGCACCGAGCCGGGCGCCGAGTTTGCGCATGCTCAGGGCGTCGAACCCCTCCTCGTCGAGCAGGCGGATCGCCTCCGCCACGATCTGGTCGCGGCTCAGCGCGGGTTGGTCGCGGCGTTCGCGGGGCGGCCTGGTCCACACCGACGGGATCCCGGTCGGGCTCGCTGCCATCGCTGCCTCCTCTGCTGTGTCGGGTCTCGTCCAGCATAGCCGGTTCATGAACAGTGTTCGGTGGCCGTACAACGTTCCCCTTGCGCACGCCGTTCTCTGGACCGTACAGTGTTCGCAACAACCGCACGGTGTGCGGATAGCTTCGGAAAGGGGAGCAAAGATGTCAACGCTCACGAAGGTGCGCGATCCGCGCCGGTGGCTGATCCTGATCGTGCTGTGCCTGAGCAGCCTGGTTCTGGTCGTGGACAACATGGTGCTCACGGTCGCGATCCCACAGATCGCCACCGACCTCGGCGCGAGCGCCCAGCAGATCCAATGGATCATCGACGCTTACCTGCTGGTCTTCGCGGGCCTGCTGCTCACCTCCGGCAGCCTCTCCGACCGGTTCGGCCGCAAGCTGGTGATGATCATCGGGCTGGTGATCTTCGGCGCGGCCTCCCTGCTCGCGGCCTACGCGGCCAGTCCGGAACTGCTGATCGCCGGGCGCGCGCTGATGGGCATCGGCGGGGTGCTCATCATGCCGAGCACGCTGTCGATCCTGATCACCGTCTTCGACGACGACGAACGACCCAAGGCGATCGGCGCCTGGAGTGCCGTGGCGACCCTGGGCCTGGTCGGCGGCCCAGTGGTGGGTGGTGTGCTGCTCGAACACTTCTGGTGGGGTTCGGTTTTCGTCATGAACGCGCCGATCGTCGTGGTCGCTCTCGTCGCCGCGCTCGTGCTCATGCCCGAATCGAAGGGTCCGTGGCGCACGCCCGACTTCCCCGGCATGCTCACCTCCATAGTCGGCATGACCGCGCTGGTCTGGACGATCATCTCGGTGCCGCACGCGGGGTGGACCGATTCCGGGGTGCTCGCCGGCTTCGCCGTGACGGTCGTTGCCCTCGCCGCCTTCGTCGTCCGTGAGATGCGCGCCGAGTCCCCGATGGTTCCGCTGCACTTGTTCCGCGACCGCACCTTCACCGGGTCGAGCTTCTCGCTGGTGCTGGTGACCTTCGCCAATGGCGGACTGGTGCTCGTGCTCACCCAGTACCTGCAGTTCGTGCTCGGCTACACCCCGATGCGCACCGCGCTCGCCTTCACGCCGATGGCGGTGACGCTGCTGCTCGCCAACGGGATCGGTGCGGTGCTGGTCGGCAAGCTGGGAGCGCGGATCGTCACCATCGCCGGGCTCGTGGTGGTCGCCGCCGGTTTCGCTGTCCTCGCCACCCTCGACGCCGGGGCGAGCTTCACCCTGCCCGCCGTGGCGATGGCGCTGCTCGGCGCCGGTGGTGGTCTGGCCATGCCCGCCGCGATCGGCGCGCTGATGAGTGCGGTTCCCGAGGACCACGCGGGTGTGGGTTCGGCGCTCAACGACACCATCCAGCAGGCGGGCGCCGCGCTCGGCGTCGCGGTTCTCGGCGCCATCCTGGCGGGCACCTTCGCGGGTGCCATGCCGGACTCCGCGCCGGACGCGGCGCGGGAGTCCATCGCGGGTGCTCTCGGCACCGGAGACGCGGGGTTGATCGGCCTGGCCCGCGACGCCTTCTGTACCGCCATGCAGGTCACGTTCGGTGTGGGTGCGCTCGCCTCGGTCGCTGCCGCGGTGCTCGCGGTGGTGCTGATGCGGGACGTGAAAAAGCCTGTAGCCGAGACAGATTCGGCGCCGGAGGCGGTGGGCGTCTGACGCCACGGCTCGACGCGCCGCGAGGACGCCGCGGACGTGGCGAGCCCTGATGGGCCAAGGGTCCAGCGGCCGGAAGTCATCCGACTTCCGGCCGCTGCCGGTGTTTCGAGTGTTCAGTGGTGCGTTTGCAGCGAAGCGCTCAGGTTCTCGGCCGCTGCGGTGTCACTGGATCAGCGGTGCCCTTGCAGTCCGGGGGTGACTGCGTCGATCAGGGCGACCGCGTCGTCGTAGGGGATGTCGACCACCGAATACGCCTTCTTGCCCGCGGCCGTGGCGGCGACCACCGTGGCCAAGCCGGCGCGGCGCTGCCAGAAGGTCTGGCGGATGGTCCAGCCGATGATGCCGGGGGCTTCGAGGCAGTCGCGATTGCGGTCGAGGCTGCCGCGGCGGGTGATGAGCCAGGTGGGGCCGGTGTCGGCAGGGAGGACGCGGTGACCCAGGCTGCGGTACCTGTCCTCGGCGAGCGCCGCCATCAGCCCGGCGAATACCACGGGCGCCACCCAGATCCACACGGGCAGTGGGCCTTCGACCAGCGCCAGCACGATCATGGCGACCAGCAAGATGCCCACCGGCCAGGCCGCCCGCACATACCGACGCCGATGCGCCGCGCGACCGTGCGAGATCAAGTCGACAGTACCCAGCATGGTGCCGGAAATATCCTGCGACACAGCGGAGTCCGACTTGGCGAGCTGCGGTCGTCGATGAGTGCGCAGGAGTTCGTCGAGGGTACGTTCGACGGCCGCACGCGGCGCCTGGGGGAGCACCTTCTGACGCGGATTCTCCCCGGTCATGATCATTTCCAGCTGGGCGGCGCGGGCCGCACGCAGCAGCAGCGGATCGTTGAGCGTGGCGCCACGGAAGCGGGCCAGGTCGAGGGTGATCTGGCGGGTGGTGAAGAGCCCGTGTCGCAGGTGCAGTGTCGAGCCGTTGTCGAGCACACGCAGTCCGTACCACGTCGCCAGGTACTGCCCGCAGGCGGCGAGGCTCACCAGCAGCAGCGTGAGCACGACCATCGCGGCGATCACGAGGGCGACCACGGCGACGCTGTCGCGCCCGATCTCCTGTGCCGGAGCGGATTTCACGATCCACTCGAGCACCCCGTACTGCGCCGCCAACCCGGCGATCGGGGCGACGATGGCCAACCCGGTCAGCGACAACGGTGCGTACCGAACCCAGGCGGGTCGCCAATGCCCGATCTCGACACCGGATTCGTGGACGGGTGCGGCGTCGTCGGCCGGCCGTTCTTCGGACCGACCGGTGTGGGAGAGCAATTCGGTACGCAAGGTGGGAATCCGGCTCGTGTCGAGCGCGTCGAGCTTGAATTCCTCGTCCTTGGCGGTATCGGTCCCGGTGCCGATGGTCAGCACCGCCAGACCCAGAACCCGGTGCAGCAGATCGGCTTCCACATCCACCGAGCGGATCCGTGGCCGCGGCACCGACAGCGTCCGGCGGCCGACGACACCGGTGCGCAACTGCACGTGATCGGCGTCGATGCGGTAGGTCGTGGTGAACCACCGCAGCACACCGAACGCGGCGACGAGCAGTACCGGGATCAGGCTCCACAGCGGATTGCCGCTGGTGGTACCGACGATCACCGAACCGAGCAGGACCGGAATGTATTTCACGATCTCGGTGACCGGATACACCAGCAGCATGCGTGGATCGAGTCGCTGCCATGGTGTCTCGCTCATGTGGCGTCTCCGCGATGCTGGGCGGCGATAGCGGTCAACCGAAGCACCGTCTGCTCGGCGACGGGCAGGTCGAGCGCGCTGATCTTCACCGCCCCGGCCGACGACGCCGTGGTGACCGTGACCGTGGCCAGCCCGAGTATCCGCTCGAGCGGGCCGCGCTCGGTGTCCACCGTCTGCACGCGCGAGATCGGCGCCACCCGGGACTCCTGATCCAGCCACCCCACCCGCGTGTACACGGCCTCGTCGGTGACCTCCCACCGGTGCACCGCGAACCGCCACAGCGGGACCACGACGACCCCGAGCACCGCGAGCGCGACCAGCGCCAGCCCGGCGACCAGCTGCCAGCCGCGCCGGTCGTCGACGAACATCCACACCGCGAGTGCCACCGCGAGCACGACGATGCCGACGGCGTTCTCCAGCGCCCACAGCAGTTTCGCCTTGGAGCTGGGCCGCCAGGCCGGGTCGGCGAGGATGGTTGAACGCGGCAACGACATGCTGACATCGTGGCACGAGGGTGCGACGCGTTCGCCCGGCTCGGGAATATGTGCCCACGCGGCCGAGGTTGTGGCCGAGGAAGACGACCCTCGCGCGCCCGCAACGGGCGGCGTGACCAGCCCACCACACGTTCGGGAGAGAAGTAGCGCATGATCGACGGGGTGAGCGACCTTCCACTGCCGAGCGTTCCGCCGAACCCGCCGAGTGCCTCGGCCATGCGCCGGGCGTTGCGACGGGCCCGCGACGGCGTCACGTTGAACGTCGACGAGGCCACCGTCCTGCTACACGCCACCGGCGACGACCTGGCCGACCTGTGTGCCAGCGCCGCCCGGGTCCGCGACGCCGGGCTCGAATCCGCGGGCAGACCACGCACCATCACCTACTCGCGCAATGTGTTCATCCCGCTCACCCGCCTGTGTCGCGACAAGTGTCACTACTGCACCTTCGTGACTGTGCCGGGCAAGTTGCGGGCCGAGGGCAAGGGAATGTTCCTCGAACCCGACGAAGTGCTCGAGATCGCCAGGCAAGGTGCGGCGCTCGGCTGCAAGGAAGCCCTGTTCACCCTGGGCGACCGCCCGGAGGACCGCTGGCCCGAGGCCGCGCAGTGGCTCGACGAACGCGGCTACGACTCCACCCTCGACTACCTGCGCGCGGTGTCGATCCTCGTGCTAGAGGAGACCGGGCTGCTGCCGCACCTGAACCCCGGTGTGATGAGCTGGAACGAGATCGCGCGGCTCAAGCCGGTCGCCCAGTCGATGGGCATGATGCTCGAGACCACCGCCACCCGGCTGTTCACCGAGAAGGGCGCCTGCCATTTCGGCAGCCCCGACAAGGACCCGGCGGTGCGGCTGCGCGCCATCACCGACGCGGGCAGGCTCTCGGTGCCCTACACCACCGGCATCCTGGTCGGCATCGGTGAGACGCTCGCCGAACGCGCCGACTCGATCATGGCGATCCGCAAGCTGCACCGCGAGTTCGGGCACATCCAGGAAGTGATCGTGCAGAACTTCCGGGCCAAGTCCGACACCGCCATGCGCGACGCGCCCGATGCCGATGTGGCCGAGTTCCTCGCCACGGTCGCGGTGACCAGGCTGCTGCTCGGCCCTGATGTCCCGGTGCAGGCGCCGCCGAACCTGGTGTCGCACAGCGACTGCCGCGCCCTGATCGACGCGGGTATCGACGACTGGGGCGGCGTGTCTCCGTTGACGGTCGACCACGTGAACCCCGAACGTCCGTGGCCCAATCTCGACACGCTGCGCGAGATCACCGAGGCGGCCGGCTTCACCCTCGCCGAACGCACCTCCGCGCATCCGAAGTATGTGCGCGCGGGCCACCCGTGGATCGATCCGCGCATCGGGGCGCACGTCGCGGCCCTCACCGATCCGGCCACCGGGCTGGCCAGGTCCGAGGCGATGCCCGTCGGGCTCGCCTGGCAGGAACCCGACGAGTCGTGGGACTCGGCGGGTCGGGTGGACCTCAACACCGCCATCGACTCCGAGGGACGCATCACCGACAGCCGCAGCGACTCCGGCCTCGGCCAGGAGATGGTCGGCGCGTTCGGCGACTGGGAGACCATTCGCGAACACGCCCGCGACCTGGCCGTCACCGCACCCGAAAGGCTCGATTCCGAGGTACTCGACGCACTGCGCGCCGCCGAGAACGACCCGGCGGGCCTGACCGACGACCAGTACCTCGCACTCGCCACCGCCGACGGCGTGGCACTGGATGCCGTTGCGGCCCTTGCCGATCAGCTGCGGCGCGAGGTGTCCGGTGACGAGGTCACCTACGTGGTGAACCGCAATATCAACTTCACCAATATCTGCTATACCGGCTGCCGGTTCTGCGCGTTCGCCCAGCGCAAGGGCGACGCCGACGCCTTCACCCTGAGCACCGACGAGGTGGCCGACCGGGCCTGGGAAGCCCATGTCGACGGCGCCACCGAGATCTGCATGCAGGGCGGCATCGACCCCGAACTGCCCGTCACCGGGTACGCCGACCTGGTGCGTGCCATCAAGGCCCGCGTCCCGTCGATGCACGTGCACGCCTTCAGCCCGATGGAGATCGTCAACGGCGCCTCCCGTGGTGGGCAGAGCATCCGCGACTGGCTCGCGGCGCTGAAAGAGGCCGGTCTCGGCTCGATTCCCGGCACCGCCGCCGAGATCCTCGACGACGAGGTGCGCTGGGTGCTCACCAAGGGCAAACTGCCCACCTCCGCCTGGATCGAGGTGATCACCACCGCCCACGAACTGGGCATCCCGTCGAGTTCGACCATGATGTACGGGCACGTCGACAACCCGAAGCACTGGGTCGGTCACCTGCGGGTGCTGCGCGAAATCCAGGACCGCACCGGTGGTTTCACCGAGTTCGTGCCGCTGCCGTTCGTCCACCAGAGCGCCCCGCTGTACCTGGCGGGCGCCGCGCGTCCCGGCCCGACCAACCGCGACAACCGCGCCGTCCACGCCCTCGCGCGCATCATGCTGCACGGCCGCATCCACAACATCCAGACCAGCTGGGTGAAGCTGGGCACGGTCGGCACCCAGATGATGCTCACCGGCGGCGCCAACGACCTCGGCGGAACGCTGATGGAGGAAACCATCTCCCGCATGGCGGGCTCCCAGCACGGCTCGGCCAAGACCGTCGCCGAACTCACCGAGATCGCCGCGGGCATCGACCGCCCGGTCCGCGAACGAACCACCACCTACGGAACCGTCGAGCCGAAGGCTGCTCCGATCGCGCTGACGATCAGCTAGACCCACTTCGGGCGGGACCCTCGTCCTATGCGCAGATTGCATGAATCCCAGGACGTCGATATAGCATTGCTGTTATGTCATGGGGTACCATCGAGCTCGAACATGAGGTGCGGGATTGGCTCGAGAAGCTGTCCACCGAGATGTTCGCGCGAGCGGCGTTCCACGTCGATCTGTTGGCCGAGTACGGGCCCCTGCTCGGCGAGCCGCACACGCGACAACTCGATGGAAAGCTCCGCGAGCTGCGATTTCACCTGGAATCCGAGGCGACTCGGGTGTCCTACTGGATCGCGCCCGGCCGCCGCATCATCCTGCTCACGGTATTTGTGAAGTCCAGGATGCGGGAGCGCCGCGAGGTCGACCGCGCTCGCAAGGCGATGCAACGTTGCGTCGTCGAGCGACACACGGCTGAGGAGGACGAGAGCGATGACTGAGAGAGCCGATTGGGCCGAGATGCGCGACCGCCGTCTGCGGGAGCCTGGTGCGGCTGAGGCGTACGCGGCGGCGAAACTCGCCTACGAACTCGGTCGCGATATCCGGCGCATGCGCGAGGACCGGGGCTGGACTCAATCTGTTCTGGCCGATGCCGCGGAAATGACTCAGTCGGCTGTCGCCCGATTCGAGGCGGGCGGGACGATCCCGAGCCTTCCGGTGCTGGAGCGGCTGGCCCGCGCACTCGATGCCGACCTGGTCGTACAGGTACGCCCGCGGGTTGCTTGAGTTCGAATTCGAGTCCGGCCTCACTCGAAGCCGTTGCGATGAACTAGTTAGGGCAGGCTGACCTGGGGGTAGCGTGTAGTTCGGGATAGGGTTCGGGGGGCGGAGTTGGCCCCCGCAGCTGTGGACAGACTAGGAGAACGGCAGTGCCGTACATCATCGCTGAACCGTGCGTTGACGTGAAGGACAAGGCGTGCATCGAGGAATGCCCCGTGGACTGCATCTACGAGGGTGGCCGCATGCTCTACATCCAACCCGACGAGTGCGTTGACTGTGGTGCGTGTGAGCCGGTCTGCCCCGTGGAGGCGATCTTCTACGAGGACGACACCCCGGACCAGTGGAGCGGCTACATCAACGCCAATGTCGACTTCTTCGACGAACTCGGGTCGCCCGGCGGCGCGACCAAGGTGGGCAAGGTCGACTACGACCCGGCCTTCATCAAGGCGCTGCCTCCCATGGCCGAAGAATGAGCACAGGGGTGCCGACCCGTGGCCGGGTGAGCAGCCTGCTGCCCGACTTCCCGTGGGACACCATCGCCGCGGTCAAACAGAAAGCCGCCGCGCATCCCGGCGGGCTGGTCGACCTGTCCGTGGGCACACCGGTCGACCCGGTGGACCCGCTCATCCAGGCCGCACTCGGCTCCGTCGCGGCCGTTCCCGGGTACCCGACCACGCACGGCACCCCTGAACTGCGCGCCGCGGCCGTCGCCGCGCTGGCGCGCCGGTTCGGGATCACCGGTGTCGACCCGGCGGCCGTGCTGCCGGTGATCGGCACCAAAGAGCTCATCGCCGGACTACCGCGCCTGCTCGGCATCGGCGCCGACGACCTCGTCGTCATCCCCGAGATCGCCTACCCCACTTACGAAGTGGGCGCCCTGCTGGCCGGTGCGAAGCCGTGGCGCGCCGACGGCCTCACCCAGATCGGCCCGCAGAACCCGGCGCTGATCTTCGTGAACTCGCCGTCCAACCCCACCGGCAAGGTGCTGCCCGTCGAGCACCTGCGCAAGGTGGTGGCCTTCGCCCGCGAACGCGGCGCGGTCGTCGCCTCCGACGAGTGCTACCTGGGCCTGGTCTGGGAGGGCGAGGCGGTCTCCATCCTCGACCCGCGCGTCTGCGACGGCGACCACACCGGCCTGCTGGCCATCCACTCCCTGTCGAAGACCTCGAACCTGGCCGGCTACCGCGCCGGTTTCGTCGCGGGCGACCCCGAACTGGTCGCCGAACTGCTCGAGGTGCGCAAACACTCCGGCATGATGCTGCCCTTCCCCATCCAGGCCGCCATGACCGCCGCCCTCGCCGACGACGCCCACGAGGCGACGCAGCGCGAGCGGTACCGCGCCCGCCGCGACACCCTGCGAAAAGCCTTGGAGCAGGCCGGTTTCCGCATCGACTTCTCCGAGGCGGGCCTCTATCTGTGGGCCACCCGTGGCGAAGCGTGCCGGGTCACCCTCGACTGGCTCGCCGACCGCGGCATCCTCGCCGCCCCCGGCGACTTCTACGGGCCCCGCTCCCCGGAGCACGTCCGTATCGCCCTCACCGCCACCGACGAACGCATCGCCGAAGCGGCGGCCCGGCTCTCCTGAGACGGCCGGGTCCGATTGCCCCGCATCCTGTCTCGCGCGCGAATCGGTTAGTGTCCGCACAGTCGAATTCGGCGCGAACAGGATCGAAAGGCTCGCAACACATGCACGGGGTGGATTTGGTCGCGGGCACGGTGTTCGCCGGATATCGGATCGAGCGGGTACTCGGACGCGGTGGAATGGGCACCGTATACCTGGCCGCACATCCCCGCCTGCCGCGGCGGGTCGCGCTGAAACTGCTGAATCGCGACCTGTATTCGGACCAGGAGGTGCGGGCCCGGTTCGAGCGCGAAGCCGACGTGTCGGCCCGCCTCGACCACCCCGGCATCGTGTCGGTGCTCGATCGCGGTGTCGAAGACGGGCTGATGTGGATCTCCATGCAGTACGTGGACGGCACCGATGCCTCGGTGTTCCGTGGTCGCCCGCTGGACCCCGCCCGCGCGGTCGACATCATCGCCCAGACCGCCGAGGCCCTCGACTACGCCCACGAGCGCGGTGTGCTGCACCGGGACGTGAAACCCGCCAATATACTGCTCTCCGCCGGCCGGGGCCGGGATCGCGTGCTGCTCACCGATTTCGGGATCGCCCGCCTGCGCGGTGACGCCCGCCAGCTCACCCGCACCGGTGACTTCCTCGCCACCCTCGCCTACGCCTCACCCGAACAATTGTCCGGAGCGACTGTGGATCACCGGTCCGACCAATACTCGCTCGGTTGTTCTCTGTACACCTTGCTCACCGGCGAAAGCCCTTTCCCCGCAGACAATCCCGGTGCCGTCGTCGCCGCGCATCTCACCAAGCCGGTGCCGCGCGCCTCGGACCGAGTAGCCGGTCTGGCGCCGGGTCTCGACGCGGTGATCGGCCGTGCCATGGCGAAGGACGCGGCTGAGAGGTTCGGCAGCTGCGCCGAATTCGGTCAGGCTGCGGTCGCGGCATCGGCCGGTGTGGCTGCCACCCCGGCACTGACCGGCGCCCCGCAGCGCACCGGACCGGCGCTGTCGCCCGCGGAAACGCGACGCTACCCGGCCATGAGCGCTTCCGCCGCACCGTCGAGTGCTCCCACCGGAACTTCCACTACTCCAGACGACCTACGAACGGCTGCCGCGCCTCATCCGGGTGCTCGGGCGGCGGGTCCGCGCGAGACCGAGGTGCCGCGCAAAGCTGTCTCGTCTCGATGGCGGGCGCTCGCGGTGGGTCTGCTCGTACTCGCGATGATCGCCGGAGTCGGCGTTGTCGGTGCGGGCGCGGTCTACTGGAAATTCGTTCGGCCGCAGCGTGTTCCGCCTCCGCCGACCTGGGGCGAACACTCTTCGATCGCCACGGCGTTCCCGAGCTTGATCGCGTCGAATCCGGCCGGTCGTGGCTGGCGCGATGCCGCCTGTTCGCCGACGTCCACGTTCGTGGTCGCTCCCGGCGACCCGGCGCCCGTTCGCCAGATCTCGTGCACCGACGCCGACGGCGTCATCACCTGGTTCACCGCGTACCCGTCGGCCGCCGACGTCGAGAACTATTTCTCCCGCCACACCGTCATCCATGACGTCCGGGCCCATCCCGCACGGAACTCGGCCATCGCCGTCGCCCGCTCCAGCGACCAGGGCGCGCCGTTCACCCTCGCCGTGCGCGAGCGCGATCACAGCGCCACCGCCGAGATTCTCGTCGAGGTCTCCTGGCCCGGCCACACCTTCGACGAGACCTACGGATCCTGGTTCGAACAAGCGCCGCTCTGACTCGGACGTGCGGTCGTACTGGTTGCGCGAGCTCACCGATCAGCCGGTCGGGTACTTCATGGGCGGCTCGTACAACAAGGACATCGACAGGTGCACCGGCGTTCTCGACTCCGAGGACTTCGGCGCGCGCGAATACCGCGCTCGGCGTGAACCACATCGACAAGACGTGGTTCGAATCGGCGGAGTGCTACCAATTCGCGCGTGCTGAACGAGGCCACCGACAACTACGGCCGCCTGCACGGGTCCCCGGGCCTCTACCTCATCGACGGTGCCCTGATCTCCGGCGATACCAGCGTGAATCCGTTCGTCACCATCACCGCGCTCGCCGAACGCAATATCGAACGGATCATCGCCGACGACCTCTGACAGCGCGAGCTGCCCGGCACCGGGCAGCTCGCGAGGCGCTCAGATCAGCGGCTTGCCCCGGCGCCGCCTGCGCCGCATGTCGGCGAGGGTGGCGTTGAAGGGGAAGCTGCGGATGGGGCGCGGCATGCGGCCCCAGACCGCGCCGGTGGTGCGCAGCAGGCGGGCGAGGCGGCGTTCGTCGCGTTCTGTCCAGGTGAGTCCGAGTTCGTTGCGCAGGTGCTCGGGGAGCAGGCCGGTGGTGAACCAGCGATGGAAACGGGCGAAGACCACGCGCAGGGGTGGGTAGAGCATCCGCAGGTCGAGCAGGCCGTCGAAATAGGCCTTGATGGTGTCGTCGACGCTGGTCTCGGCCAGGTTCTCGGTCCAGTACGCCTCGAAGGCCGCGCGATCGGCGGGCCACATCTCGCGCGGCACCTGCAGGGTGGTGCCGAAACGGTGGGCGTACTCGTAGAACGAGTCGGCGGTGTCGTCGTCGATGGGGCCGTGCAGGCGCTCCATCAGGTCGACCGAGCCCCAGTACAGGCAGGCGGCGACCCACATCTGCAGGTTCTTGTCGAAGGCGTTGTACTTCACCGGGCTCTCGGGCGTGGAGTGCACGTGCCGGTGCGCGCCGTTGATCGCGGTGCGGTAGGCGGCGCGGTCCTCGTCGGTGCCCATCATCGCCACCGACAGATAGGTGATGGTGGTCCTGGTGCGCTTGAAGGGGTGCAGCATGATGCTTCCGCTGTGCACGCGCGATTCCGCGACGCCGTAGCCGACCGGGGCCAGGCTGAGCTGCATGATCACGTTCGCCGTTGCGCCGAAGAAGACGGCGGCGCCGTCGACGTGATCCCGGATGTCGAAGTCCGCGGGTCCGGTGTGGCTGGACCGCGAATGCGCGAGGCTGGTCATCGTTGACCCCAATTCGTCGGTGAGAGAGTTGTAGCTTGAATGTCTCATTCTGTCGTCGGGGTGTCAACGGGCGGTGGCGGGTGCCGCCGGAACGCGCCGGGCTAGCGTGGACGGATGTCCTACGGTCCGCCGCTGCTGCTCGCCTCGTTGAATCCGCTCGCCGTCGCCGCCGGGGACGACATTCCCGATGCCGTCACCATCGATGATGCCACCGTCTCGCGCGGTGATCTGCTGGGTGCGGCCACGTCGGTCGCCGAACGGATCGGACGCGCCGAACGGGTGGCGGTGCTGGCCGAGCCGACCCTGCGGACCGTGCTCGCCGTGGTCGGTTGCCTGATCGCCGGGGTGACGGTCGTCCCCGTCCCGCCCGATGCGGGAACCGCTGAGCGCGAACACATCCTGCGCGATTCCGGGGCCCAGGCCTGGCTCGGGGCCGCGCCGGCGGGCACCGATCTGCCGGTGGTTCCGGTGCGGCTGCACGCCCGGTCCTGGCACACCTACCCCGAGCCCGACCCGTCGGCCATCGCCTTCATCCTCTACACCTCGGGCACCACCGGCGCCCCCAAGGGCGTGATGCTCAGCCGGGGCGCCATCGCCGCCGGGCTCGACGCGCTTGCCGACGCCTGGAACTGGACGCGCAAAGACACGCTCGTGCACGGACTTCCGCTGTTCCACGTGCACGGCCTGATCCTCGGCCTACTCGGACCCCTGCGCATCGGCAGCCGCTTGATCCACACCGGCAAGCCGACCCCGGAGGCCTATGCCGCCGCCGAAGGAACGCTGTACTTCGGGGTGCCGACGGTATGGTCGCGCATCGCCGAAAAGCCGGAAGCGGCCAAGGAATTGAGCCGGGCCCGGCTGCTGGTCTCGGGCAGCGCGCCGCTGCCGGTTCCGGTATTCGAGAAACTCGCCGAGCTCACCGGGCACGCGCCGGTGGAGCGGTACGGCATGAGCGAAACCATGATCACCCTGTCGACCAGGGCCGACGGTGAACGCAGGCCGGGCTGGGTCGGTACACCGGTGCGCGGCGTCGAGACCCGGCTGCGCGACGAAGCGGGCAATCCCGTCCCGCACGACGGCGTGAGCATCGGTGGCCTGCAGGTTCGCGGCCCGATGCTGTTCGACGGCTATCTCGGTCGTCCCGACGCCACGGCTCTCGACTGGACCGAGGACGGCTGGTTCCGCACCGGCGACGTCGCCGTCATCGACGCCGACGGCTTCCACCGCATCGTCGGCCGCGAGTCCATCGACCTGATCAAGTCCGGTGGGTACCGGATCGGCGCGGGGGAGATCGAAACCGCCTTGCTCGGGCATCCGGCGGTCGCCGAGGTCGCGGTGGTCGGGCTGCCCGACGACGATCTCGGACAGCGGATCGTCGCCTTCGTCGTCGCCCGCGACACCGGCTCCAGCGACCTCGCGACCGAACTGATCGCCCATGTGGGCGACCAGCTTTCGGCTCACAAGCGGCCGCGTGAGGTCCGCTTCGTCGACGCGCTGCCGCGCAATGCGATGGGCAAGGTGCAGAAGAAGTCGCTGACCTAGCGGTTCGTGCTGCCCCGCGCGCTCAGCCGGCGAATCGGCCCGATCAGGGCGTGATACACCGGACGAACCACGCGTCCGGGCAGGTACCGGTGCCGTTCCTCGGCCCACACCCGTGCCCTGGCGTGTGAGGCCAGCGGCGACCACTTGTCCGGGTCCGGCGGGGCAGCGGTGTGAACTTCGATGCGGCACAGATGTTTTGTGTTGACGAAGCCGTACTGCTTCGGGCTCACCAGCCGGATGGGGGCGCCGTGGTCGCTGTCGAGGGGTTTGCCGTCGAGGCGGTCGGCGAGGAAGACGTCGTCGGCGAGGGCGTCTTCCAGCAGCACGACCGAGCGGAACTTGTCCAGACCCTCGAAGCTGAGGTGAGTGACCGTGACACCCGGGGTAAGCGCGGGCTCGATCACCAGCCGGTAGAAGTCGCGAAACGGCGTGCCTTCCCACCACAGGTCGGTCGCCGACCAGCCTGCGACGCAATGGAAGTCGGCCTTCTGTTCGCGTCGCGGCAGCTGTGCCAGTTCGGTGAGCGCGATGCTGACGGGCTCGATCACGGCCCCGCAGATCTCTATCGCGGGATGCTCGGGAACCGGCGGCGGCGGATGATGCAGATGCGTGCCGAAGCGGGGGAATCCGTCGACGGCGCGTTGGCCCGGGGGAAGAAGTGCCATGCCGATCCTCCTGTTATACGACTCCGTATAACAGCTGAAACTACTCCGTGCCGGTGGCCGCGTCGAGTATCGGCTTCGTCACCCCGGCAACGAAAAAGCCCCGCACTCGAGCGAGTGCGGGGCCTTTCGTTCAGCGGATCAGGGCTGGCCGGTCGCGAACGCGATCACCGCGTCCAGGAACTCCTGACCACCCATCACGTAACCACCGATCAGCATCCCGGCGGGGATGGTGAACAGCCACAGGAACGGGAAGAACGCGCCGATGATGCCACCGATCGCGATGCCCGGCAGGTTCTTGTTCACCTGGGCCATCAGGCGGTCGTAGGAGCTGATGTCCTTCAGCTCGGCGATGTTGCCGAGCTTGGCGGTGTCCTCCGGCGTCATCGAGGCGGCCAGCTTCACGCTACGGCCGTCCTCGGCGATCTGCGGCGTCACCGAGATCGGCAGGCCCGCGACCTCCGAGCGCAGCGCCGTCTGATCGACGGTGACGCCCTCGGCATTGCGCAGCAGCACGGCCGAGCCGTCGGCGGCCAGCTCGAAGCGGCCGTTGTCGACCGCCCAGGTGATGGTCTTGTCGGTGGGCGACACCGCGGTGGTGTAGTCGATCCCGTTGCTCACACCCGAAGTCACGCCCCCCGCAGCCACCACCGCGGGCTGTTCGGTCGCCACGGCGGGCTGACCGTTGGCGGTGGCCGCGGTAATCCCCACCGCGACAACCGACATCACAACAGCAGTAGTGAACTTTCCGAACTTCATTCTTGAATCCCTCCACATTCGAAAGCCCCCCGACCGGGTGGGCGAATTCAAGCTAGCTGACCCGAAAAGCCTTGCCGCAACGGGATACCCGTCGTCAACAAACCGCAATAAATGCGATATTGCCGAATGCGGGATTCAGTCGTTGGCGTGCAGCGCCGCATTGAGCTCGATACCGGTGCCCGAGCGCGGCACCACTTCCACCGCACCGGTGGTCGAATTGCGGCGGAACAGCAGATTGTTCTGCCCGGCCAGGGTGGCGGCCTTGACGACGGTGCCGTCGGGCGCGGTGACCTTGGTTCCGGCGGTCAGGTACAGGCCCGCCTCGAGCACGCAGTCGTTGCCGAGCGGAATGCCGAGACCCGCGTTGGCGCCGAGCAGGCTGCGCTCACCGACCGAGATGACGGTGGTTCCGCCGCCCGACAGCGTGCCCATCGTCGACGCGCCACCACCGATATCGGAGCCGTCGCCCACCACGACACCGGCCGAGATGCGGCCCTCGACCATCGAGTTGCCGAGGGTGCCCGCGTTGAAGTTCACGAAGCCCTCGTGCATGACGGTGGTGCCCGAGGCCAGGTGGGCGCCGAGGCGGACGCGGTCGGCGTCGCCGATGCGTACACCCGAGGGCACCACGTAGTCGACCATGCGGGGGAACTTGTCGATGCTGTACACGGTCACCGGGCCACGGGCGCGCAGCTTGATGCGGGTCTGCTCGAAACCCTCCACCGCGCACGGGCCGTGGTTGGTCCACACCACATTGCTGAGCAGGCCGAACTGGCCGTCCAGGCTCAGGCCGTGCGGCTGGACCAGGCGGTGCGAGAGCAGGTGCAGGCGCAGGTACACGTCGTGGGCGTCGGTGGGAGCCGCCGACAGGTCGGCGATGGTGGTCCGTACCGCGACCACCTCCACGCCGCGCGCCTTGTCGGGGCCGAGCAGGTCGGCGAACTCCGGTGCGTCGGCCGCGTCGAGGCGCTGGGAGCCGGTCTCGGTGAATTCTCCCAGCTCCGGGCTCGGGTACCAGGTGTCGAGGACGGTGCCGTCCGAGGTGATGGTGGCGATACCGACTGCGCTTGCTCCTTGAGTGCTCACGGGCCACATTTTGCCGCGTCGATCGATGTCGAGGTGGCGCGGGGGCTGTGCGTTGGACCACCCGGTCCGATTCCCGCACCCGGACACGGCGTCGTACCCGCGTACTACTGTCGAGATGTGACTCTCGATTTGCGCGCCGACCCCGTCCAGTTGACCGCCGCTCTGGTCGATGTGCCGAGCGTTTCCCGCGACGAGGCCGCCATCGCGGACCTGGTCGAGCAGGCGCTGCGCGATCAGACCACCGGTTTCGAGATCAAGCGCCACGGCAATGTGGTGCTGGCGCGCACGAACCTCGGCCTGCCGACCCGGGTGATCCTGGCCGGGCACCTGGACACGGTGCCCATCGCCGACAACGTGCCGAGCAGGCCCGCCGAGGTGAACGGGGAGCCGGTGCTGTTCGGCTGCGGCACCGTCGACATGAAGTCCGGTGACGCGGTATTCCTGCACCTGGCCGCCACCATCACCGACCCGGCCCACGACCTCACGCTCATCTTCTACGACGGCGAGGAGATCGCCGCCGAGTTCAACGGCCTCAACCACATCGAACGGGATATGCCCGAGTGGCTCCACGGCGACCTCGCCGTGCTCGGCGAACCCTCCGGTGGCTGGATCGAGGCGGGCTGCCAGGGCACGCTGCGGGTGCGGTTGAGTACCTCGGGTGTGCGTGCGCATTCGGCGCGGGCCTGGTTGGGGGAGAACGCGATTCACGCGCTGGCGCCGGTGCTGGAACGGCTCGCCGCCTACGAGGCGCGCCAAGTCGACATCGACGGCTGCGTGTACCGCGAAGGGCTCTCGGCGGTGCGCGTCTCCGGTGGCGTCGCGGGCAATGTGGTGCCCGACGTGGCCGAGGTGGACGTGAACTTCCGCTACGCCCCCGACCGCACGGTCGAGCAGGCCATCGCCCACGTGCGCGAGGTCTTCGACGGGCTCGACGTGAGTTTCCGGGTCACCGATTCCTCGCCCGGCGCCCTGCCCGGTCTCACCGCACCGGCCGCCCGCAGCCTCATCGACTCGGTCAACGCCCACGGCGGCGGCGGAGTGCGCGCCAAGTACGGCTGGACCGACGTCTCGCGCTTCGCCGCCCGTGGCATCCCCGCCGTGAACTTCGGCCCCGGCGACCCCAACCTCGCCCACAAGCGCGACGAACACGTCCCGCTCAGCCAGATCACCGCCGTCACCGCCATGCTGCGCACCTACCTCACCGCGGGTGCCCAGTAGCGTGGAGGACATGTCGAGCGAATCCGTGGATGAACAGGTGGGGAAGGCCAAACCGAAGTTCCGGGGGCCGGTGATGTTCCGTCGCGAACGCAAGCCGGGAGCGCGGACCGCGGACCGCAATCTTCTCGACACCCGTCAGGACAGCGAGTGGGTGCACACGGATCCGTGGCGGGTGCTGCGGATCCAGGCCGAGTTCGTCGAGGGCTTCGGCGCGCTGGCCGAGGTGCCGCCCGCCGTCACGGTGTTCGGCTCGGCGCGCACGCCGGTCGACCACCCCGAGTACGCGGCGGCACGGGCGATCGGGTCGGCGCTCACCGACGCCGGTTTCGCGATCATCACCGGCGGCGGTCCCGGGGCGATGGAGGCGGCCAACCGTGGGTCCTCGGAGGCGGGCGGGTACTCGATCGGCCTCGGCATCGAGCTGCCGTTCGAACAGGGGCTCAACGACTGGGTGGACCTGGGGATCAACTTCCGCTACTTCTTCGTCCGCAAGACGATGTTCGTGAAGTACTCACAGGCCTTCGTCTGCCTGCCCGGCGGTTTCGGCACCCTCGACGAACTGTTCGAGGCGCTCACCCTGGTGCAGACCCGCAAGATCACCCGCTTCCCGATCATCCTGTTCGGCACGGCCTACTGGTCCGGGCTGGTGGAGTGGATGCGCAATTCGCTGGCCGGGTCGGGCAAGATCTCGCCGGAGGATCTGGACCTCATCCAGGTCACCGACAGCGTCGAAGACGTGGTGCGCATCGTCAAGGAGGCGACCGGCGGCGGCAACAGCGACATCGAACGGCTCGGCACCGAGGACCAGTGGTGAGCTACTCGATCTGCGTCTACTGCTCGGCGAGTACAACCGAACCGAAACTGATCGACCTGGCGTCTCAAGTAGGCACCGAAATCGCCCGTCGCGGTTGGCAACTGGTGTCCGGCGGCGGCCGGGTGTCGATGATGGGCGCGGTCGCGGCGGCCGCGCGGGCGGGCGGCGCGCACACCGTCGGGGTGATCCCCAAGCATCTGGTGCACCGCGAGGTCGCCGATACCGCCGCCGACGAACTGCTCGTCACCGACACCATGCGCCAGCGCAAACAGCTGATGGAGGAACGCGCCGACGCCTTCCTCACCCTGCCCGGCGGTGTCGGGACGCTCGAGGAATTCTTCGAAACCTGGACCGGCGGCTACCTGGGCGAACACACCAAACCCGTGGTCGTCCTCGACGCCGACGGCTTCTACCGCGGGCTGTTCGGCTGGTTGGACGAGCTGTTCGAGCGCAAGATTGTCACACAGCAGGCGCGCGACCGCATCGTCGTGGCCGCCGACCTGCCAGCCGCGTTCGCCGCGTTGACACCGGCCGCGGCCCGAGGGTAGGAGATCGACGTGAGCAACGACGCCCGCGACACCGTCAGTGTGTTCGACCTGGCCAAGAAGCTGCCTGGCATGGCCATGGACGCACCGCGCATGCTGCGCAACGCACCGGGAATGCTGGTGGGGCCCAAGGACAAAGCCTCCATCGGCAAGTACTTCCAGCGGCTCGCCCACCGGCGGCCCGACCGGGTGTTCCTGCGCTTCGAAGGCCGTTCCTACACCTACCGCGCCGCCAACAGCGAGGTGAACCGGTACGCCGCAGTGCTTTCCGCGCGCGGAGTCGATCGCGGCGACGTGGTCGGCGTGCTGATGACCAACCGTCCCGAGACGCTGTTCACCGTCCTCTCGGTGCTCAAGCTCGGCGCCACCGTCGGGTTGCTCAACTACAACCAGCGCGATCAGGTGCTGGCACACAGCATCGGTCTGCTCGACAGCGCGCTGGTCGTGGTCGGCGAGGAATGCGTCGAAGCGCTCGAGTCGCTGCCCGAGGCACCGGCGACCGTGCTCATGTCCGAGGAACTCGCCGAATCCGCGCGTGGCGCAACAGCTTCCGATCCGGCGGTCTGTGAGCAGGTGACGGCGGGCGAACGCGCGTTCCTGATCTTCACCTCCGGCACCACCGGCATGCCCAAGGCCAGCGTGATGACCCACCTGCGCTGGACCAAGAGCATGGCTGGGCTCGGCGGGCTCGGCGTGCGGTTGCGCGGCGACGACGCGCTGTACTGCTGCCTGCCGCTGTACCACAACAACGCGCTCACAGTAGCGCTGTCGGCGGTGCTGGCCGGTGAGTCGACCTATGTGCTCGCGCGCAAGTTCTCCGCCTCCAACTTCTGGGCCGAGATCGCCCGCGAAGGGGCGACGGCGTTCATCTACATCGGTGAGCTGTGCCGCTACCTGCTCAACCAGCCCGTACGGCCCGACGAGGACAACAACCGGGTCCGGCTCGTCGTCGGCAACGGGCTGCGGCCGGAACTGTGGGACGAGTTCCGCCGCCGCTTCGGCATCGACCGCGTGGTGGAGTTCTACGGGTCGAGCGAGGCGCCGCTCGCCTTCGTCAACGCCTTCGGTGTCGACCGCACGGCCGGGCTGTGCCCGCTGCCGTACGCGGTGGTCGAATACGACGACGAGACCGGTAAGCCGCGCCGCGGACGGGACGGGAAGCTGCGCAAGGTGCGCTCCGGCGGCGTCGGACTGCTGCTGGCGAAGGTGAACAACCGTCAGCCCTTCGACGGTTACACCGATGCGAAGGCCTCCGAATCCAAGCTGGTCCGCGACGGGTTCAAGAAGGGCGACTGCTGGTTCGACACCGGCGACCTGGTGCGCGACCAGCACTTCTGGCACATCGCGTTCGTCGACCGGCTCGGTGACACCTTCCGCTGGAAGGGCGAGAACGTCGCCACCACCGAGGTGGAGGGTGCGCTCGACCAGCACCCGAGCGTCGAGCAGGCGGTGGTGTTCGGTGTGGACATCCCCGGCACCGACGGCAAGGCGGGCATGGCCGCGATCACCCTGCACCCCGACGCCGAATTCGACGGCAAGGGGCTGGCCGCCACCGTGTACGAGCGGCTGCCGCTCTACGCGGTCCCGCTGTTCGTCCGGGTGGTCGCCGAACTCGAGCAGACCTCCACCTTCAAGAGCCGCAAGGTGGAACTGCGCAAGCAGGGCTACGCCGCCGATGCCGAGGGGCAGCTGTACGTGCTCAGCGGACCCACCGAGGGCTACGTTCCGGCCTACGACGGCTACGCCGACGACGTCGCCGCGGGTAGAGCTCCGCGATAGCGATGCCTGAACCCACCTTCTGTGGTCGGCCCGTGCCGACCGATCGCGCCCTGGTGATGGCGATCGTGAACCGCACCCCCGACTCGTTCTACGACCGGGGTGCCACCTTCACCGACCGGGCCGCGATGGATCGGGTGACGCGGGCCGTCGACGAAGGCGCCGATCTGGTCGACATCGGTGGGGTGAAGGCCGGACCGGGCGACACGGTCGACGCGGCCGAGGAAACGCGACGGGTGGTTCCGTTCGTCGCGGCGATCCGGGAGAAGTACCCGGAGCTGTTGATCAGTGTGGACACCTGGCGCGGCAAGGTCGCCAGGGACGCCGTGGCGGCCGGTGCCGACCTCGTCAACGACACCTGGGCCGGGGCCGACCCCGAGCTGGTGCACGTGGCCGCCGACCTGGGTGCCGGGATCGTCTGCAGCCACACCGGCGGCGCCGCGCCGCGCACCCGTCCGCACCGGGTCCGCTACGCCGATGTGGTCGCCGAAGTGACCGCCACCGTGGCCGCCGCGGCCGAGCGCGCGGCCGCCGCCGGGGTGCGTCGCGACGGAATCGTGATCGATCCCACTCACGATTTCGGAAAAAACACCTATCACGGGCTCGAGTTGTTGCGTGGAATCGACAGTCTCGTAAAAACCGGGTGGCCAGTGCTGATGGCCCTGAGTAACAAGGACTTTATCGGGGAGACTCTAGGTGTCGGTCTGACCGAGAGGGTCGAGGGCACACTGGCGGCAACCGCGTGGTCGGCCGCCGCGGGCGCTCGGGTCTTCCGGGTTCACGAAGTCGCCGAAACCCGGCGGGTCGTGGACATGATCGCCGCGATCCAGGGCATCCGGCCCCCCGCACGAACTCTGCGAGGTCTGGCATGAAAATCCAACACCGCGAGCCCGCCTGGGCCACTACCCACACCTGGGACACCCCTGACTGGACGGTCGGCGACCTGGTCGCCGCCAAAGCGGGCCGCACCGTTTCGGTGGTGCTGCCCGCCCTCAACGAACAGGACACCGTCGCCGACGTGGTGGCCAGTATCCGGCCGCTGCTCGGCACCCTCGTCGACGAACTGATCGTGCTCGACTCCGGATCCACCGATGCCACCGCCGCCCGGGCGCGACGCGCGGGCGCCGAGGTGGTGACCCGCGAGGAGGCCGTGCCCGAGCTCGAACCGGTCGCGGGCAAGGGCGAGGCGCTGTGGCGGTCGCTGGCCTGCACCTCCGGTGACCTCATCGCCTTCGTCGACTCCGATCTCATCGATCCCGATCCGGCGTTCGTGCCCAAGCTGCTCGGCCCGCTGCTGACCATGCCCGGCACCCACCTGTCCAAGGCCTACTACCGGCGCCCGCTGCGCCAAGGCGAGTCCGTCGACGCCAACGGCGGTGGCCGGGTCACCGAACTGGTCGCCCGCCCCCTGCTGGCGGCGCTGCGCCCCGAACTGGTCCAGGTGCTGCAACCGCTCGGCGGTGAATACGCGGGCACCCGCGAACTGCTCACCGCCGTCCCCTTCGCCCCCGGCTACGGCGTGGAGATCGGCCTGCTGCTCGACACCTACGACCGCCTCGGCCTGGACGCCATCACCCAGGTGAACCTCGGTGTCCGCACCCACCGCAACCGCCCCCTCTCCGACCTCGGCGTGATGAGCCGCCAGATCCTCGGCACCGCCCTGCGCCGCAGCGGCGTCCCCGACTCCGGCGCCCCCCTCACCCAATTCCCCCTCATCGCAGGCGAATTCATCCCCCACACCACCGAGGTCTCCCTCGAAGACCGCCCCCCGATGAAAACCCTCCGCCCCGAACAGGTCGCCGCCTGACACCTGCCCCGACCGCCTCGTCGTCCCGACGAGGCGGTCGTCGGCGGGCGCACCCCTTGCCCTCGCTGCCGCTGATCCGTACTGTTTGCCGGTTCTGGCGAATCGGCTTGCGGGAGAAGAAGTTCAGTGGTTTTGGAGGTTCAGCTCAACGGTAGTGTCCGATGTCGGCATTGTGGAGCATCGCCGGCCATCGACGTGGATCTCGTCGGGCACTGGGGTCTGCTGATCTTCCGGATCGAAACCACCGAGGAAGGCCCGTTCTGCCGCGACTGCGGGCTGGCGACCTACCGCGAGATCACCATCGGCAGTGCGTGGTTCGGGTGGTGGGGCGTGCAATCGATGTTCTACAACCTTGGCGGATTCGTCGTCAACGCTAGGAACCGGCGCCGTATCGCCGCCCTGCCCGCGCCCGAGACCGCGTGGGGTCATCGGCCGATGGATCCGGGCAAACCATTGTTCCGACGTGTCGGCGCCCTCGGTTTCACGATCCCGTTTCTCGTCGCGCTCGGGGTCGTGTTCACCGCGTACCTGGGCGATCAGATCGAGATCGAGGAATCGATGCAGCGGGTCACCGCCGGGCAGTGTGTCGGCCAGTTGACGGTCGGCTGGTTCCGTGACGAGATCCGATGGCAGAAAGTCGCGTGCTCCGACCCGGCGGCGGCCGGCAGGGTGTTGCGCAAAGTGACAGGGACGGCGACGGATCCTGCGGACGCGCTCGACTGTGCTGGGCTGCCGACGACGCTGTTCGTCCACTCCGAGCGGGATTTCGTTGTCTGTATCGGTCCACGGAACTGAGTGGGTGCGGTCGGCGTCTGTGCGGGGATGCGTGGTGGTCGAGGTGTTCAGGGTGTTCGGGGGTGGATCGGGCCGGTCAGGGTGGTGAGGGGGCGGGCCGAGGTATTGGTTCGGGTGGCGAGGATCTGGGCGAGGATGGAGACGGCGGTTTCCTCGGGGGTGTGGGCGCCGAGGTCGAGGCCGAGAGGGCTGTGGATGCGGGCGATGGTGGTGGGGGAGAGGCCGTGGTCGTGGAGGCGGGTGGTGCGGTCGCGGTGGGCTCGGCGGGAACCGAGGGCGCCGATGAAGGCGACCGCGGGGAGGTCGAGGGCGGTGGCCAGCATGGGGACGTCGAATTTGGGGTCGTGGGTGAGGACGCAGACGACCGTGCGGTCGTCGATGCGGTCTGCCGCGGCTTCGGCGGCCAGGTAGCGGTGGGGCCAGTCGACGACCACTTCGTCGGCGGTGGGGAAAAGTGCCGGGGTGGTGAAGGTTTCGCGGGCGTCGACGACGGTGACGCGGTAGCCGAGCTGGGTGGCGGCGGTGGTGAGGGCACGGGTGTAGTCGTTGGCGCCTGCCAGGATCATGCGGGCGGGGGAGCGGAACACCTGGACGAAAGTGCGGGGACGGGTCGCGGCGGCAGGCGTGCAGTCCTGGGCGCCGACCATGCCGTTGTGGCCCGCGGTGAGCAGCGCGGCCGCGTCCTGGTCGAGACCGCGCCACGGCGAGACCTGCCCGGGCCGCAGTAGCCGGCGATCCGGGGTGGATTCGAGAGTCGTGGCGTAGGCGATGGGCTGGTGCGCGGTGAGCGCGGCACGCAGCTCGCGAAGCCGTGGCAGATCGGCGTGGTCGAGCCGTTCGACGAAGACCTCGATCTCCCCGCCACACGGCAGTCCGACGGTGAGCTCGTCGGCTGCCGCGAACCGCTCCACACAGGCCGAGCCGTCGGCGAGCACCTGTTGGGCCGTCACCAGCAGGGCCGCCTCGACGCATCCACCCGAGAGCGAGCCGACGACCCGACCATCCGGGGACACCACCATGGCGGCCCCGGTGTCGCGCGGCCCCGCCCCGATTCGATCGACGATCCGGGCCAGCGCCACGGGCCCGTCGGCGAGCAGACCGAGCACCTGTCCGAGCAGATCGCGCATCGCCCACCGGCCTCTCCACCGACTGTGACCTTTCAGTCCAGCCTAGCTAACCGCGAGCATCCCGGCGCGGCGAAAGCTCAGTCGAGGATCTCGCGGTGCTGCAGCCCGGCGGGCACGACGCCCTGGTGGAAGAACTCGTGGAAGATCTGCGCCGCGTACTCGGCGGTGAAGACCTCCTCCGGGTACACGTAGGTGTCGTCGTCGCCGTGTGGCACGTAGACCGTGGGTAGCCCGAGGCGGCTGCCGGGGAACCCGAGGGTGTACCGGCGCGGCAGATGATCGACCGTCGTGCGCAGCTGCAGCGTCATCGCGTCGGCCGAGCCGGTGCAGCGCAGCGCCAGATCGCCGCGGGCCGCGCTCACCGAGGCCGTCACCTCGGTGGCGGGCATGGGCTCGGGCAGCACCGTCAGATCGAGCGCGAAGCGCTGATGACCGTCCATCCGGCGCAGAGGGCGCAGGAAGCTGTCCACGTCCTCGTGCGGGCCGATGAAGACCTTCAAACGGTCGCTGTAGGTCACGCGGTGGGTCGTCATGACCACCTCACCGCCGACGGATTCGGTATCGGACGGGGAAACAGGCCGGGGGCCCGCGACGCCGACCGCGCGCACGGGCAGGACCCGGCAGGCATTGGCCTCGGGAGACGAGAACATGTGAAGCTCACCTACTCACACTCGGTTACTCGCTAGCAATCTAACCATCGGGCTCGGGTTGTGATCTATAACATTACCGTGATGCAGATCACAAAGTGCCCGTTGTTTAGATGCAGTTATGGGCGAGTCCGGTTCGCAGCGGACTTTTGGTCGGTTTCGTGCCGATAAACCGGGGTGAGTAGATCCGCATCGACCGGTTCACCGGTCGTGCGGTCGTACCGCACGGCGATGAGAACCGAGAACAGATGCGTGCTCGCCCGCTCGTGCAGCGTCGCCAGCCGGGTGGCCAGCAACCGGATCGCACCCAGCGAACCCGGCGGGTGCAGCCCGTCGATGAGCATCACGGTGCCGCGCCGGTCGGGGCGGGGCAGCCGGGCCAGATAGGCGATGTCGTGTGGTTCGGTGCCGCCGGGCCGGTAGACGCGGCGCGCGGCCCGGTCCTCGATGCCGCGCCGGGTGTCGCCCGCGCGGGTGACGGTGCGCCGCAGTCGTGGATCGGCCGCCACCAGCTGACGCAGGCTCGGCGACAGCTCGGGCCCGCCGAGGACCACCAGGCCGTCGCGATTGAGATCGATGGGTCTGCCCGGCAGGAACGTCTCGACCGTCGCCACGAAACCGAGCTGGCGCAGCAGCTCGGCCAGCCGTTGCGCGGCCGCCGGATCGGGTGCGCCGAGCAGCCTGCCCGTGCGGACCTCCGGGGCAAGCACGGTGAGCGTGCCGTGCCCGAAGAACAGTCCTTCGGGTACCGGACCCTGGGTGCTCACCTGGTGGATGCGCGCCCGCGACAAGCCCGCTGCGGCGCCGATGCGGGCGAACGTCCAGCCCTCGGCGTGGAGTTCGCGGATCACGGCGCGGCGGATCCTGGTGAGTTCGTTGATGGTCTGCTGGGCAGCCGCCACCCCGTCGGTGGCTGCTTTGAGTCTCTCGACCTTGTCTTCGATCGCGAAGACTCGTGCCACGTCATCGGCCGACATGTGCGAAGTCTAGACAGCTGGACGGCGATTCGTGTCTATAACGATTGACATCGAATGTCTTGGCGCACAACGCCGATCGAGGTATGCCTGTCGGCAACCACAAAGACGGCGAGGTCGGCGCGGACATCGGCGCTACGCGCGATCGAGTGGCAAATGACGACCGTGTGGTCTGTTCGCCGGTGTCAGGTGGCGTCGGAGTCGATCGGCGGCCGCTCGTTGTGCTCCAACGGCTTCGGCGCCTTCGACAACGAGGGCCCGCTGCCGGGCATTCCGCTGCTCGTGCCGAACAGCTCCTTGCGGTCCGGCACGGCCTTCTCGAGATCGCGCAGCACCGAGTCGTCGCCGCCCAGCAGGTGCTTGGTGACCGCGGCCCGCGGTGTCATCCCGCGCAGCTCGTTGAGTTCGGCGAGCGGTTTGCGCAGCTCGTCGAACTCCGGGCCGAGTTCCTGCTTGAGCGTGGAGGTGGCCCCGCTGGCGTAGTCGCGCACCTGACGCAGCGACGACGTGGTCCAGCGGATCGCCCCGGGCAGGCGCTCCGGGCCGAGGATCACGAGGGCGGCGACGAGCAGGATCATCATCTCGCTCCACCCGATGTTGCTGAACACGATCCCAGGTTACCCGGCGCGCGTCGTCGCAGCTCAGTCGGATTCGAGGGTGACAGGCACGTCCACCTGCCTGCCATCGCGGATCAACTGCACGTTCACCCGCTCGCCGATCTTGTGCGACTGCACCGCGACGACCAGTTCGTCGGGACCCTCGACGACACGGTCGCCGACCTTGACGATCACGTCGCCCTCGACGATGCCCGCCTTGGCCGCAGGTCCGCCCGCCACCACGTCGGCCACGGCGGCGCCGCTGCGCAATTCGTTGGCGACGGCCTTGGTGCGGGCGCTGAGCCCGAGCTGCGGATGGTTGACCTTGCCGTCGCGGATCAGGGTCTGCGCGATGGAGGTGACCACGTCGATCGGGATGGCGAACCCGAGACCGACCGAGTTACCGGTGTTGCTCTTGATAGCGGTGTTGACGCCGATCAGCCTGCCGTCCATGTCGACGAGGGCGCCGCCGGAGTTACCGGGGTTGATCGAGGCGTCGGTCTGCACCGCGTCGATCACGGCATTGGTGTCGGTGCCCTCGCCGCCGAGGCTCACCGGGCGGTGCAGCGCGCTGACGATGCCGGAGGTAACGGTTTTCTCCAGGCCGAGCGGCGAACCGATGGCGAGCACGTCGTCGCCCACCTGCACGTCGTCGGAGCGGCCGAGGTTCGCCTCGGTGAGGTTGTCGGCGTCGACCTTGAGCACCGCGAGGTCGGTCTTGGGATCGCGCCCGACGATCTGGGCAGGCACCCGGGTGTTGTCGGAGAATTCGATCTGGATCTTGGCGTTGCCGGACTTGTCGGTGGCCGCCGCCGAGATCACGTGGTTGTTGGTGACGATGTAGCCCTGCTCGGCGTCGAGGACGACCCCCGAGCCGGACGGTCCGCCGTCACCGATGATGACCTGGATCGACACCACCGACGGCAGCACCGCGTCGGCGACAGCCGCGATCTTGCCGTGCGGGGAATCGGAGCTCTCGCTCTGCTGCAGGGTGACCTTGCGCGAGGTGAGGGTGGACGCGGTCTCGGCGGTGATCCGCCCGACCAGCCCACCGACTACGGCGATACCGAGCGCGATCACGGCGAGCAGAGCCAGCGCTTTCGGCGCGACACGGGAGCCGAACAGCACCTCGCGGGCCGACAATTTGGGTGCGACAGGCAGCGGGGCGGGTTCGGGTGTCTCGATCGCCGGGGCGCCGAGGCGCGCGCCCGCGGCAGGGTCACGCCAGGGGTCGACCGGACCCGCGACGACGATCTTGCGTTCGCCGGAATCGGGTTCGCGCTGCAACAGTTCGTCGGAGCCGTCGGGGCGGGCGAACGCCTCGGCGAGTACACCGTCCGGCGGCCGCCGATCGACCAGTTCGCCGTCGTCGGAACGCTTGCCGCCGCGCATCGGGTCGTGCGGGGCGAACGAACCCGTCTGGCCGTTCGGGCGGCGGAACGCGTGCGCGGTATGGCTGTCGATGTGCGGCCGGTACACCGGACGCGGGCCGAGGGTCGGCGCGTCGGAGGGCCGCAGATTCCCCCGTGACGCCGCCGAATCCGAGTTGTCGGTCGATCCGGGATTCGTCGATTCGCCTGTCACGCCCGTGACTCTACTTGCGCCGCCACGTAGTCCACCGGGCTGCGGGGAACGAATCGGTCAGGAATCCGAGAAATGCCTCGTTACGGCGGGGAGGTTCGGGTGCGGCGGCGGGCAGTTCGGCCAGCGGGATGCGGCTGAGGCTGTCGTGCAGGCTGCGTGGAACGGCGATTTCGCCCGCCCGGCGCAGCGCGATCCGCGCCTGCTGCTGGGCCTCGACCTCGGCGGCGCATTCGGGGCACACCGAGAGATGCTGGGCGGCACGCAGATAGGCGTTCATGCGCAGCTCGCCGTCGACGTAGGCCGCGATCGCCTCGCTGGCCAGATGCTCGGTGGGCTGAAAGCGCGGTGTGCGACCTGAGGATGCTGGATCCACGCTCATGCGGAGTTCTTCCTTCCGACCGACATCAACCCGACCAGGCCGGGTGTGGCCGCTCGCGGCGGTCACCCTGCGTAGGCGTCAGCGGAGTATCGCTGCTCAGTTCCATTATGCGCAAGGTAGTCGCGCAGTGCCTGGCGCCCGCGGTGGATGCGGCTGCGCACAGTGCCGAGCTTGACGCCGAGGGTGGCGCCGATCTCCTCGTAGGACAGGCCCTCGATGTCACACAGCACCACGGCCGCGCGGAACTCCGGAGCGAGGGCGTCGAGCGCCTTCTGCAGGTCCGGGTCGAGGCGGGAGTCGTGGTAGGCGTCCTCGGGCGTCGGTCCCTCGGCGGGTACCCGGTCGTAGTCCTCGGGTAAGGCCTCCATGCGGATGCGATTGCGTCTGCGGACCATGTCGAGGAACAGGTTCGTGGTGATGCGGTGCAACCAGCCTTCGAACGTGCCCGGCTGATAGCTCTGCAGGGAACGGAACACCCGGATGAAGGTTTCCTGGGTGAGGTCCTCGGCGTCCTGGGCGTCGCCGGACAGCCGGTAGGCGAGGCGGTAGACCCGGTCGGCGTGCTCGCGGACCAGTTCGTCCCACGACGGCATCACCGTGCGGTCACCGGTGGCGTCGAAAGCCGCGGTGCCGGTGAGTTCGGCATCGAGATCGTCCTCGACGGACGGCGGAAAGTCGGTGGGAAGGGTCTGGGCGGGCAGTGTGGCGTCGGAACGCGCCGTGTCTACCATCGGGATGGGACACCTCCTACTCGGGACCGCCGGCACGAAACCGAACCGGTCCGGGTCAGCGGACCTTGTCTTGTCAGAAACAACCGCCGGATGTCTGCGGTTGTTCCCGCGTCTCGTACCCGCCGCGATCGGCTGGTGTGGCAACTATTTCCTGTCGCGATATGGGGCACGTGTGGAGACCCTGAGTGGCGCCTGAGAATCCTGGCGCACCCCGACACTCACCCCGCGTGGGCGCCTTCGCTGAATACACATACCCAGTCGGTGACATAGCCTCATAGCTGTGGCATCGAACGTGGAGCGGAACCTGGCCTATGTGGAGGAGTCCGTCGTCGAGGACGAAGTCCTCCTCGACGCGCGCGAGCGGGCCACCGAATTGGGCGCCGCGCCCGTGCCCGCCTCGGTCGGCGCGCTGCTGAGCATGTACGCGCAGATGCTCGGCGCCCGCTCGGTCGTCGAGGTGGGCACCGGCGCGGGTGTGAGCGGATTGTGGCTGCTCGACGGCATGCGTGAGGACGGAACCCTCACCACCATCGACTCCGAACCCGAGCATCAGCGGGCCGCCAAGGAGGCCTTCCGCACCGCCGAGATCGCGCCCGCGCGCACCCGGCTCATCAACGGCCGTGCTCTCGATGTGCTGCCGCGCCTGGCCGACGGCGCCTACGACCTGGTGTTCGTCGACGCCTCGCCCATGGAACACCCGCTCTACGTGGAGCAGGGTGTGCGATTACTGCGCGAGGGCGGTGCGTTCATCCTGAACAACGCGCTGCTCGGCGGGCGCGTCCCCGATCAGTCCCAGCGCGACCCGGCCACCCAGGCGGTGCGTGCCGCGACCAGGGCGATCGCGGAGAACCCCGAGCTCACCAGCGTGCTCATCCCCATCGGCGACGGGTTGCTCTGCGCATCGCGTGGGTAGTCACCCCACCCAGATGCCCTTGCCGACGGTGACGACCCCGCCGTTGCTCACGGCGAATCGTTCCCGGTCGCGGTCCAGGTCCACGCCGATGATCTCACCCTCGCCGACCACCACGTTCTTGTCGAGGATGGCGTGGCGGACCACCGCGCCACGCCCGATGCGCACGCCGGGCATCAGCACGCTGCCCTCCACCGTCGCGCCGTCGTCGATCATCACGTTGGAACTGAGAACCGAATTGCGCACGGTGGCCGCCGACAGGATCGAGCCCGCGCCGACGATCGACTCCTGAGCGAGCCCGCCGCGCGCGAACTTGGCGGGCGGCAGGTTCTCGGCGGCGCCGCGGATGGGCCAGTGCTTGTTGTAGAGGTTGAACACCGGATGCACCGAGACCAGGTCCATGTGCGCCTCGTAGAAGGCGTCGATGGTGCCGACATCGCGCCAGTAGCCCCGGTCGCGAGCGGTGGCCCCCGGTACGTCGTTGTCGGCGAAGTCGTAGACGGCGGCCTGCCCGGCCGCGACCAGCGACGGGATGATGTCGCCGCCCATGTCGTGATCGGAATCGGAGTTCTCCGCGTCGGCGCGGATCGCGTCGACGAGCACGCGGGTGGTGAACACGTAGTTGCCCATCGACGCGAAGGTCATGTTCGGGTCGTCCGGTGTGCCGGGCGGATGGGCCGGTTTCTCCAGGAACTGGGTGATGCGGCCGGACTCGTCGGAGTCGATGCACCCGAACGCGCTCGCCTCGCTGCGCGGCACCCGGATCCCCGCGACGGTGACGCCCGCGCCCGAGGCGATATGGCTGGCCACCATCTGTTCCGGGTCCATCCGGTACACGTGATCGGCGCCGAAGACCACGATGTAGTCGGGGTCCTCGTCGTAGATCAGGTTGAGCGACTGCATGATCGCGTCGGCGCTGCCGGTGTACCAGCGCGGTCCGAGCCGCTGCTGGGCGGGCACCGGGGTGATGTACTCACCGGTGAAACCCGACAGCCGCCAGGTCTGGGAGATGTGGCGGTCCAGCGAATGCGACTTGTACTGGGTGAGGACGCACAGGCGCAGATATCCCGCGTTGACCAGGTTGCTGAGCACGAAATCGATCAGCCGGTAGGCCCCACCGAACGGAACCGCGGGCTTGGCGCGGTCGGCCGTGAGCGGAAACAGTCGTTTGCCCTCGCCACCGGCGAGCACGATCCCGAGTACGTGCGGCTGGCTCCTCACCCTGTCAAAGTACAGGCCCCGGGCCCACCCGGTGGCCCATGTCGACCCGAGCGTCTAACTTTGGACCCGTGAGTGATGGCACCGACGGGGAATCAGCGATCGCGGATCCGTTGCGGGTGGCCATGCTGACCCGGGAGTATCCGCCCGAGGTGTACGGCGGTGCGGGCGTGCACGTCACCGAGCTCACCGCGCGGCTGCGCGCGCTGTGTGAGGTCACCGTGCACTGCATGGGCGCGCCGCGCACGGGGGCGGTGGTGCACCGGCCCGATCCCGAGCTGTACGCCGCCAACGCCGCCTTGCAGATGATGTCGGCCCAACTGCGGATGGCCGACGCCGTGGGCGCGGTGGACGTGGTGCATTCGCACACCTGGTACGCGGGCCTGGCCGGCCATCTCGCCGGTGCGCTGTACGGCATTCCGCACGTGCTCACCGCGCATTCGCTCGAACCGCGCAGGCCGTGGAAGGCCGAACAGCTCGGCGGCGGGTACCGCTTGTCGTCGTGGTCGGAACGCAATGCCATGGAGCAGGCCGACGCCGTGATCGCGGTGAGCGAGGGCATGGCCCACGACGTCCTCGACGCCTATCCCGCCATCGACCCCGGCCGGGTCCACGTGGTGCACAACGGCATCGACGCAGGCGTGTGGCATCCGGGTGCCCCCGCCGGCTCCGAGCAACCGGTGCTCGACCGCCTCGGAGTGCGCGCTGATCTGCCGATCGTCTCGTTCGTCGGCCGTATCACCCGACAAAAGGGTGTCGGCCACCTGCTGGCCGCCGCGGCCGATTTCGACCCCGACATCCAGCTGGTGTTGTGCGCCGGCGCGGCGGACACGGTGGAACTCGAGCAGGAAGTGGCCGCCGCTGTCGACGAGCTGCAAAACCAGCGCGGCAATGTGTTCTGGGTGAAGGAGATGCTCCCCACCGAACAGGTGCGTCAAATCCTCACGGCCTCGACAGTTTTCGTCTGCCCGTCGGTATACGAACCCCTCGGCATCGTGAACCTGGAAGCGATGGCCTGCGCCACCGCCGTCGTCGCCTCGGACGTAGGCGGTATCCCGGAAGTGGTCGCCGACGGTGTCACAGGGCGATTGGTGCACTACGACCCGGTCGCCTCGGGTGACTACGAACACGCACTCGCCGACGCGGTGAACGCGGTGGCAGGCGACGCCGAATTGGCGACGCGCTACGGGCAGGCAGGCCGCGCGCGAGCCATCGCGGAGTTCGACTGGTCGAGGATCGCGGAACAGACTGTGCAGGTCTATCGCGAAGTCATCCGCTGAGAGCCTCCGCGCCACGTGCGCCTCGCTGCATCCCAGCCACACGGCCCCACTCGGGTCCGTCACCTACCGCACTCCAGCCCACACAGCACTCGGGTCTGCCACTTACCGCACTCCCAGCCACACGGCACCACTCGAGTCCGCCACCTACCGCACTCCAGCCCACACGGCACCACTCGAGTCCGTCACCTACCGCACTCCAGCCCACACAGCACTCGGGTCCGCCGCCTACCGCATTGCCCAGCCGCACGGCACTACTCGAGTCCGCCACTACCGCCTTCACAGCCGCACGGCACCACTTAAGTCCGCCATGACCGCATTCCCAGCCCCGTACGACCCGACCTCGAGGAGGGTCCGCCGCGAAGCGGCGCAGCGGCCCGGCCGCGCGAACAGCGCTCGAAGCGCATGCGCGAAGCGCGAGTCTCGAGCGCTGTTCGCGCGGCCCCTCAGGGGCCGCGCTCGAGCGCGCCAGCGCTCCAAAAACACAGCCCAATACCCCCGTGGTGCACAAAACACCGAGGTGTTGTCCGCGCTCAGCCGACAGGTGCGTACCGCGCAACGGTGACCGAAGCGGTGACCTCAGTGATGTCGGCGAGGCCGGCGATGCGTGGGTCGTCCCCGACGGTGGTGTGAAAGGCGGACGGTCCCATGGCGACCACATTGGTGACGTCGCCACGCGACAGCTTCATAGGAAATTCGACAACACCGTGATCGATGCGAGTGAAGGTGCCCGACAGCGCGTCGTCGAGCCGACGCTCCTTATCGGGGTCGACGCGAACCATCCCCAGCGGCTCGATCAACTCGCCCAGATGCCGCGGGGTAGGCGTGACGACGACGAACCGCCCCCCGGGCGCGAGCACACGCGCGACCTCGGCGGGGTTTCGTGGCGCGAAGACGGACAAGACCCCGGCGAGAGCGTCATCGCGGATCGGCAGACCACGCCAGGCGTCGGCCAGGATCGACGCGAGCCGTGGATGCGCACGAGCCGCGCGACGAGCAGCAGGCTTCGCGACATCGAGCGCGATGCCGAGGAGCCCGGGGTGCGCCTCGAGGACCTCGGCCAGGTAGTACCCGGTACCGGCCCCGATCTCCAGCACCGCACCCCCCAGCAATCCGGCGTCGGCCGGCGATGCGGGGCCGTTCGGCGATGCGGGGCCGTTCGGCGATGCGGGGCCGTTCGGCGATGCGGCGCTGGCGGGCGATGCGGCGCTGCTCGGCACCGTCGGGCCGTTCGGCAACGTGGGCGTGCCTTGCGGCCGCGCATTGCCCAGCGTGTCGAACTGACGAGCCGCGGACGGCGTGTATCCGGCCGGGTGCGCGAAGCGGAAAGCTTGGGCAACGGCATCCGCGATGGGCGCGAAGTGTCCCGCACTCTGGAAATCCGCGCGAGCATCGAGCATCGCGGCGGTGTCGCCGGTCATTTTCGTCGAGGCGCCGGTGAGCAGGCCGACGTAACCCTGGCGGGCGATGTCGAAGCTGTGCCGGTTGCCGCACCGCAGTGCGCCTGCGCCGGGCTGCAGGGTGTCGCCGCACTCCGGGCAGGCCAGGAGTGCGGCGACCTCGGTCAGGGCTGTCAGCTGGTGACGCTCTTCAGTTCGTCACCGAGGGCAGCTGCCTCGTCCGGTGTGAGTTCGACGACCAAACGCCCGCCACCCTCGAGTGGAACCCGCATGACGATTCCACGACCTTCCTTGGTTGCCTCGAGGGGACCGTCCCCGGTACGGGGCTTCATGGCCGCCATCCTCTGCTCCCTCCAGATCTGCGCGGTGGAGTGCGCACTACTGTTCTCTGGTCCGCCGGGTGTTCGGCGGGCCACACCGGTCCTATTCTTCCCTATTGCCGACTCGGGCGGACACCTGAGTAGCAAATCTGACTCCGGAGTCGGTTCCTTTCGGTACGGCTTGCACCCAGCAAACGGCCAGGTGATCGTCGACCATGCCGGTCGCCTGCATCAGTGCGTAGGCCGTGGTCGGGCCCACGAAAGCGAAGCCGCGGCGCTTCAATTCCTTTGCCAGAGCAATGGATTCGGGTGTGGTGGCGGGCACATCCGCGATGGTCGCGGGCCTCGGGCGTGGCTCGGGTGCGAACGACCACACCAGCTCGTCGAGGCCTGTCGGCAGGTCGCGAGCAACCCGGGCGTTGGTGATGGCCGCGTCGATTTTCGCGCGGTTGCGGACGATCCCGGCGTCGGCGAGCAGCCGGGCCCGGTCGGTGTCGTCGAATTCGGCGACCTTGGCGATCTCGAAGTCGGCGAAGGCGGCGCGGAAGGCCGGGCGCTTGCGGAGGATGGTGATCCAGGACAGGCCCGATTGGAACGCCTCGAGGCACAGCCGCTCGAACATGGCGTCGTCGCCGTGGAGGATCTTGCCCCATTCGTGGTCGTGGTAATCGCGGTAGAGCTGGGAGCCGGTCGCCCAGTCGCAGCGGACCAGCCCGTCGTCGACGAACTCGCTCACCGTTGCTCCTGGCCCGCTGCCACCTGCGCCTGCCACTGCCGCATCTGCGCTAATTCGAACTCGAGTTCGTCGATGCGCTCGGCCAACCGCCCCAGCGCCCAGTCGACCTCACCGGCCTTGTAGCCGCGCACAACCTGCTGAAACCGCAACGCGCGCACATCCGCCCCCGTGACGCCCTCGGCGGGCAGCACGGTCGCGGTGGTCCCCTGCGGCAACGGACCCAACTCCTCGGAGCGCCCGAACACCGCACTGGCGACCAAGAACAACATCGCCGCGACCAACCCGACGATGAGCACGTACAGAAGC
This sequence comes from Nocardia sp. GTS18, assembly GCF_013839555.1. NCBI lineage: Bacteria > Bacillati > Actinomycetota > Actinomycetes > Mycobacteriales > Nocardiaceae > Nocardia > Nocardia sp. GTS18. Next base: position 35,322 of record NZ_JACBIU010000002.1, on the reverse strand, counting down.
AGCGTCAGCATGCTCCCACCCTAAGCAAGCCCACCGACAAGTCCCGTCCCGCCTCCGCGAATTCAGTGCGGGAGTCAGGCGCGGGTGGGCTTGCGTCGGCGACCGCCTGGTCTCAGAGGTGACGGGTGGTGTCGATGCCGAGGGACATGCCCGCCAGACCACGCTTGCGGACGGCGAGCTTGTCGGCCACCCCGCGCAGAGCCACGGCGGCCGGGTTCTCCGGATCGGAAAGCACGATCGGGGTGCCCGCGTCGCCACCTTCGCGCAGAGCCTGCTCGATCGGGATCTGGCCGAGTAGCGGAACGGTGGAGCCGACGGCGCGGGTGAGGCGGTCGGCGACCACCTGGCCGCCGCCGGAACCGTAGAGCTCCATCCGCGAACCGTCGGGCAGGTCGAGCCAGGACATGTTCTCGACGACGCCCGCGATCCGCTGACGGGTCTGCAGGGCGATGGCACCCGCGCGTTCGGCCACCTCGGCGGCGGCGATCTGCGGGGTGGTGACGACGAGGATCTCGGCGCTCGGGATCAGCTGGGCGATGGAGATCGCCACGTCGCCGGTGCCGGGCGGCAGGTCGAGCAGCAGCACGTCCAGGTCGCCCCAGAACACGTCGGCGAGGAACTGCTGCAGCGCGCGGTGCAGCATCGGACCGCGCCACACCACGGGCGTGTTGCCCTGGGTGAACTGGGCGATCGAGATCATCTTCACGTCATGGGCGACGGGCGGCATGATCATCCGCTCCACCTGGGTGGGCCGGGCGTCGGTGCCGAGCATGCGCGGGATGGAGTGACCGTAGATGTCGGCGTCGAGCACACCGACCGACAGACCGCGTTCCGCGAGCGCGACGGCCAGGTTGGCGGTGACGCTGGACTTGCCGACGCCGCCCTTGCCGGAGGCCACCGCGTACACGCGGGTGAGCGAGCCGGGCTGGGCGAAGGGGATCACCGGTTCGGCGGAGTCGCCGCGCAGGGACTTGCGCAGTTCGGTGCGCTGTTCGTCGTTCATCACGTCGAGGTCGACGGTCACCGCGCCGGCACCCGGCACGTCGGCGACGGCCTTGGTGACGCGCTGGATGATCTCGGTGCGCAGCGGGCAGCCCGAGGTGGTCAGGTACACCTCGACATGCACGTCACCGCTGTCGGCGATGGCGATGCTCTTGACCATGCCGAGCTCGGTGATCGGCTTGCGGATCTCCGGATCGTCGACCTTCGCGAGCGCCGCCCGCACATCCGCTTCCGTAATCACTGCCATATGTCCGATATTAGGCTGCACCGGTTTCCCGGCCGGGTGTGGGGCGCGTGCTCAGTGGATGCGCGGGAGGTCTTGGGGCTTGGGGGCGAGGCCGCTGGAGTAGGAGCCCGACCATGCCATCACATTGGCGACGTAGGCCATGGAGTTGTTGTAGCGCAGGATCGCCTTGGACTGCTGGGACAGGTCGCGCATGTTCAGGCCGCCGTCGCAGAGGTACTTGCCCGCGGTGAGGGCGGCGTCGTAGAGGTTCTGCGGGTCGGCGATGCCGTCGGCATTGCCGTCGGCGGCGTAGCGCTCCCAGGTTTCGGGGAGGAACTGCATGGGGCCGATGGCGCGGTCGTAGCCACCGATGCCGTCGAGGGTGCCGCCGTCGCTGTCGTGGATGACGTTGTTGCCCGACAGGCTGCCGTCGAGGACGGGGCCGTAGACGGCCTTGATCGGGTTGCCGTCGGCGTCGGCTTTGCCGAAGGCGTGGGTGGATTCGACGCGGCCGATGCCCGCCAGCAGGGACCACGACATGCCGCAGTGCGGATTCTCCACGGCCAGTTGTTGTTCGGCGTTCTGGTAGGCGGCCACCGCGATGCCGGGGATACCGAGCGGCCCGGCGGGCAGATCGGAGGCGGCCCGATCGCCGGGCAGCGCAACGGTTTTCACCTCGGGTGTGGCCGACCGCGACTGCTTGGCCTCGGCGTGGACGACCTCGGCGACCTCGGCCTGCGGTGCGGCGGCGAACTCGGGGCCGGTCTCGGTGTCAAGCTCGGGCAGATCGTGCTCCACGGCCGCCATTTCGGCGGTGGTCGTGTCGGTGGCGGCGGCGGTGACGGCCACGAGTCCGGCCGGTACCAAGCCGGTGAGCGCGATGATCGAACTACGTCGAACCGTCGTTGCAGGCTGTTTACGATGACGACCCATGAGCCGAGATTACCGCACCCGAGACCTTTTTGTTACCCCTCCGTGATCTGAATTTCGGTTTGATTTCTAGGGGGCCGGCGGAGCGGGCGGCAGCGGGATAACGATGTTGAACGGCAACGTGATTCCGGGCTGCGGCGCCGGTGCCGGAGCGGCGGGCGGCGCGGGCTCCTCGGTGGGGGCGATACCCGGCTCCGGAGTCTTCTCCAGAGTAGGTGCAGGTGCCGGTGCCTCGGCGGGAGCGGGCTGTTCCGCGGGCGTGCACGCCGCCTGCTCGGTGCGCTCACCGGGCTGCGGGGGAGCGGCGGCGGGATCCTGCGGTGCCGGATTCTGTTGCACCTCAGCACCGAACGTCTGCGGTGCGGGCGCGATGGGGTCGGGCATCTGCGCGGGCAGCGGCTCGTTCACACACACCTCGGGCGCGGGTGCGACCGGCGCGGGGCAGAAGATGCCGCAGGGGATCGGCGGCAAGCCGGGCAGCGTGATCATCACCTGGGTCGGTGTGGTGACCTTCGGTGTGTTGGGCGGCAATTGGTTCGTCGTCGACGGCGGCGCCGCCGTGACGGGTGTGTCGGCCGCGAGCACGTTCGGCGCGACGGTCGGCGCGCTGCCCGGCGGCACGATGTCGGGCGAGATCGACACCTGGCTCGGCGCACCGCCGGTGCGGTAGGCCGCCGACCAGCTGAGCACATTGGCCGCGTACGACATCGAGTTGTTGTAGCGCAGGACGGCACGCAGTTCCTGGGCCGCGTCGCGCAGGTTCAGCCCGCCGGAGCACAGGTACTTGGCCGCGCCGAGGGCGGCGTCGAAGACGTTGTGCGGGTCGGCCGCGCCGTCGCCGTTGCCGTCGGCCGAGTAGTGCGCCCAGGTGCTCGGCAGGAACTGCATGGGTCCGACGGCGCGGACGAAGCCGCCGTCGGCCTCCTTGATGATCTCGTTACCCGGCAGGGTGCCGTCGAGCGCGGGTCCGAAGATGGGGGTGGTCGTGGTGCCCGCGGCGTCGGTTCGACCGCTGCTGGCGTGCCCGGATTCGATGCGCCCGATGCCGGCGAGCAGGTTCCAGGTGAGTCCGCAGCCGGGCTGGGCGGTCTGCATGGCCAGTTCGGCGTTGCGGTAGGCGGCGAGCACGATCTCGGGGATGCCGAGCGTGCCGCTGCCGGGAGGTAGTGAAATCGATTGCAGCGGCACGGTTCCGGCGAAGGGGGCCAGGCTGTTGGCCGAGGGGCTCAGCGCGCGCAGTTTGCGCGGCGCCTCCTGGGTCACCGGTAGCAGGCCGACGATTTCGGACGGATCGCTCTCGGGTTTGTGGTCGGTGGTGCTCTTGTTCGCGGCGAGCAGGGCCTCCGGCGCGCTCGGCGCGGTGCTCGGGTTCGACGAGTGCGCGGCCGACCCCGACGCGACGAGTCCCGCGACGACAAGGGCCGACATAGTTATCGGAGCAGAGATTCGCATTGCGGCCACACCAACCCTTTACGTCGAAGCAGCGGCGCCGCAGAGTCCCCCCTCCGGCCCGCCCGGAACAACGTGATCCAGGTTACCCATCGGTCAGGTACTTACAGAGCATTTCCGGTTACTCATCTGGAGCACCTGGCGAAACCGGGGGCGAAGACGGCGTTTGACCGGAGGTTTTCTTGCGGGCGCCTTTTCGCTTCGCCTCCGTCTTCGGCGCGCCGTCGAGCATTTCCTTGATCTCTTCCAATTCGCGCCGGAGGTAGTCGCGGGTGGCGACATCGCCGACGGCCAGGCGCAGCGCCGCCAGCTCACGGGCGAGGAACTCGGTGTCGGCCTTGGTCTGCGCGGCCCGGGTGCGGTCCTCCTCGAGCGAGACCTTGTCGCGATTGTCCTGCCGGTTCTGGGCGAGCAGGATCAGCGGCGCCGCGTAGGCCGCCTGGGTGGAGAAGGCCAGGTTGAGCAGGATGAACGGGTACGGGTCCCAGCGCAGCGCCACCACGAAGACATTGAGCAGGATCCAGACGATGACGATGATGGTCTGGATCGCCAGATAACGCCCGGTGCCGAGGAACCGGGCAACCCGCTCGCTGCTGCGCGCGAACGCCTCGGAGTCCCAGTCGAAACGCAGCCGGGTACCGCCCGGTGTCTCCAGCCGCTGCCGGGCCAGGTTCTTCTCGCTCACGCGTGTCCTTTCGGCTGCTCCGCTGATGCCTCGAGGCGCTGACCTCTCATGCCGGTTTCCCGTCGGTGTCGATCGGTGTCGGCTCGGTCTGTTCGAGCGGCGGGGTCTCCTCTTCGCGCCAGTCCTCGGGCAGCAGATGGTCGAGCACGTCGTCGACGGTGACCGCCCCGAGCAGGTGGTTCTCGTCGTCGATCACCGGCCCGCAGACCAGGTTGTAGGTGGCGAAGTAGCGGGTGACGGCCGAGAGCGGCAGTTCGGGGGTCAGAGCGGCCAGGTCGGTGTCGACCATGCCGCCCACCAGGTGCGCGGGCGGCTCGCGCAACAGGTGCTGGATGTGCACGCAGCCCAGGTAGTTACCGGTCGGGGTGGCCGTGGGCGGCCGGACGACGAAGACCATCGAGGCCAGGGCGGGGGTGAGGTCGGGATCGCGGACGCGGGCCAGCGCCTCGGCGACCGTGGTCGACGGACTGAGGACGACCGGTTTGGTGGTCATCAGGCCACCCGCGGTGTCGGGGGAGTGGGCGAGCAACCTGCGCACCGGTTCGGACTCCTCCGGGTCCATCAGGGCGAGCAGCGATTCGGCTTCGCTCTCGGGCAGTTCGCCGAGCAGGTCGGCCGCGTCGTCGGGGTCCATGGCCTCGAGCACGTCGGCGGCCCGCCGGACCTCGAGGTGGCCGAGCAGGTCGACCTGGTCGTCGTCGGGCAGTTCCTGCACCACATCGGCGAGGCGTTCGTCGTCGAGGGCGATCGCCACTTCCACGCGGCGCTTCTCGGGCAGCTCGCGCAACCGGTTGGCCACGTCGGCGGCGCGCAGTCCTTCGAATTGGGCGAGCAGCGCGGTGACATCCTGGCCCGGCCTGCCGACGGCGGCCGGTGTCAGGCCGCTCACCGACGACCAGTCGACCACATGCACCGTCCGCCTGCGCCCGATCCGCCGGTGCCCGCGCACCGCGATCCGGCCGACCACCCAGTCCCGGGTGCGGGTCTGCTCGATGCCCAGATCGGCGACGAACACGTCCACGTCCTCGAGATCGGGTAGGTCCGGGTCGTGCACGTGCACCCGGGTGTCGACGATCTGGGCCAGCGCGAGCAATTCGCCCGCGCGCTGGGCGAACCGGCGCAGACTCACGGTTCCGGTATTGAGCGTCACCACGCCCGGCTCGATCGCGGTGACCCGCAGCATCGGCACGAAAATTCTTCGGCGCGTGGGCAACTCGACGACCAGGCCGTGTACGCGCGGCGGTTGCCGCCCGAACCGGACGGCGACGACCGCGTCCCGGACCCGGCCGATAGACTCGCCGTCCGGACCCAGCACTGTCAGGCCGGCGAGCCGGGCGACGTACACCCTGGTGGTTGCCATGACCTCAGGCTAGTAGTAAGGAGCGTGCTCCCATGAAGCCCCGCCGTTCGGTGCTCGCCGTGCCAGGCAGTAGCCAGAAGATGATCCACAAGGCGATGGGACTGCCGGTCGACGAGGTCTTCCTCGATCTGGAGGACGCGGTGGCGCCCGAGGCGAAGGTGTCGGCGCGCGCCAATATCGTGGCCGCCCTGCACGAACCGGGCTGGGGCGGGAAGCTGCGGGTGGTCCGGGTCAACGACTGGACGACCGAATGGACCTACGCCGACGTCATCACGGTGGTGGAGGGCGCGGGCCGCGAGCTCGACGCGATCCTGCTGCCCAAGGTCACCGACGCGGGGCAGGTGCGGGCGCTGGATCTGCTGCTGACCCAGCTGGAGAAGGTGTGCGGGCTCGAGGTCGGGCGCATCGGCATCGAACCGCAGCTCGAAAACGCCATGGGCCTACGCAATATCGACGAGATCGCCACCGCCAGCCCCCGTGTGCAGGCCCTGGTCTTCGGTCCCGCCGACTTCATGGCGAGCCTGAATATGCGCACCCTCGTCGTCGGCGAACAGCCGCCCGGCTACGACACCGGCGATGCCTACCACCACATCCTGATGACCATCCTGCTCACCGCCCGCGCCCACGGCCTGCAGGCCATCGACGGTCCCTACCTGCAGGTTCGCGATGTCGACGGCTTCCGCCGGGCCGCCGCGCGCACCGCCGCGCTCGGCTTCGACGGCAAATGGGTGCTGCACCCGGACCAGATCGACGCCGCCAACGAGATCTTCAGCCCGCGCCAGGAGGACTACGACCGCGCCGAATTGATCCTCGAGGCCTACGCCTTCCACACCTCGGCCGCCGGTGGTGCTCGTGGCGCGGTGATGCTCGGCAATGAGATGATCGACGAGGCCTCCGCCAAGATGGCACAGGTCATAGCCGAGAAGGGCCGCGCCGCCGGAATGAGCAGGACCACCCGTTTCACTCCGCCACAACCCGGCCAGGAATAGCAGAATGGGACTATGACGAATCCCTTGGGCAACTCGAACCGCGGGCGGCAGGCGTTGCCGACGCCGCCGTCGGGCTGGCCGGTCGGGTCGTATCCGACCTACGCCGAGGCGCAGCGCGCGGTCGATTACCTGGCCGACAACCAGTTCCCGGTGCAGGACGTGACCATCGTCGGCGTCGACCTGATGCAGGTGGAGCGGGTGCTGTACCGGCTCACCTGGGGCAAGGTCATCGGTGGCGGGGTGGTGTCGGGCGCCTGGCTCGGCCTGTTCCTCGGCCTGCTGCTGAGCCTGTTCACCACCACCGGTGGGGCGCTCGGTCCGCTGGTCGTCGGTCTGCTCGGCGGCATCGTGTTCGGTGTCATCACCACGTCCATTCCCTACGCGGCGACCAAGGGGCAGCGCGATTTCGCGTCGACCATGCAGTTGGTCGCCGGTCGCTACGACGTGCTGTGCGACCCGAAGACCGCCGAACGCGCCCGCGACATGCTGGCCCGATTGGCGCTGTGACGCAATGGATGTGGTGAATTCGGTCCGCACCGCGGTGCTGGACCACTACGAGGTCGAGCGTGCCGGTGTGGACTCCGCGTCGGTGACGTTCCTCGGGCTGGAACCGATCGAGATCCTGCGCATCCCCGGTGACGGTGTGGTGCACTACGCGACGCTTGGCGGGTCGCGTCATCCGATGGGCGATCCGGCCGACCTGCTCGCCGATCCGGTCCGTGGCCCCCGCGCCGAACTCGTGCTCACGCTGCTGGCCGCCGCCGGGCCGCAGGCGGGCCTGGTTCGTTCACTCGGCGTGCTCGTGGCCACGCCGTCGGTGGAAGGCGTTGTGCTGCAAGCCGACGCGCTGCTCGATCTCGGCGAACCGTTGTGGCACAACGGGCCTTTCACCGCGGTGCTGCTCGGCGAGAGCGAGGTGCCCGAGATCGTGCTGCCCGAACCGGCCGAACCGGTGCGCTACCTCAGCGTCACCCCGGTGACCGCCACCGAGGCCGCCTGGGTGCGGGTGCGCGGCGCGCAGGCATTGCGGGACGCGTGGGCCGAGGCGGGTATCGACGTGCGCGATCCCGGACGCGGTGCGGTGAACCTCTAGAGCCACTTGTTGCGGCGGAAACTGCGGAACAGCAACGCGCACAACACGGCCATCAGTGCGACCACCGCCGGATAAGCCCACCGCTGGTGCAGTTCCCACATGTAGTCGAAGTTCATGCCGTACACACCCGCGATCATGGTCGGCACCGCCGCCATGGCCGCGTACGCCGAGATCTTGCGCATATCGGTGTTCTGCTGAACGCTGATCTTGGCCAGCGCCGCGTTGACCAGGCTGCTCAGCGCCTCGTCGAAGTAGGCGATCTGTTCGTTGACGCTGACATGGTGGTCGGCCACATCGCGCATGTAGCGCCGGAATTCGGTCGGTACCGGCAGGTCCTGGTTGTTCACCAACCGCTCCAGCGGAACGCCCAGCGGTGACACCGCCCGACGCAGCTCGACGACCTCGCGTTTGAGCTGGTAGATCGATTCGATGCCCACCTTGGAGTTCGGTGTGAACACCGCCTCCTCCATCTCGTTGACGTCTTCCTCGATGGATTCGGTTGTCTCCACGTAGGAATCGACCACGTGATCGGCCACGGCGTGCAGCACCGAGGGCGGACCCATCCGCAGCTGATCGGGATGACCCTCGAGTGCCCTTCGCACGCCCGACAGGCCGGTGTGTTCGCCGTGGCGCACGGTGATCGCGAAATGGGGGCCGGTGAAGACCATGATGTCGCCGGTCTCCACGATCTCGCTGATGGCGTGCATGTCGTGTTCCACATAGCTGACCGTGCGCATCACCAGGAACAGCGTGTCGTCGTAGCGTTCCAGCTTGGGCCGCTGACGCCCGACCACGGCGTCCTCGACCGCCAGCGGATGTAGCCCGAAGATCTGGGCGATGTCGTTCATCTGCGTCTCGTCGGGATCGTGCAGGCCGACCCAGACGAAGCCCGAGTCGGTGCCGCGCGCCTCCGCCAGCGCCTGCTGCGGGGTGAAGCGGCCGGGTAACCGCTTGCCGTCGACGTAGACACCGCAGTCGACGATGGCACGCGCGGTCGGCACCGGTACCCGTGGCCGCGCGGTCGTCGCGGCACGACCCGTCTTGTGAAAGTTCGGCAGTGACGGGAAGGAAGGCACATCCGGATGTTACGGGCAGGTCGACGACCGCACACCGGCCGACACCGCACTGTAAGACTGAGTGTGTGCGCATCGACCTGCATACCCATTCCACCGCCTCCGACGGCACCGACACACCGGCCGAACTGGTTCGCCACGCCGCCGCGGCCGGGCTCGACGTCGTCGCGATCACCGACCACGACACCACCGGCGGGTGGGCCGAGGCAGAAGCGGCGCGTCCGCCGGGACTCACACTGGTACGCGGGATGGAGATGTCGTGTACGGGCATGGGGGAGGACGGTTTTCCCGTTCCGGTGCACCTGCTGGCCTACCTGTTCGACCCGGCCGACCGCGGCTTCGCCGAGGAACGTGAACGCTTGCGGGCCGAGCGCATCGCACGGGTGCGTGCCATGGCGGAGTTGATGGTGGCCGACGGGCTGCCGATCGATCCCGAGGCCGTGCTGGCCGGTGCCGGACCGGCCGCGGGGCGTCCGCATCTGGCGCGGGCACTGGTCGCGGCGGGTGTGGTGGCCAGTGTCGACGCCGCGTTCGTCGACCTGCTCGCCCCGCACGGGCCGTACTACGCGGAGAAGGTGGACACCCCGTTGCCGCGCGCGGTGCAGCTCATCGCCGACGCGGGCGGGGTGAGCGTGCTCGCCCATGTGCGGGCCCGCAAACGGGGCAGGCTGCTCGCGCTCGACGAGATCAGGAACCTGGCCGGGCTCGGTCTCACCGGCCTCGAGATCGACCATCCCGATCACAGCGACGCCGATCGCGCGGTACTCACCGAGCTGTCCGGCGAGCTCGGCCTGGTGCGCACCGGGTCGTCGGACTACCACGGCAGCAACAAGACCATCGAGATCGGCGCCTGCCGCACCGATCCGGAACAGTTCGAGGTATTGATCGGCAAGGCGAGCGGGGTTCCGGTGATCTCGTCGTGACGGCGGTCCGGGCGCTGAGCGGGGTGGTCGCGGGCGGTGTCGTCGCGCTGCTGTGTGTGGTCGTCGGTGCCGCGCTGATCGGTGCGCGCCGCGACTTTCCCGGGCCTGGCGGCGAATCCTTGACGTGGCATGTCCTGGTGACGGTGGTCGTGGTCGGGGCGCAGATCGTCGCGGATCGGCGGCGCGGGGCGGCGGCTCTGGCCGGGTCGGCCGTCGTGTTCGTGACGACCGGCGCCCTGCTGTGGACACAGTGGTGGGGATGACAGTCCGCTAATGGTTGCGGAAGGGTGAACTGTGCCCGAATATTTCTCAGTATGGGCAACCTGGAGACGGATGTTCTGATTCTCGGCGGCGGACCCGCCGGGCTCTGGGCCGCCGTCTCCGCGGCCGCGCACGGGGCGCGGGTGGTGCTGGTCGACAAGAGCCGGAGCGGTTCGAGCGGCCCGGGTGTCTACGGTGCGACCACGGTGTGGGACATACCGCCTGGTCAGGCACGGGCCGAAGCCGTGGAGCGCGCGCTGGTGCGCGGCGGTGGCCTCGGTGATCCGGCCTGGCTGCACCGCGTCATCGACGAGGCGCACGAGCGGTTGCGGAACTGGTCGGGCAGGCAGGTCGCCGACCCGCGACGGATCCGGTTCGACGGTGCGAGTTACCTGCGCCGACTGCGTCGCGGCGCCCTCGAAGCCGGCGTGCGCATCCTCGATCACCACCCCGCCCTGCACCTGCTCGTCGATCGCTCGGGCCGGGTGGTCGGAGCCTCAGGGGTGCAGCGGCACAACAACTTTCAGCGCTGGACGATTCGTGCGGGCGCCGTGGTCGTCGCCACCGGCGGCTGTGCGTTCGGGTCCGGCGGCGCGGGCACCGAGGTGAACACCGGAGACGGCCTGCTGATGGCGGCGGAGGCCGGTGCCGAGCTGTCGGGCATGGAATTCTCCACCGCCTACGTCCTGGCCCCGGTGCTCGCCCGGGTGCACCCGCATCGCACGATCGTCAGTGGGCTCGCGGTGCGTTTCACCACGTTCTACGACGAATCCGGGGCCGAGCTTCCCGGCCGCACGTCCGCGGCGCTGGCCGCCATCGCCGACGGCAGGCGGGTCTTCGCCGCGCTCGACGACGTGCCCGAGGTGGTCGGGCACTGGCTGCGCAGGCAAGGCGCGGTCGACGCGGCGGGCCGGGTGCCGGTGCGCGCGGTGCTCGACGGCACCGTGCGCGGCTCCGGCGGGCTGGCTCTCACCGGCGCCGACTGCGCGAGTACCGTGCCCGGGCTCTTCGCCGCGGGCGGGGTCGCCGGTCGTGAGGTCGTCGCCGGTGCTGCCGGGTGCTCGGGCGGGTTGCGTGGCGCCTGGGCGCTCGCCTCGGGTAGCTGGGCGGGAGAGGGCGCCGCCCGCGCGGCCACCGCCTTCCGTGACGATGTCGCCCTGCCACCTGCGCCCGGGGCCGGACTCGGTCCACACGCCCACATCGACCCGCGCTCGGTGATCGGACTCGTCCAGGAACACACCTTGCCGTTGCGCCGCAGCTTCCGGCGCAGCGCCGACAGCCTCACCGACAGCATCGCCGAACTCGACGCCATGTGGCCCGGCGCCCGGTTCGAGCTCGGCGGAACCGGTGCCGAGCGATTGCGCGCCCGCGAGGCCGCCGCTCTGCTCGCCGTCGCCCGGTGGGCCGGGTACAGCGCCCTCGCCCGCACCGAGAGCCGTGGTATCCACCGGCGCATCGACCATCCCGATGTGCTGGCCGAGTGGCGGCTCAGGTTGCGCTGTGGTGGCCTCGACGAGGTCTGGGTGCGCCCGGAGCAGCGGCCCGACCCGCGCGGCGGCGAGCTCACCGCGAACACCACCGTCACGGTGTGACTGTTCACCGGTGACCGCACCGGTGCTGCGAGTTTTCGCTAACTCCACGGCAATTCGACACGGCTACGCTCGACGGATGACGCCCAGCTCGTTGACACGCCGCACCGGTTTGGCAACCGGTCGGCCGAGCTGGCAGAATGGTGCGAATTCCCTTCCCTTGCCACCGCCGGGTTCGGGGATGTTGGAGACCGTCCGCGTCGCGACGCACCGTCGTGGCCGAAGGTCGACCCGTTTGCTCGCCCGGACCACCCGTCCGGCTCCGCTCCGCGGTTCAGTGTCGCGCCCCGCATCCGGTTCCGTCCGGAAACGCGGGCGGCCGCGCACCCGATGAGCGTCATGTATCCCGTATTCCAGATAAACGCGGCTTTCAGAAAAACCCGGCGGTAACCGTCCCCCGGTTGAGCCCGACTCGAGCAGGAGTGAAATCGTGTCACCTGTGACTGACGCACCGAATGCCACCGCGGCGCCCCAGGCCGATGACGCAGCCAGCCTCGCTGCTATCACCAACGAGGAGATCTTCGCCGGTCACCTCGGCGGCAAACTGTCGGTCGAGCTCAGCGCGCCGCTGGAGACCCAGCGCGACCTGTCGATCGCCTACACCCCCGGCGTCGCCCAGGTGAGCCGCGCGATCGCCGAGGACCCCGCCCTCACCAAGACCTACACCTGGACCGATCGCCTCGTCGTTGTCGTCAGCGACGGCACCGCCGTGCTCGGCCTCGGTGACATCGGCCCGCGCGCCTCGCTGCCCGTGATGGAGGGCAAGGCCGCGCTGTTCAAGAAGTTCGCGGGCCTCAACTCGATCCCGCTGGTGCTCGACACCACCGATCCCGACGAGATCGTCGAGACCCTGATCCGCCTGCGCCCCAGCTTCGGTGCGGTGAACCTGGAAGACATCTCGGCGCCGCGCTGCTTCGAGATCGAGCGCCGCGTCATCGAGGCGCTCGACTGCCCCGTCATGCACGACGACCAGCACGGCACCGCCATCGTGGTGCTCGCCGCGCTCAAGGGTGCCGCCGCGCAGCAGGGCCGCGACATGTCGGCGCTCAAGGTCGTCGTCTCCGGTGCCGGTGCCGCGGGTGTGGCGTGCGCCAACATCCTGCTGGCCGCGGGCGTTCCCGATGTGGTCGTGCTCGATTCCAAGGGCATCGTGAGCATCGGTCGTGACGGCCTCAACGGCGTGAAGGCCGACCTGGCCGCCCGCAGCAATCCGCGTGGCCTGACCGGTGGTCCCGCCGACGCGCTGGCCGGCGCCGATGTCTTCCTCGGCCTGTCCGCGGGCACCATCCCCGAGGAGCTCATCGCCTCGATGGCTCCCGAGTCGATCGTGTTCGCCATGTCGAACCCCGACCCGGAGATCCACCCCGAGGTGGCCGCCAAGTACGCCGCCATCGTGGCCACCGGCCGCAGCGACTTCCCGAACCAGATCAACAACGTCCTCGCCTTCCCCGGCGTTTTCAAGGGCGCACTGGACGCGGGCGCTCGCCGCATCACCGAGGGCATGAAGGTCGCCGCCGCCGACGCCATCTTCAACGTCGTCGCCGACGAACTGGCCGTCGACCGCATCATCCCGAGCCCGCTCGACCCGCGCGTGGCTCCCGCCGTCGCCGAGGCCGTGGCCGAGGCCGCGCGCCGCGAGGGCGTCGCCTGATCGGCAACGCACAACTGACAGCGGCCCCGCTCCCCTAGGAGCGGGGCCGTCGTCGTCCACCTGTGCGCGGTGGGATCATGAGGTGATGAAGACGATCACCGTGCAGCTTCCCGATGAGGTCGAATCCCAGCTGGCAGGCGCGGCGGAGGCCGACGGAATCTCGGTGAACGTGGCCGTCGTGCAGGCGGTGCAGGACTGGATTCACGCCCAGGCCCAGCGGACTCGTGAACGCGCGAGGATGCGGGATGTGCTCGCCGACGATCCGCATCTGCGTGCGCTGCTCGGCGACGACTGAATCGCCTAGGCGATCGGGGTGTCGAGGCCGCGGGCGGTGAGCCAGGCGAGGGCGGCGGCCTTGGGTTCGATCTTGGCGGCGCCGGAGACGGCGGTGTTGAGGGAAATCAGTTCCGCGGTGGTGAGTTCGGCCGACACCGCGTCGAGGACGGCGACGGCTTTGTCGGTCTTCTTGGCGGCGTGGAAGAGGGGGACCACATTCTGGGCGGCGAAATTGTTCTTGGGGTCGGTGAGGACGACGAGGTCGTTCTGGATGATCGCCGGTGAGGTCGTGTAGATATCGGCGGCGGTGACCCGGCCGTCGATCAGGGCACGGACGGTCTCCGGTTCGTCGGCGATGGCGGCGAAATTCTGGGCGCTGATATCGAGGCCGTAGTTCTTGCGTAAGCCGGGTAGGCCGCCGGGGCGATCGGCGAATTCGGGTTTGGCGGCGAAAGTCGTCTCGGCCGAATGCGGTGCGAGGTCGGCGATGGTGGTGAGGTTCCAGCGCTGTGCGGTCGCCCGGGTGACGACGACCGCGTCGGAATTCTGACCGGGGGCGGGGGTGGCGATGGCGAGGTCCTCACCGAGCGCGCTGGTCAGCGCGGTGTCCACCTCGGCCGGGGAGGTCGCGGTCGCGTCTTTGTTCAAGTACCGCAGCAGGTTTCCGGTGTATTCGGGGACCAGCGAGATGACGCATCGGCGGACGGCGGGTAGATAGGCCTCGCGATTTCCGAAATCGAATTTCGTCGCCACCTTGAAACCGTTGATCCGCAGCACCTCGGAGTAGATGGTGGCCACGGTCTCGGACTCGGCGAAATCGGCCGAGCCGATGATCAATTCGTCGCTGGCGCAATCGCCGCGCGCCAGCTGCTGATCGGAGTCGGCGCACGACGCCACCACCATCGCGGCGGCCAGTGCCACCGCGGCGGCCAGAATCCGGCCCATCCGCACCACCATGCGGTGTGCCGGTCGACATTGTCGGTGTGCAGAGGTTCTCACTGGAGTCCTTCCGGCAAAGGCGGGCAGTGCGCTGTGCGTGCGACGCGGACGCCGCAGGTACATTCTGGGTGTTCATATTGCCCCGCGTCGCGGCGAATTGCGGGGGTTGACGGCAAAGACAGGAAGTTGGTGTCGGCGGATGATCTCGGGCGCCCTGCGGCGGAGCGCGGCCGTGTTGGTAGCCGCCACCTGCGTTTTCGCCCTCGCGTCCTGTGCCGGTGACGAACCGGGCCCGGTCGTGACGGTCGGCGCCGACGGTTCGGCGGAAGCGATGGTGCTCGCCGAGATCTACGCCCAGGCACTGGCTCGTACAGGCATGGAAACGTCCGTCGTGAGCGAGTCCGCCGCGCCCGTGGCTGATCTGGATGCCGGTCGGATCGCCGTCCTGCCCGCACGCAACGGCGCCCTGCTCGATCGATGGAATCCGTCGTCCCCTGCGCGCAAGCCCGAAGACGTCGGCGCGGCCGTGAACGCGGCACTGCCGCAGGGACTGTCGCTGTCGGACGCCGCCGACGGCACCGACCTGCGCGCGCGACTGCTGGTCACCCAGGAGGCCGCCGCCCGCGACAACGTGCGCACTGTCGACGCGTTCACCTGCGAAAACGCCACGGCCGGCTTCGTCGAGGTGCCGGGGCTCGCGCCCACCGCACCCCCACGCATCGAGGGTTGCTCCTTCGCAGCGACGGTGCGTTATTCGTCCTCGGCGCAACTGTTCGAAGCCTTGCGCCACGGGGACGTTCAGGTCGCCGTGCTGTCGGGTCCGGTCGCGGCGATCGAGGGTTTCGTGGTCCTCGACGACAAGAATTACGACCTGCGCGCGCAGAACGTCCTCGCGCTGTTCCGCTCGGGCATCTTCGACCGTGCGCGGCTGAAGAAGCTCAATTACGTCGCGGGCGAGCTGACCACCGAGGGTCTGGTCGAGTTGCTCGGGCAGGTCGAGGGCGGGACAGCGCCCGCCGACGCCGCGCGCGGCTGGTTGAACGCGCACGGTCTCTGAGCCGGATCAACTATTGGCACTGAGCCAAAAACGCTAGTGTCGTCACCGACGCGGCAACGAGCGATGCCGTCGTGGGTGAAAGGTGTGCCGTGACAGATCCCGAGGTGGACCCGCTGATCGAACGGGTGCGCGAGGCCTATGCCGCGGTCACCGACGAGGCGCGCGCCGACAAGGTCGCCAAACAGCACGCCCGCGGCAAGCTGACCGCGCGCGAACGGGTCGCACTGCTCGCCAACGGCGGCTTCTACGAATTCGGCGCGCTCGCCGGACCCGGACCCGCCCAGGCCGGTGCCGCGCCGTTGGTCGCGCCCGGTGACGGTGTGGTCACCGGCATCGCCTACGTCGACGGACGCCCGCTCGCCCTGGCCGCGTTCGACTTCACCGTGCTCGGTGGCAGCAACGGCGCCACCGGCATGGCCAAGCTCGACCGCTGCGTGGAACGAGCACTCCTGGACAAGATTCCGCTCGTCATGCTGATGGACGGCGGCGGGCACCGCATGCAGGAGGCGCTCGATTCCCGACTGGCCGCACCGGGTTCGCGGCTGCTGATGCGGCTGGCCGATCTGTCGGGGTACGTCCCGATCGTTGCGGCCATGATGGGTCCCGGTTTCGGCGCCCCCGCCAATCTCGCCGCCTGCTGCGACTTCGTCACCATCGTGCGGGGGATCGGCACCATCGGGATGTCGTCTGCGCCGCTCGTGCAGGCCGCGACGGGGGAGACCCTGACCAACGACGAGATCGGCGGCGCCGACATCCAGGCCGAACGCGGTGTCGTGGACGTGGTCACCGACGACGAACACGAGGCCATCGACGCCATCCGGCTCTACCTGTCCTACCTTCCGCCCTCGGCCGACGGCGCTCCCGTGCTCGGCACGGCTCCGTTCGAACCCGGCGACCGAGCAGGCGAGATCGACGCACTCGTGCCCGCCTCGTTGCGTGCGGGCTACGACGTGCGCGAGGTGATCGAGGCCCTGGCCGACCGCGACACGCTCTTCGAACTCAAACGCACCAACGCGCCGAATGTGGTGACCGCGTTCGTGCGCCTCGGCGGCCGCCCGGTCGGTGTGGTGGCCAACCAGCCGCTGCATCTGGCGGGTGCGCTCGACAGCGCGGCGTGTGAGAAGGCCGCCCATTTCGTGGCCGTCTGCGACGCGTTCGGCCTGCCGCTGCTGATCCTCATCGACCTGCCCGGTTTCCTGGTGGGTACCGCCGCCGAGGAAACCGGCCTGGTCCGGCGCAGTGCGCGCCTGGGTTACGAACTCGCCAACGCGACGGTGCCGCGCTTCGTCATCGTCACCCGCAAGGCCTACGGCGCCGCCTACATCGTGATGGGCGGCGGGCGAAGCGTCGACGCGGACCTGTCGCTGGCCTGGCCGACCGCCGAGATCTGCGCCATCCCCATCGACAGCGCCGTCGACGTGGCCTTCCGCGCCGACTACGAATCCGCCCCCGACCCCGCCGAGCGCCGCACCCAGCTCATCAAGCTCTTCCAGGCCAATATCGATCCGCTGCTGGCTGCCGACGGGTTCGGCATCGACGACGTCGTCCTGCCGTCGCGTACGCGCGGGCTGCTGCTCGAGGCGCTTGGCCGCGTCCAGCCCCGCCGCCCCGACCGGGTGCCGGGCAAGCGGCGGACGATCTCGCCGATCTAGATCACAGCGGGCCGAGTCCACGCGGCGCGTAACACGATTCGGCCCGCCTCGGACGCCATACTCGAGAGATGCCGATCAGAGCCGCCGCATCGACCTCGACCCCCTCCCGGCGGGACCGGCGACTATGACCGACTCGCCGGCCCGCTCCCTGACCGCCCCGCTGACCCGCGTCCAGAACTGGGTGGAGTCGACACTGGCCCCCGTGGCGACCGACGACGACGATCCCGCCGACGTCTCGCACGGCTGGTGGGAGCGGATCCCCGCCGACCTCGCCGTCCTGTTCAACCACGTCGACCACTTCCCGCCCCGCCTCCTCCCCGACCACGACCTGCTCACCCTGTCCGGTGCCCACCGCGTCTGGACGATGTGGCTGGGGATCATCGACGACCAGCGAAACCGGATCCCCGAGTACGCCGCCGTTTACGACCCGGCAACCCTCAGCGCCGAACCCGCGGGTTCACCGAGCGAACTCTTCCTCCCA
This sequence comes from Nocardia sp. GTS18, assembly GCF_013839555.1. Lineage (NCBI taxonomy): Bacteria > Bacillati > Actinomycetota > Actinomycetes > Mycobacteriales > Nocardiaceae > Nocardia > Nocardia sp. GTS18. The sequence goes on along the minus strand of NZ_JACBIU010000002.1, from coordinate 17,686 downwards.
GAATTCATCCCGTTCGCCGACCTCGACGGCTCCACCCTGTTCCTCGACACCCGCCCCGGCGCCCGCTCCGGCTGCATCGCCGAATACAGCGCCACCGGCGCCTCGGAAGGCGAGTTGTGGCCGTCCCTCACCGACTTGTTCACCACCCTCGCCAACAGCCTGGAATCCGGCACACCATTCGCCGGCCACCACCCCACCGTCACCGAAGCAACACTGTATTGGCGCAGATGACGCTCGACGATCTAAAGGTGTGTTGGGGCCCAGCGGGATTGGGTGCGGGTGATTTTCAGGACGGTGGTGGACAGGAGGATTCCTGCGGTGATGAAGAGCAGGGTGGCGAACGTGCGTAGGAGGCTGAAGGTGAACAGGGAGTCGACCTCGGCGTCGCGCAGGGGTTGGATGGTGTCGTGGTCCTCGGAGATGCCGGCGGCTGTCAGGACGGAGCCGGTCCAGAAGGTGAGCCAGGCGGCGAGCCAGGCGATCCACCAGAGGGGTACTAGGGGCGTGCCGCGTTGCTCGGGGTTCGATGCTCTCGCGATGTCGTGCAGGAACAGGGGTGGGAACCACAGTGAGACGACGGGGACCACCCAGCCCCAGAACGCCCATGGCGCGGAGAGGTGATGCTGTGCGGGGGAGACCAGTTGGGCGTTGTTTCGGGACCGCAGCATCCACACCACCAGGATGATCCAGGTGATGAACATCAACAGCACCGACAGCAGCCACATGCCGACCTCGAGCGGCATCATGATGTCGCGGGCCGCGTTGTACTCGGCGCTGCTCACGGTGCCCTCGTAGCGTCCGGAGACCGAGCGATAGCCGAGCCAGCGCACGGCGACCCCGGCCGTTTCGAGCACAAGTATTACGGCGATCAGCGCCACCACCGCGGTCCCGAGCCCACGAACGGCACGAAAAGCTATGGGATGACTCATTTTCCACTCCCCCTGTCGAGATTTCCCCACGGTACCGCAGCCTTGACCAGCCAGAAGGGCTTATCCAGGGCGCAGCAGATGCTCGCCGGGCTTCGTGTCGGTGCCCGGGCCTAGGCTCGGCAGTGCGACGATCATGAACGGCCGGATCGTCACCCGATCAATCCCTCGATAGGACGTATCGATGACCACCGAACGCAATCCATGGCTGGCGCTGTTCGCGCTGGTGGTCGGGTTCTTCATGATCCTGCTGGACATGACGATCGTCGCCGTCGCCAATCCGGCGATCATGAGCGCGTTCCACACCGACATCACCGATGTCATCTGGGTGACCAGCGCCTACCTGCTCACCTATGCGGTGCCGCTGCTGGTCACCGGGCGATTAGGGGACAGATTCGGGCCGAAGAACATCTACCTGATCGGGTTGGCGGTGTTCACCGGTGCGTCGCTGTGGTGCGGGTTGTCGGGCAGCATCGGGATGCTGATCGCGGCGCGCGCCGCCCAGGGGATCGGTGCCGCGCTGATGACACCGCAGACGATGGCGGTGATCACCCGGACCTTCCCGCCGGACCGGCGCGGTGCGGCGATGGGTCTGTGGGGTGCGGTGGCCGGTCTGGCGACGCTGATCGGCCCGATTCTCGGCGGTGTCCTGGTCGACGGGCTCGGCTGGGAATGGATCTTCTTCGTGAACCTGCCGGTGGGTGTCATCGCGTTCGGTCTGGCGATGTGGCTGGTACCTGCCTTGCCGACCAGCAAGCACAAGTTCGACTTCGTCGGCGTGCTGCTCAGCGGTATCGGCATGCTCGCCCTGGTTTTCGGTATCCAGGAAGGCAACGCGCAGGATTGGGCGCCGTGGATCTGGGCGTTGATCGCGTTCGGTGTGGTGATGCTCGTGCTGTTCGTCGTGAATCAGGCGCGCAATACCGGCGAACCGCTCGTGCCGTTGAGTTTGTTCGCCGACCGCAATTTCGCCTTGTCGAATCTGGCGATCGCCGCGATGGGCGCCGCCGTCACATCCATGATGGTGCCCGCCTATTTCTATCTGCAGGGCGTGCGGGAGATGTCGCCGACCACATCGGCACTGATGTTCGCGCCGATGGCGATCGTCACCGGTATCGCGGCGCCGTTCATCGGTAAATTCGCCGACCGATTACCGCCTCGCCTGATCCCCACCGCGGGCTTCTCCCTCTTCGCCGCCTCCATCGTCGGTTTCGCCGTGCTGATGAAGCCGGATTCCTCGATCGTGGCGTTCATGATCGTGGGCGGTCTCGCCGGTCTGGCCAACGCCTGCATCTGGGCTCCGCTCGCCTCGACCGCCACCCACAACCTGCCGGTCACCCAGGCCGGTGCGGGCGCCGGTGTCTACAACACCACCCGCCAGGTCGGTTCGGTCCTGGGCAGTGCCGCCATCGGCGCCCTCATCGCCGCCCGGCTCAGCGCCAACGGCCTCAGCGGCGATGCCCCGATCGGTGAGGGCGCGAGCACCGGCCCCCTCCCACCCCACGTCATCGACGAATTCAGTACGTCGCTGGCTCAGTCCATGCTGCTGCCCGCCGCGATCCTGCTCGTGGGCGTGCTCGCCTCGGCTCTGTTTGTGGGCCACGCGAAATCGGCGGCGAAACCGGAAGTCGCCGTCACAGCACCAGGTCGCTCAACCGCTTCCAATCGATCTGGCAGCGGACCGGCGCCTCGATAACGGAATCACCGTCGGCAGGCTGCAACTCCAGGTGCGGGACGTACTGCCCCTGTACATGGTCCAGGACAAAGATCTTGATCATGCTGACGCTGTTGTCCGACACCCACACCAGCCAGTACCAGGGGATTCCGGCCAGGGCGTATTCGGTCTTCTTGTCGGCGCTGTCCACCATTTCGGTGCCGGGGGAGATCACCTCGATCGCGATCTTCACCAGTGACGCGGGCAGCGGGCGCAGATCGTTCGGTGCGCAGTCGAACAATGCGACATCAGGACGGCGGATGGTGACTCGGGGAAACTCCCACAACACCACATCGAAGTCGGTGTCTACATCCAGGCACCCACCCCATTGGTTGACATGTGCGAGCGCGGCGGCTTCCACCAGGTCGGCCAAGCGTCGCGCGGCCTTCTGATGAGCGCGATTCGGCGATTCCGCGCGCACGATGTCACCGTTGACCACCTCGACCTGACGGCAGTAGTCCTCGGACAGCTTGCGCCAGATCTCCAGGGTGACCGGCTCCGGCTGCAAGTTGTCGCTGGTCGCCCAGTCGAAGATGGCGGACACACGCGCTCCTAGGTTGTGCTGCTTCGTGCACGAACATCCACTATCTTGCCAGCAAGTTCAACAGGTGTTGCAGCTTCTCGAGGGCTCGGGGCCCGCGCGTTATCGATCGTCGGTCGGCGAGTCGGTGTGGAAAGGGGCTGGTCAACGCCGCCGGTAGGTAGTCTGCGCGGCATGACAGCACGTTCTCTTCGTCGATTCGTGTCTGCAGTGTTCTTGGCAGCCGCGATTCCGGTGGTATCGCCCGTCCAGTCCGCGCTCGCCGCGCCCTGCTCCGATGTGGAGGTGGTGTTCGCGCGGGGGACCGCTGAGCCGGGTGGGGAGCTCGGGGTGACCGGGGTGTCCTTTGTCGAGGCGCTACGGGCGAATGCCGGTGGGCGGTCGGTGGGGGCCTATGGGGTCGACTATCCGGCCAGTAGTGACTTCGCGGATCGGCTAGGGTTCGCGCAGTCGGTGGTGCGGGGGATCGACGATGCGCAGCGGCGGGTGGAGTTCGTCGCGGCGAATTGTCCCGGCACGCGGATCGTGCTCGGCGGGTATTCGCAGGGTGCGGCGCTGGCCGGGTTCGCGACGGGTGCCGGTGTGCCCGAGGGGGTTCCGCCGGAATACGAGCGGTACCTGCCCGAACCGATGCGGGGCGAGGTGGTCGAGCACGTCGCCGCCGTCGTGCTGTTCGGCAAACCCTCCGAACGGTTCCTGCGTGACGCCGCCGCGCCCGCGCTGTCGATCGGCGCGTCCTACCGGAACAAGACCATCGACCTGTGCATCGATGGCGACAACATCTGCGACGGTTCCCCGCTGGCCTACCCCAATGCCCTGCACACCCTCTACAGCGTCAACGGAATGACCGTCACCGCAGCCCAATTCGCGGCCCAGCGGTTCTGAAACGTACCGAGAACAACGAAAAGGCCGGTTGCACAAAGCAACCGGCCTTTTCTGATCAGCTACGTCAGCTGTAGATCTTGTCGACCTCACCGGCGTACTGCTTCATGACGACGGCGCGCTTGAGTGACATCTTCGGGGTGAGCTCGCCCGTCTCCTGGGTCCAGTCGACCGGGAGGATACGGATCTTCTTGATGGCCTCGGCCTTGGAGACCTTCTTGTTGGTCTCGTCGACGGCGGCCTGGATCTCGGCGACCAGCGCCTCGTTCTCGATCAGCTTCTCGATCGCGGTGTCGGCGGCGACACCGTTGCGGTCCTTCCAGCCCGGCAGGGCCTCGGGATCGAGGGTGATCAGGGCGCCGATGAACGGCTGACCGTCACCGACGACCATCACCTGGCTGATCAGCGGGTGCGCGCGCAGGGAGTCCTCGAGCACGGCGGGGGAGACGTTCTTGCCGCCCGCGGTGACCAGGATTTCCTTCTTGCGGCCCGTGATGGTGATGAAGCCGTCGGCGTCGATGGCACCCAGGTCGCCGGTCTTGAACCAGCCGTCCTCGAACGCTTCGGCGGTGGCTTCGTCGTTCTTCCAGTAGCCGCCGAACACGACCGAACCCTTGAGCAGCAGCTCGCCGTCCTCGGCGATCTTGGCGGCGTGGCCCTGGATCGGGCGACCCACCGAACCGACCCGGATGTGGGTGGGGGTGTTCACGCTGAACGCGGCGGTGGTCTCGGTCAGGCCGTAGCCCTCGTAGATGGTGACGCCGACGCCACGGAAGAAGTGGCCGAGGCGAGCGCCCAGGGGGCCACCACCGGACACGGCGGCCAGGCACTGCCCACCGAGAGCGGCACGCAGCTTGCTGTAGACCAGCTTGTCGAAGACGAAGTGCTTGAGCTTGAGCAGCAGGTCGGGGCTGCCCTTCTCGAGCGCCTCGCTGTAGGCGATGGCCGTCTCGGCGGCGGCGTCGAAGATCTTGCCCTTGCCGCCGTCGTGCGCCTTCTGCTTGGCCGAGTTGTAGACCTTCTCGAACACGCGCGGCACCGAGAGGATGAAGTCCGGCTTGAACTCACCGAACTGTTCGACCAGCGTGGTCCAGTCCGAGGAGTGGCGGATGGTCACCTTGGAATCGAAGGCGATCAGCGCGACCGCGCGGGCGAACACGTGCGCCAGCGGCAGGAACAGCAGGGTCTTCTGGCCCTCGGCGACGAACGCGCTGAGCTCGATGCCACCCGAGCGCGACTCGGCCCACAGGTTGGCGTGGGTGAGCTGCACGCCCTTGGGCTTGCCGGTGGTGCCCGAGGTGTAGATCAGGGTGGCGGGCGAGGCCGCGCCGACCTGCTTGCGGCGCTCGTGCACCACGGCATCGTCGAGGTCGGCACCACGCTCGGTCAGGGTGTCGACGGCGCCCTTGTCGATCTGCAGGGTCTCGGCGAGCGCGGGCAGCGACGCGGCGTCGATCTCGTCGATGGTCGCCTTGTGCTTGTCGTTCTCGACGACCAGCAGCTTGGTCTCGGAATCCTGCAGGATCCACTTGGCCTGCTCGGCGGCCGAGCTGTCGTAGATCGCGACGGTCACGCCACCGGCGGCCCAGATCGCGAAGTCGAGCAGCGTCCACTCGTATCGCGTGGCCGCCATGATCGCGACCCGGTCGCCCAGTTCGACGCCGGAGGCGATCAGGCCCTTGGCGACGCCGGTGACGGCTTTCGCGAATTGTGCCGCCGTGACGTCATTCCAGCCGCCGCTGCCGTTCGGAACGTTGAACAACACCGCGTTCGGCGTCTCCTCGCCGAAGCGGAAGACGTTGTCGGAATTGTTCGCATCGTCCGGGATGGTGTAGGAAGCCGGAACTTCGAACTCTCGCATCAGTGCCCTTCCAGTGGGTTCTACTCGCCAGTAATCTACGACACGTTCGGCCCGGTTGCGATATCGCCGCCCGAAATGCCCGTCACCTGGCTTTATCGTAAGTCGTCTATCGATACGGGCTGGATTGCTTCCCGCAGGAAGTCCGCGAGTTCGCGCAGCGCGAGCGCGGCCTCGGCGACCAGCGCGGCCTGCAGTTGCGCGACGTGCCAAAGGCCGCGGGTTTCGGTGAAACGGACGTGCACGCCCGCTCCACGCAGGGCCGAGACGAGCGTGCGGCACTGGTCGTGCAGAAGTTCGCTCACATCGACCTGCACATAGGTGGGTGGCAGGCCGATCAGGTTGCCCGACAGCGGGGCGTAACCCGCTGTGGTGGCGTCGCCGTCGCCGAGGTAGTGGGCGGCGCACAGTCGCGACCACGCCCGGTTGATCACCAGGTCACGGTCGCGGCTCGGCGGGTCGGTGGGGTCGACCCACGGTGCGATGAGCCCGAGCGCGGCCGGGGTCATCTTGTGGCGTTCGATCAGCCGCTGGGCCAGCGCGAGCGCGAGTCCACCGCCCGCCGAATCGCCGGCCAGACAGATCTGATCCGGCTGGTAGCCGACGTTGTTCACCAGATCGAGGAACGCGGCCTCGGCGTCGTCGAGGCCGGCCGGGAAGGGGTGCTCGGGCGCCAGCCGGTAGTCCAGCGAGTACACCGCACAGCAACTCTCCAGCGCCAGCCTGGCGACCAGGGAGCGGTGGGTGGCCAGCGAACCGACCACGTAACCGCCGCCGTGCAGGTACAGGATCGCGCCCGCCGCGCGCTCCGGCGGGACGGCCCGGGTACGCGAACCCGGGATCGCGATCTCGGCGATCACCCGCTCGGCGGGGCGCCCACCCAGCTGCAATTGCTGCACGACGGCGCCGTCGGGCATGAACTGCAGCCGGGAGGACACGTCGAGCAGGGTGCGCTGCACGGCGACGGGCAGTCGCGCGTGCAGCGTCACCCGGAAGACCGGATCGAGCAGCGCGCGAACCACCGGCAGCGGAATCTTGAACTCGCGCATGGCGTTTTCCTGGATCTCGAGAGGGTCAGTGCGGCATGAAGCGGCCGTTGACAGCGGCCGAGATCCGGTTGTAGCCCGAGGCCAGGAAGCGCACGCTCACGTCGAGCAGCTTGGCCTCCCAGCCGATCAGCACGCGTGCGTGACCCTTGCGCACACCCTCGGTGATGGTCTGCGCGGCCATCTCCGGGCTGTGGATCGCCAGGTACTTGTCGAACAGCGACGCGGTGTTGGCCTTGTCGATGCCCTCGGCGTAAGTGGCGTTGCGGGCGACGGCGGTCTTGATGCCGCCGGGATGCACGCAGGTGACCTGCACGGGTGTCTTCGAGACCTTCATCTCCTGGTACAGCGCCTCGGTGAAGCCGCGCACCGCGAACTTGGCCGAGTTGTAGGCCGCCTGGCCCGGCACGGTGACCAGACCGAACAGGCTCGACACGTTGACCACGTGGCCGTCACCGGACTCGATCAGCATCGGCAGGAACGCCTTGGTGCCGTTGACGACACCCCAGAAGTCCACGTCCATGATGCGTTCGATGTCTTTGAACTCGGTCTTCACCACGTCGCCGTGGTAGGCGATGCCCGCGTTGTTGTACACCTGGTGCACCACGCCGAAGTGCTGCTTCACCGAGTCGGCGTAGACCAGGAAAGCCTCGCGCTCGGCCACGTTGAGCCGGTCGGACTTCACCTGCGCGCCCAGTGCCTCGCACAGCCGGACGGTCTCGGCCAGGCCTTCGGTGTCGATATCGCTCAGTGCCAGCTTGGCGCCGCGCTTGGCCAGGTTCTCGGCCAGCGCGCGCCCGATGCCGGAGCCGGCACCGGTGATCACACATACCTTGTTCGTGAAGTAAGCATCTTTGCTCACTGTGCTGCCACCACTTTCAGATCGGCGCCGGAGGCGTCTGCGGTTGTCGTATTGTAGGCGGAAACGTCGAAATGCTTTGTGATCCTGCGGAATTCGAACGTGAAGTCCGGCCACAGGGTGGTGTTGTTGCCGTGCTTGTCGAGGTACCAGCTGGCGCAGCCGCCGGTATTCCAGACCGACTTGGCGAGCTTGTTCTGCAAGCCGGTGTTGTACTCGCGCAGAATGTCTTCGCGTACCTCGACAGTTTTCAGGCCGAGTTTGTCGATGGTAGCCAGGGCATCGCTGACGTAATTGATCTGCGATTCGATCATGTACACCATCGAGGTGTGCCCCAGGCCCACATTCGGGCCGACCAGGAAGAACATATTCGGGAAGTTCGCGATCGCCGAACCCTTGTAGGCCTGCTGGCCGATCTCGTCGAACACCTCCGACAGGGTGCGCCCGTCGCGGCCGACGATGTTGTTGTAGGTCGGCGAATCGGTGACGTGGAAGCCGGTGGCCACGATCAGGGCGTCGATCTCGCGCTCGGTGCCGTCCTTGGTGACGATCGAGCCCGGCTTCACCTCGGCGATGCCGTCGGTGATCACGTCGACGTTGTCGCGATCGAGCGCCGGGTAGTACTCGTTGGAGATCAGCATGCGCTTGCAGCCGATCCGGTAGTTCGGGGTGACCTTCTTGCGCAGTTCGGGGTCGCGGATCTCGAACTGCAGCTTGGCGCGCGAGAGGGCTTCGAAGCCCTTCATCAGCACCGGGAACTTGGCCAGGCCGACGACCTGGGTCTCGCGCGCGGCGTAGATGGCGGCGCGGCTGAGGCGCTGCACGCCCGGAATGTGCTTGAACGCCAGGCGTTCCGGCAGCAGGTAGGGACGGTCCATCCGCGGCAGCAGCCAGGGGGCGGTGCGCTGGTAGACGTCGAGGGTGGCGACCTTGTCGGCGATGGCGGGCACGATCTGGATCGCCGAGGCGCCGGTGCCGATCACGGCGACGCGCTTGCCGGTGAGGTCGGCGTCGTGGTTCCACTGCGCGGAGTGGAAGATCTCGCCCTCGAACTCGTTGATGCCCTTGATGTCGGGCAGCGCGGGCTCGCAGAGTGCGCCGACCGCGCTGACGACGGTGTCGGCGGTGAATTCGCCCTGCGTGGAGCTGATCTCCCAGCGGCTGGTCTCGTTGTTCCAGTGCACGCGGCGCACGTCGCAGTCGAAGACGTGCCGGTCGAGCACGTCGTAGCGCTCCGCAACGCTCTTGATGTACGCCTGGATCTCGCCCTGGCGCGAGAACGAGCGGGTCCAGTCCGGGTTCAGCGCGAAGGAGTACGAGTACAGGTGCGAAGGCACGTCGCAGGCGGCGCCCGGATAGGTGTTGTCACGCCAGGTGCCGCCGACCTCGCTGCCCCGCTCGAGCACGAGGAAGTCCTCGCGACCCTGCTGGGCCAGGCGGATGGCCAGGCCGAGACCGGCGAAACCGCTGCCGATGATGATCGTCTTCACGTGGCGGGCGCGGTTGTCGACGGTTCGGGGTTCGACAACGTTGTCTGTAACCTTGCGACTCATGTAATGCAGACTACGTCGCTATTGAGCCGGAGTCAACAGCTATTGAGCATAGTTCAGTAGTGGCTAGGATGGTCGATGTGAGTAGCAGAAGTTCGGGAGCGACCAAGCGTGTCCGGCTCGGCCCGGAGGAGCGGCGACTACAGCTGATCCACCTCGGCGCCGAGATGCTGGCCGATCGACCGCTCGAGGACATCTCGGTCGACGACATCGCCAAGCAGGCGGGCATCTCGCGGGGTCTGCTGTTCCACTACTTCGCCTCCAAGCAGGAGTTCCACGAGGCGATCGCGCGGCACGTGAGCACCGAGTTCTATGCCGCCGTCATGCCCGACCGCGAGTTGTCGCTGTTCGACATGCTGCGCGATTCGATCGAACGGTTCGTCGACTACGCCATCGGCCATTCCGCGGCCTACCACTCGGTGTTGCGCGGTCCCGCCAGCCGCACCCCCGACATGACCGACTACGTCAACGAGACCCGCGCCGCCATCGCCGATCTCATCGTCAGCGAACTGCCGCTGCCGCCCGACGACCCCGACCTGGCGCGACTCACCCTCGCGATCCGCGGCTGGATCGCGTTCGTAGAGGAGACGATTCTGACCTGGATGGTCGAAAAGCCCATCAGCCGTGAGTCTTTGGTCGATCTGCTGGTCGAGTCGCTGCCCGCGCTCGCCCTCAGTCCCGCGTTGATCTCCGCGCTGCGGGGTTGAGCGTCAACCGTTCTCGCGCGGTTTCGCGCGGAAGTGGGCGCGTTCGCCCTGTTTGCCGAACAGGCTGAGGAACTCGACGGGCTGGTTGTCGGCCGCGCCGAACCAGTGCGGGACGTGGGTGTCGAATTCGGCTGCCTCGCCGGGGGTGAGGACGATATCGTGGTCGCCGAGGATCAGGCGTAGACGGCCGTTGAGAACGTAGAGCCATTCGTAGCCCTCATGTGTTTGGGGTGTGTCGGGCCGGTCGCGGGCGCCCGGGGGGATGACGATCTTGTAGGCCTGGATACCGCCCGCGCGTTTGGTGAGTGGGAGCATCGTCATGCCGTGTCTGGTCACCGGGCGCAGGTGGATGCGTGGGTCGCCGGTGGGTGGGGCGTCGACGAGTTCGTCGAGGGTGACGCCGTGTGCCTTGGCCAGGGGGAGCAGCAGTTCCAGGGTGGGTTTGCGGTCGCCCGATTCCAGGCGCGACAGGGTGCTCACCGAGATCCCGGTCTCGGTGGACAGGTCGGCGAGGGTGGTCTGGCGCTGTTTGCGCAGGGCGCGCAGACGGGGGCCGACCGAGTCGAGGGTCTGTTCGAGGTCGTCCATGCCAACCAGTTTGCCATAGCGGCAAACATGCTTGCCAGTTTTTCGTCCGTTGGTGCACTGTGAATTCCCGAAGGAGGTCGACATGACAGAGCTGAACGAGTCCTACGACGTGGTGGTGATCGGCGGGGGTGCCGCCGGGCTGAACGGTGCGTTGATGCTGGTGCGGCAGCGGCGATCGGTGCTGGTGATCGATGCCGGTACGCCGCGCAACGCGCCCGCCGACGGGGTGCACGGGCTGCTGGGGCGGGAGGGGATGCCGCCGCTGGAGCTGGTTGCGCTCGGGCGCGAGGAGGTGCGTGGGTACGGGGGCCAGGTGGTGACCGGCGAGGTGGTCGCTGTCGACCGTGTCGGCGACTCCGCCTCCACCGATCCGTCCGGAAATGAGCACGCCTCCCGCGAATTCCGGGTGGAGCTGGCGGACGGCCGGTCCGTCTTCGCACGGCGCATCCTCGTCACCACCGGGCTCGCCGACGAGCTGCCACCGATCGCCGGACTGCGCGAACGCTGGGGGCACGACGTGCTGCACTGCCCGTACTGCCACGGCTGGGAGGTGCGCGATCAGCGGATCGCGATCCTGGCGACCGGGCCGATGGCGGTCCATCAGGCGCTGCTGTTCACCCAATTGACCGACGACATCGTGTTCCTGTCACACACGGCTCCGGCCGCTGACGAAGACGCGGAAAAGCTTGCGGCACGGGGTGTTCGCGTGGTCGACGGCGAGGTGGTCGAGGTGCTCGCCGACGGCGGAAAGCTGAGCGGCGTCCGGCTTGCCGACGGCACCGTGATCGACAGGGACGCCCTGGTCGTCGGCCCCCGCTTCAGCACCCGCGCCACCTTCCTCACCGACCTCGGCCTCACCCCCGAACCCCACCCGAGCGGGGTCGGCGACCACATCCCAGCCGACCCTATGGGCCGCACCTCGGCCCCCGGCGTGTGGATCGCGGGCAACGCCACCGACCCGATGGCCCAGGTCGGCGCCGCCGCGGCGGCTGGTGCGATGGCGGGTGCGCAGATCAACGCGGAGCTGGTGATGGTTGACACCGCCGAGGCTGTCGCGCGGCTCCGGGCTTCGGAAGGCGCCGCTGTCACTGGATGAGTTCCGGCCCCGGCGCATCGAACGGTGCGCCGGGACTGCTGGTCATCGGCCATTGCCGAACGTGCAGCGGGAGCGGGCTCGTCGCCTCTGCTCATCGCCCACGCGAGCGTCGTGCGAGAGCTTCATCGATGGCGCTGGTCAACAGTGCGCGTGCGTCGTCGGCGGAGATCTGGCCGACGGTGACGTGTAGGGCCAGGCCGTCGAGGAGGGCCAGCAAAGCGCTGGCTGCCTTCGTCGGCTCGGGGTGGTAGGGGAGCAGTGTCGCGATGTGGTCGCGGAAGCCTCGGCCGTTGGTTGCCAGGGTTTCGGCGATCTGGGGGCGGACCGAGGCGAAGGCCAGGTAGCCGATCAGGGTGCGGGTGTCGGCGGTGGATTCGGCGTCGGTGGGGAGGAGGGCGGTGAGGATCTGGTGCAGGTCGGGGTCGGGGCCCGCGGCGGTGATGCGCTCACCGATTCTGCCCGCGATGGTGGTCGCGGCGAATTCCATCATCGCGTCCTTGGTGGGGAAGTAGTGCTGCACCTGACCTGCGGAGACGCCCGCCTCGGCGGCGACGTGGCGCAGGCTGACCGCTTCGAGCCCGTCGCGGGCGAGTAGGCGCATCACGGCGTCGCTGATCTCGGCCCGGCGCGAACTGTGATCCACCCGTTTCGGCATGCGGCCATTCTTTCACGATGCACTTGTATTGCCATGGTGTGGCTCTTTACAATGCAGTTGTATTGCAAAGGAGGTCGCCATGCGCCCTGTCCTGCGGCTCGTACGCCGTTTCTTCCGGTTCGAAATCGATCTGTGGGTGAGCCTCGGCCGCGCGATCACCCGCAGGCCCGACATCGCGGACGGCACCTCGATCCGCTACGCGGGCGCCATGTCGGCCATCCTTTGGGCGTTCGTCGTGGTCAGTGCGGTGGAGATTCCCGCTGTGCACCTGATCATTCCGTGGGCGCCGGTCCGCCTGGCCGCACTGGCACTCGGCATCTGGGGACTGCTGTGGATGCTCGGCCTGCTCGCCGCTCACCACGTGTACCCGCACGTCCTCACCCCCGCCCACCTACGCGTTCGCTACCTGCGCCGCACAGAACTCGCGATCCCCCTCTCCGCCGTGCGCGCTGTGCGCCCCGACATGCGCGGCTACGACGAATCGAAGTCGTTGCACCGCACAGCAAATGGAACCATCGCCCTCCCGGTCGGCAGTTCCACCAACATCCGCCTGGAACTGGCCGCGCCCCACACCTTCTCCACACCACAGGGCGAGCTGACCTCATCGACCATCGCCTTCTGGGCCGACGACCCACAAACCGCCATCGGCGCCATCAAGGCCGCGATCCCGAAGCAGCACTCCGAACCCTGATCACCCCGGCATCGGCGCATCCTCGGGAAATCGCCGCACCACCTCGATCGTGCCGACGATATTGCGGTTGAACTCGGCGAGATCCTCTGCCGGGATCCAGTATTCGAGGATCTCGCGTCCACCGGCCTGGTCTCGGCTATCTCGGGCCGAAGGTTTCGAGGCCGGTCACGCGGAGGAGGTCGAGGGCTGTGGCGGTGGGGGTGTTGGGCGGTGCGGAGTAGATGACGATGGTTTGGTCGGTGTGGGGCACGTGCATGGCGTCGCAGTCGAGGGTGAGGGTGCCCAGGTCGGGGTGGGCGATGGTTTTGGTGAGGCTGTGCATGGTGCTGGAACGGCCTGCTTGCCAGTGGGACTCGAATTCCTCGCTGCGCGTGCGTAGTTCGGTGAGCAGGCGGGTGAGGTCTGGGTCGTCGGGGTAGGTGGCCTTGACGGCGCGCAGGCAGCCGACGCAGGCGGCGGCGTTGCTGTCGGCCTCCTCCGGTGTCATGACGACGCGGCTCATACCGGTGCCGAGGAAGCGCTGCCACATGATGTTCCGCTGCTCGGGCGGGATGGCGGAGAAGTCGCCCAGCAGCGCGGCCGACAGTGAATTCCAGGCGAGGGTGTCGGATTTCGCGGACAGGACGAGCACCGGAAGGTCGGTGAGCCGATCCAGCAGCCGCTGGACGCTCGGCCGGATGACCATCGGAATCCGCCCCGCCTGCGGTGGTTCGGAGCCGGCGAGCCGGTAGACCAGATCCCGGTCGACATCGGTGAGCCGCAGCGCCCTGGTGAGTGCTCCGAGTACCTGATCGGACGGCTTGGGTCCACGCCCTTGTTCGAGGCGAACGATGTAATCGACACTCACGCCGGCCAGGCTCGCCACCTCCTCGCGCCGCAGCCCGCGCACCTGTCGGCGGGCTCCGGCGGGCAGGCCGACATCGACGGGCGAGAGCCGGGAGCGCGCACCGCGCAGTACCGTCGCCAATTCCGCTCTGTCCACGTTTTCCATGGTGCCGCAGGCCGGTGGTGGCGGGGTGGTACCGCGAATCCCACCCGAATTCCTCGCGTGGGCGGTGCTCGGCTGGGGACCTCGAAGCCCGGCGTGTGTGGTGTGCGCCGTCGTCGTGGAGCCGACGCCCGCTCCGGTGGTGGTGATCGCGGCGATCCTGCTGCTGCGCGGCATCCGCGTCGCCGGTGCGCGGGTCGCTTCGCCAGTTCTCGCTCGATAGGGCGTGGTACCGCCCGTCCTATGCCTCTCCGGCACTGGAGTGTGGCTCGCTGTGGCGTGAGTCTGGATGCATGACACAGACGATCGCCCTGGTGACCGGGGCAAACAAAGGACTCGGCCGCGAAACGGTTCGCCGGCTGGCGGGCTCGGGCTGGCAGGTGTTCCTCGCCGCTCGCGACACCGGTCGCGGTAGGGCGGCGGCCGTCGAACTCGCCGCGACCGGTGCCGACGTCCGGTTCGTCGCGCTGGACGTGACCTCCGACGACTCCGTCATGGCCGCGGCGGACACAGTGAAATCCGAAGCGGGCCGCCTCGATGTCCTGATCAACAACGCCGCCATCGGCGGCCCACATACCGCGCCGAGCGAGACCGGGCCCGAAGATCTGCGCGAGGTGTTCGAAACCAATGTCTTCGGGCCGATCCGGGTGACCAACGCGTTCCTGCCGCTGCTGCGCCTGTCCGGGCATCCACGCATCGTGATGGTTTCCAGCGGCATCGGCTCGATCGCCACCATCACCGACCCGAAGTGGGCAGGCCTGCTGCCACCGGCCCTCGGCTACCCGAGCACCAAGGCCGCGCTGAACATGCTAACCGTCATGTACGCGAGCGAACTCGACACGATGAAGGTCAACGCCGTCGATCCCGGCTATACGGCGACCGACCTCAACGGGCACAGTGGTTTCCAGACTGTTACCGAGGGCACCGATGCGATCGTGGCCATGGCGACGATCGGCCCCGACGGACCCACCGGCGCATTCGTGGACCGCATCGGCACCGCGCCGTGGTGAAGTTCGGCGCCGTGCTCGCTGCGGGGGTGCTGGTAGTAGCCGCCTATCTGATGACAACGGAGGACGCAGTGGCCGACCAGAAATCCGACACCGTGCTCTCGATCGGCCTGCACCCCAGCGCCGTCGACTACAGCCGGTACCCGCAGCTCGACGAAGCGACCCTCACCGCCCGTATCGCGGCAGGCGAGAACGCCTTGCGCGAAGCGGGTTTCGACATCGTCACCTGCCAGGTCCCGGCAGACCCCGACGCCGCCGAGGCGACCCTGCGGGACTGCGCGACGGGCAGGCCGTTCGGGGTCGCGATGATCGGCGCCGGGGTGCGGATGGCACCCGAGCACACCGTGCTGTTCGAACGCCTGATCAATGTGGCGACCGAGATCGCGCCGGGAATCCGGTTCTGCTTCAACACTTCTCCGGAGACAACCATCGACGCGCTGCGCCGCGGATTGCAAACCCGCTGACCATCGGCAGTCGAGGCGCGCTTGCCGGGAATCGGACCTGCGGACCTCCGGCCTGGGGAAAGCGGTCCTACTTGTGGCCGCCACCGTGGTCGTGGCCGCCGCAGGTGTCGGTGCGTCGACCGTCCGTGGCCGCCTGCCCGGCGCCGTGACCTTCCAGCGCCGCGAACGGGCCGCATTCGTGCGGGGCGATCCACACGTGCACCATCGGGTTGCCCGCGCCGGGGTTGATCGAGTTCGGCGGGCAGTTGCCCTGCTCGTCGGTCACGCCGGCGACCTGGGGGCCGTTGTCGCCTGCCTTCCAGCACAGGTTGTCGTGCACGTGCCACTGCATCAGCGGGCCCGCGTAATCGGTGAGGGCAGGGTCGTCGATCTTCTTGCCCTTGGCCATGTACATGGCCGACACCAGGGTGCGGTTCTGGCCGTCGACCCGGTAGACCAGCGATTCCGGTCGCGTCGGGTCGAGGAAGCTGTCGTCGCGGATGTAGCCGGTGTTGATCCAGTGCTCGTAGCCGGTGGCGGCATCGCCGATCGAGCGGAAGCCGAGTGCGCCGATGGTGGTGACGTCGGCGAAGGCGGGCAGTTTCGCGAGGGTGTTCTGGATCAGGGCCGTCGCGCGCTGCTCCTGTTCGGCGGTGACGCCCGGGACGCCGGAGATATCGATCGGTTTGCCCGGGTCGAACGCCCGAGGCCAGGAGTCACCGTGGTCCTCGCCCGCCGCGTGCGCGTGATCGTCGCTGTCGCCGTGGCTGTGCACATGCCCGACACCGTTGAGCATGGCCGCCAGCGCCAGCACACCGACGGCCGCGGCCGCGAACCCGGACCGCATGGGCGGCAGGGTCGCGCCGGGCCGCACCAGTGCGACGGCCGCACCGAGGACAGCGAGCGCACCCAGCGCCGCGCACACGGTATCGGCGACGGCCGGTGACTCCGCTGTCAGCCCGGTGACCCACGGGATATCGGCGAAACGGGTGAACGCCCACACCGCAACCGCGAACGCGTTCACGGCGGCCAACGCTGACACGACGATCTTGCGATCACTCAGCAGCACCGCCAGCCCGACGGCGCACTGCATCGCGGCGAGCACGACCATCAGCCGCGCCAAGGTGGCGTGTTCGGTGTGCATTCCGGCGGCCATGAAGTGCACCGCCCCCGCCCCGACCGACGAGATCCCGCCGAGCAGCAGAAATCCGTTGCGTCCGCTCACCTGTTGTCTCCAATCCGGTAGTTCGCCGCGGACATTACTGGGCAACAGTGAGTGGGGAGTGCCGCATGCCTGAGGAAACTCTGTGACCCAGGTCTCCGATGCCGTTGTCACATCGAGACCATTACGGTGGTTAACGATCTCCGGGCGAGTCGCGAATTTCGGAGCATGAGTCTGAAAAGCAAGCAAGGTCAACGGGTTTCGGTTCAGGTCGGGGTGGCCGCCGCAGCGGCCGTTACCGCGCTCGTCGGGTTCAGTGGTCCGGCGGCGGCATTGCCGTCGGATCAGGTCGTCCGATTCGTACCGACACTCGTCCGGGTGCCGGGAGGATGCTCGGCCATCGTCAACGCGGAAACCGTGCCCCAGCCACAGGCCGGGCACCTCGGTGTTCGCGTGAAAATCATTCAGGACGGACAGAACTGCCAGCCGTACCGGATCTCGGTGCGGTGGAAGAACCTCGACACCGGTCGTGAGAACAGTCAGTCCCACCGGGTCGACGCCAACGGCGTCATCGAACAGGCGCCGGACGGGGTGATCACCGGTTTCGGCATGGGCCCCGGCCCCGGCCGGGTCGAGGCGAAGATCGTCGCCACCTCCGACACCTACCCGCAACACTATGACCTGGAACAGCTTTCGGGTCAGGCCTGGATCACCCTCAACGGATAGAACGGACAGCAGCAGGGGCGGAGCCGACCGGGCCCGCCCCTGCTGGGGCGTGTTCCGCCGCAGTGAGACGGTTGCCCGACCGCCCGACTGCCCTTAGATTCATCCGTGATCGGGTGGGCCCTCAGTTCCGCTCAGGGTGCGGCGGGTGAAGCGGAGGTGGGGCTGTCCCTTCTACACATCTGACGCTGACGACGCATCTAGAGTTATAGTTCACTGTCTGCATAGGATATCTTCATATTATTTCATT